>CAQOJF010000010.1:0-31314 GCA_948848225.1 uncultured Eubacterium sp.
CATATCCTCCTGCGTCAATATAGGCGTTGCTTACAGTTAAGATTATGCACTCCAGGGTGTGTTTGATGATTTGAATTTATTAATTTCGGTGCCGATAAGCTGTTTAGTATGCTACTATTTTGCTACGAATTATTTAGGTCTATAGATATAAAGAAAGACCATACTATGATGTTGACAAGGAGAGCTGGCTATGGTATTTTGAGGAGAAGAAAGCAGAAATGGATAGTGGCGGTAAAGAAATGTTCTATTCATGGTTTTTTGCGAATGGATGAAAATAAAATTAAAGCTTTTCCGGGAAGGACAGGGACAATGAACCAGAGAAAACAGGAAGATAACAGGGAAGAAAAATACTGCCGGGATGTGGAGCGGAGCATCATAAAAAAATACCGCAAGGAGATCTGGCGCAAGTTTACGAAAGCCATCAATGAATATGAACTGATTCAGGATGGAGATAAGATCGCCGTGTGTATCTCCGGTGGGAAAGATTCCATGCTTATGGCGAAGCTGTTTCAGGAACTGGAGCGCCATGGGCAGAAGAATTTTGACGTGGTGTTTCTTGTGATGAACCCTGGGTATAATGACATCAATTATGAGACGATACAGAACAATGCCCGCCGTCTCCGGGTGCCGATTACGGTGTTTGAGACCAGGATCTTCGATGCGGTGGTAGAGGAGGAATCTCCCTGCTACCTCTGTGCCAGAATGCGGCGGGGATATCTGTACAGCAAGGCCAAAGAGCTGGGGTGTAACAAGATCGCTTTGGGCCATCATTTTGATGATGTGGTGGAGACGATCCTTATGGGAATGATGTATGGCTCCCAGATCCAGACGATGATGCCGAAACTCCACAGTACCAATTTTGAGGGTATGGAACTGATCCGTCCCCTTTATCTGATCCGGGAGCAGGATATCATTCACTGGATGCACTACAACGAGCTTCATTTTATCCGCTGTGCCTGCCGGTTTACCGAGCAGTGTGCTGCCCAGGAGGAGGAAAAGGAGAAAAGCTCCAAGCGGGCAGAGATCAAGGAACTGATCCGGCAGCTGGAACAGGTCAATCCCTCGGTGGCAAAGAATATTTTCAGGAGCGTGGAAAATGTTAATCTGGCTACGATCATTGCCTATAAAAAGGATGGCGTGAAACATCATTTTCTGGAAGATTATGATTCGCATCGTGAACAAAGCCGGTAGGAACGTTCTATAGGATCATCACATATTTTGAGAAAAAGAGAATAAATAGGTGTGATGCATATGGATTACTCTGGATTTGAGCCTGTGATGGGCACAATTTTAAACATTAGCAGAGGAGGCGACTGCTGTAGTCAGATGATATCCCTCCGTACAGGAAATGGAATCGTAAATTTTCACGTGAATGCTGAGACATTGATCATTGATAACAGACAGTTGAGACGGGGCATGCAGGTGGTGGCGTATTATGACCGTTATCTGCCAGTGCCTCTTATTTTTCCGCCTCAGTACCAGGCCCAGCTCATAGCGGTACCGGGGCGGAACGAGCAGGTGGTGCTGCAGTTTTTTGACCGGAACCTGCTGGCCGGGGACCGTTCTCTTCAACTGAACATCGGAGATAATACGTCAGTCAGGACGGTAAATGGCCAGAACTTTGGGTGCAACCCCGGCGGACATATGCTTCTTGTGTTCTATTCGGTGACGACGAGAAGCCAGCCGCCCCAGACAACGCCGCGACAGATCGTGGTTTTGTGCTGATCAGTTTTCCAGAATCATTTTTCGGTACTGGGTGGGGGAAAGACCAGTTTCTTTTTTAAATACATTGGAAAAATAATAAATATCATCATAGCCCACACGCAGGGCGATGGTTTTTACCGGGAAATTGCCGGAGGTCAGCAGTATCTTTGCCTGGGAGATCCGTACCATGGTCAGATAGGAAAAAATAGTCTGTCCCGTCTCTTTTTTGAAGATCCGGTTGATGTAATCAAAATTGCATGTAAACTTTGCTTCGATGAGACGGCTGGAGAATTTTTCCGCATAATTAAAATTGATCTCTCTCAACAGATCATAGACGATATAGGTAGAGCGTTTGATATTTCTATCTTCATTCGATAAGATCTGCTTTGAATAGATGTGGGAGAGGTGGATCAGCAGATCCAGCAACAGGCATGAGGTCTGTAGATCAGAATGTTCTTTATAGGCATTAAAATACTGTCTTCCCCGGTTTAACAGGTGAAGGATCGTGTCATAAGCTATGTGGGATCTGGCGTGACAGAGCTTGGGAATGATGATGTGGTCCGTAATATTTTTACCCTGCAGGGCTTCCATTTTATTGTGTTTCAACAGCTCCTGCAGGGGTTGTTCGTCCATTTCTGCGCCAGTCAGTGCGTCGGTCTGAAAGTGGATATAAAAATAGGTACAGTGCTGGCTGATCTTATATCCATTATGTTCTTTTCCGGGTTCTAACAGAATCCAGTCTCCCTCTCTTAAATGATAGTGAATCTGATCTTCCATTAGATACATGTCCCCTTTTACAATATAAAAAGCGATATATTCATCCGGCGTTCTGCGGAAATGGATACATTTATCCACACTGATGGAATTGAGAAGATTAACGCGGGGAAAAACGTAAGGTTTTATCCGGCAGATATACATGTCAGGATCCTCCTCTCTGGTTTTTCTCAATGGGGCTTCCAAGCCAGCCTGACGCCGCTTGGGACAGCTCAGTCTTAATTATAACACAAGGGAAAGAAAAAGTCGCTATTTTATAAAAAAACTACTGCATTTGCTATTGTAAAAAAGTGACTTATTTTATATGATTTATCACAAGAAAGACACAGTGGGAAAGCAGCAGGCTGTGGGAAGAAGGGAGAAGGTAACGTGAAAAAAAGGATCTTTGCAGGAGTTTTATGTGCCGTTTTTTGCCTAACGTCACTTTGGGGATTGTCCCCGGTTACTCCACAGTTACAAGCCAGTGCAAAAGAAAACAAGGCAGCAGAAGGTGTTCCCTGGGATAATGGCATACCGATGCCGGATTTGGAGTCTGTCACAGACAGCAGCGTGGCGCAGGAAACAAAGTTCACTCATAAGGAGTGGACCGGTGAGAGTGGGTATGTGGACGCTTATGGGGAAACCGTTAATGCTGCGGATGTATACCGCATCAATGTCCAGGATGCCACGTCCTCATCGACGCATTCAGTTCCCTATCACTCTGTGGAAAAAGCCATTGAGGGAGCGGTGAACTACAAAAAAGAGGCGTCGGATTATGTACAGTTTCTGACGGGGGAGAAGGAAGCTGACTGGGATCTGGTGGTGGTGCAGAACCAGACGAAAGCACAGGCGGAGCAGTATAAAGATTTTTATAAAAAAGGATATGTGGTGCAAGAGAAAGATAAATGGAAAGAAGATCTTGTTCTTCCGGCGAGCTGGACCAGCTACGGGTTTGATAAGCCGATCTATGCCAATGTGCAGATGCCCTGGCAGAGCGCCTTCGACCGAAGCGTAAAAGTTCCCAAGGCGCCGGTGAATTATAACCCGGTGGGCCTGTACCGGAAGACCTTTGATGTAAAGGATACCATGCTTCGCACCAACGGGCGGGTCTATCTTTCCTTCCAGGGAGTAGAATCCTGCTATTATGTATATGTCAATGGAAAAGAGGTGGGGTACAGCGAGGATTCTTTTAGTCCTCACAGCTTTGACGTCACCGATTATCTGACGGAGGATGGAAAGGATAATCTTCTGGCAGTAGAAGTACATAAGTTTTGTGACGGTACATGGATGGAGGGACAGGACATGATATACGATGGCGGAATCTTCCGCGGTGTATATCTTTATTCCACTCCTTTGATTCATATAGAGGATTATCATGTTGTGACGGATCTGGACGAAAATTATAAAGATGCAGATCTGAACATCGATCTGGCTGTGAGCAACAGCAGCACAGCGGATCTGTCAGATTACGCGGTGGATATCCGGCTTTTCAATCCCGATGGATCTGTGTTTATGAATGGATATACTATTGATATTCCAGAAGTAAAAAGGGCAGCAGAGGATGGCGCCAGAACGACGGTGACTGCCTCCGGCTCCCATGCTGTGTACGGGCCCAAACTGTGGTCAGCGGAGCAGCCGAATCTGTATACCATGGTACTTACCTTATATCATAAATCAACGGGAGCCTATATCGAGAGCCTGTCCCAGCAGCTCGGTTTCCGGGAGATGGAATTTGTCAGCAGCGAAGTGAACGCCAACGGGCAGAGAAAGACCCAGGACAGTGAATTTCAGCCGATGAAGATCAACGGAATGCCGATTCTTTTAAAAGGAACGAACCGGCACGATACAGACCCGGTTTATGGAAAATATGTCCCAGAAGCGACAGTCCGCCAGGACATTGAGACGATGAAGCGGTTCAATTTGAATGCGGTCCGGACATCCCACTACAGCAACGACGAATATCTCTATTATTTATGTGATAAGTATGGATTGTACGTTATGGCGGAGACCAATGTGGAGTCCCATGCTCTTATGAACAAGGGAGACAGTCAGAAGCATTTCAAGAAAATGGTTATGGACCGGACAGTGACTGCTTACAACCGCTTAAAAGACCGGACCAGCGTGGTGATGTGGTCCACGGGAAATGAAAATTATTATAATTCCAACAAAAACTACGCGGACGGTATGTTTTACGATCTGATCCAGTACTTCAAGGAAAAGGATCCCACCCGGCCGGTCCACTGCGAGAGTTCCGGTAATCAAAACGGTGTGGATATGGACAGCAATATGTATCCCACGGTGGGAACGGTAGAAGGGAAAGCCAGGGCAAATATGCCCTATGTCCTCTGTGAGTACGACCACGCCATGGGAAACGCGGTGGGAAATATAAAGGAGTACTGGGATGCGATCCGGAATTCAGACAATATGCTGGGTGGATTTATCTGGGACTGGGTGGACCAGTCCAGACTGGCGGAGCTTCCCCAGTTCAAATACGACTATTATTCCGAAGAATTTGCCCACAAGACATTGTATTCGGAGGAGGCAGAGGGAAAATACTACGCCTATGGCGGAGACTGGAAAGACCAGCCCAACGATGGTTCCTTTTGTGTGAACGGTCTGGTGTCTCCCGACCGGGACGTCCAGCCTGAGCTGTATGAGGTGAAATATATATACCAGAACTTCTGGTTTACCGCCGGAGATATCGATCTGGCGAGGGGAAATGTGCATGTTTATAATGAGTCCTCCTTTGACCATATGGATCAATATAATCTGGTCTGGAAGCTCAGTGAGGATGATACGGAACTTGCCAGAGGCACAGAGTGCGTCGATGTGAAGCCGAGAGAGGAGGAGGACATTTTTCTTCCCTATATGGATAAGCTGCCAGAAGAACGCAAGGCGGGGGCGGAATATTATCTGACCCTTGAGCTGCAGCTAAAGTCCGACACGTTATATGCCAAAGCCGGCCATGTGGTGGCCCAGGAGCAGTTTTTACTGCCGGAGACATTAGAACTTGCCTCTTATCAGCCGGCAGCAGGAAATGTGGAGATTCAGGAAGAGGATGGCGGGATCGCCGTAAACGGTTCTGATTTCTCCTTTACAATAGATAAAGAGAGTGGCATGTTGCGGGATTACACTTACCGCGGAACCCTTTTAATGTCAGAGGGACCAGTTCCGAATTTTTACCGCGCTCCGCTGAATAACGATGGTTCCCACGACAAAAAGTGGAAGAGTGCAGCCAACAATCCTTCATTAAAGGATTATGAGATTGAGGAAGAGGGTGACGGGCGTAAGATCGTCCGTACCACCCTTTCTTTCCCGGAGCAGCCGGGTCTCTATACTGCCCTGGACTACACCATCGAGGCGAACGGTGCGGTGACGGTACAAATGACCACCGATGCCACCAGTACATCTCTGGGGAATTATCTGAGGATCGGAACCAATATGCGGCTTCCCGGCGGCTACGAGAATATTACCTGGTATGGAGACGGCCCGGTGGAATCTATGAGTGACCGGAATAATTTTGCTGTCGTCGGCAGATACCAGTCAACGGTGTCAGAGATGTTTTATCCTTATCTGGATACCCAGGATACTGGTACGTTGCCAGGGATAAAATGGTTTACAGTAACAGATCCGGATCACAATGAGGCCCTTGTGGTAGCCGGAAGAGAAGATGTGGAGACGTCAGCCCTGCATTTCACAGTGCAGGATTTGACCAATGCCAGACATCCCTATCAGCTTACACCGGAAAATGACACGATCCTGTCTGTGAACCTTGCTTCCCAGGGCACCGGAAATAAAAGCTGCGGACCGGACACACTGGCGGAATATCTCATTCCAAACAACAAAGAATATTCTTATGAGTATACCCTGCTTCCCTACGACGTAGGAGCAGCACAGAACCTCACGGAGCTGACAAGAGGGTATCGGAATGTAGAAGTGTATGAGGGAAATCCTACCGTGAAAGCCTTTGAAAAGGAAGTGAAGGAGATCGTTGTCTATTCTTCTTCCCAGCTGGGGGCGCTGCTGGATCTCCAGGCGAGATACGAGGGAGATCCGTCATACGAAGGAGAGGGAACCGTTCTCACGGCAGAGGAAAAATCTTTTGTGAGTGAAGAGATTGTCCTGCTTCTCCAGCATAAGATCAAAGAGGCCCAGGACATGGCAGATCATCCGGCGTCTATTGTCTGGAAGGATCTGAGTAAGAACAAACTGGATTCTTCTATGACAGAGGATTCCAAGTACACATTGGGGTATGATGAAGCCGAAAATGTAAGTTATCTCCGCGGTTATTTTGACCTGGATTCTGATCAGGCGAAGGGGATCTTCGACCAGCAGTTTAAAGAGGGCAGAGCCTTTACGGTGGAAGCTTACCTGAACATGAATGGAAGCTACGATGAAATGAACATGATCTTTGGAAAAGGAGACCGAACCATGGGATTCCGTGGGACTGCATCCAGCCTGTATTTCTTTATCCACAATGGAACGGATTGGGAGACCTGCGAAGCCACCGGGCTTTATCTGGAGGGCTGGCATCATGTGGCTGCGATGTATTCTCCAGAGGAAAATGGTACGCTCATGATTGTTCTGGACGGATCGGTGATTCAGAAGACAACAGATGTTGGGATTCCTTCTGATTCCGGCTATCCTTTTGGCATCGGCCACGATGCGCAGACAGACCGCACCGGGGATAACAGTTACGCCGCGGTTCGCGTGTACAACCGCGTATTGTCAGAGGAAGAACTGCAGGGGCAGCGCGATTATGACCTGGGATACCGCAGCGAGCCAGCGGTTTCTTCATCGGATGAGGCGGCTGAGCTCTGGTATGAATTTGCCTGCAAACCTGCCCTGGTACATTTTTCAAAATCAAAAGTAAATCTGGAGCCAGGAGGACCTTCCAAAACCATAAGTGTCACCGTCGCTCCGAGAAACTATCGCAATGCGGCTCTTTCTGTCACTTCCCAGAATGAGAGTATTGTTTCAGCTAAGGTGAATGGTTCCGGGATCGAATTGAGTCCGGCAGCAGTTGGTGAGACGGCAGTAAAAGCAGAGACCGAGGGCGGGCTTTACAGTCTGTGTCGTGTTACAGTAAAGGAAAAGCCGGTGGATAACCAGCCGGGTAACACTCCGGGGTCAGATAAAACAGACCAGAATAATCCTCCGGCCACCACTGCGCCTTATAAAATAACGGGTCTGCGGGCGGTGAAACATAAAACCACCTCCATCGCATTAAAATGGAATGGAGTGAGCGGAGCGGTTTACGAGGTGAAACGTTACGACGCAGGGAAAAAGAAATGGGTTACTTTGAAAAAGGGCCTGAAGACCTCAAGTTATACGGATACAAAATGCAAAGCAGGCAGACACTATAAATACATGATCGTATCTGCCAATCCAGCGGGGACTTCCACGGTTCTGAATACGGCGACAAAGCCTGCCAAACCAGTACTCCGGTCACTGAAAAAATCAGGCCGAACATTCCGCCTGAAGTGGAAGAAGTGTAAAGCAGATTCCATTCAGATTTTTATGAAGAAAGGAAATGGGAAATTCAAGAAGACCGCGGTAAAGAAAGGAAGCAGCACTTCATATAAAAGCAAAAAATTGAAAAAGTATACAAAGTATGCTTTTAAAATCCGTGCCTTTATGAAGGGCGAGGGAGGGAAAAAAATATATAGTTCTTATTCAAAAGAGAAAAAGGGATGATTGTCCCAGGGTGATAGTAGTATTGTTTTTAGGAAGGCGGAGCAGTGGGCTCCGCCTGTTTAGGGTGGTACGTCCGGTGACGTATGTTTCTAATTGGTGAAAGTCCATAATCCGCCCGGCAGTGGGAAAGATATGGCCGAAGGCTGTCCATTGCGAGGTGGAATCAGATAACTTATAATTTAAGTAATCTGCAGTAATCCCGTTCTGTCTCAATTACGCATTCGGTAATCAGTTTGGAAAATGGTTCCATGTCATTTAGTCGTCTGGAAGCAGAAAGGGCATTGATATAGTCATTTCGAAAAATGGGGGGGATGGATACCACGCCATAACCGGCATTGACTAGAATAAGATTCATCAGAAGCCTGGCAGTCCTGCCATTTCCGTCAATGAAAGGGTGAATATCAACCAGCTGCTTATGTGCCATCGCTGCCAGTTCAATAGGATGTAGAGTGGCCCATGAAGAATGAATCTGATTTGTCAGATGCTTCATGAGTTGGGGCACTTCGCCTGGAGTAGGAGGAATATACTCCGTTCCGGAAATGTAAACCTGAACAGAACGGTATTGGCCGGCTTGATTGGCGTCAACCTTTTGGTAAAAAAGACGGTGAAGTTTCTTAATGGTGTCTTCTGTGATACTCAAGTCCTGCTGCCTTGCCAGCTCTAACATGAAGTCATAGGCGGAGCCATGACCAACGGCCTCATAGCAATCCTTTAGAGGGCGGCCTCCAACGGTAATGCCGTCTTCCAGGAGTATCTTTGTTTCAGATATGGTGAGGGTATTCCCCTCTAAAGCGTTACTGCTGTAGGTGAAGCCGATACGGAAATAATCATCTAAGGATTTCAATTCTTCCTTTGCCAGCGGTCGGGCAGAAGATATTTTTTGTTTATAGGAATCTGCTTTTTGAATCAGTTCTTGTAAATTTGGTGACATGGTATCATTTCCTTTCATGGTTAGTCAATTTTTAATGTACCATCTTTATTAAAGTACATAATTTTTTCTCAATCATTATTAAATCACCTACAATATGAGTATAAAGCATATGGTTGAAAAATGCAAGCATAAAATTAAAAATGAATACTTGATATTGGGGAGGGTATTCAAAAAGTGATAGAAGAATGTCTTTTGTCAGCGTTCAAACGAAATCTGAAAAGGCTGGTAAAAGCGGTTTAAACACCCGCTTTACCAGCCTCTTTATGCGATCTCAAAGGAAAATGTGTAAAATTGACCCATAAAAATATGGAGCAACAGACTTACCTTTCCGATTTTAGCCGTAATTCTGGCAGTTCCAGCTTTTTTGCTACCAGCCAGCAATCATGTTTTGATGATTATTCTTTGTCAAGTGACTCCACAAACGCGATCGAAGAGTCTCCCTGCTTCGCTTTATTCACAACTGCCTCAGAAAGGCGCTTGAAATTGGCGCCGGAACTGGAAGCTCCTGTAAGGGCGTCAATTTCAGGCACATCCTTTTGGTTGTACAGGAATGCTGCATAATAACGGGTGTACTCATTGGGGTAGGTGCCTGTAACCGTTTTCATATTATTCATGTATGCATTGTCCCAGCTTTTGATAAATCCACTGGAATTTTCTGCATTGTATTCTGCGGTGACGATCACACCATTTTTTACGGTGATCGTTACAAATTCTCTCCATCCATGGGAATACTCTTCCATCTGAGCTGTATAGGTACCATCCTGCATGCTGGATGAATCCTGCTTTTCACCGCAGCCTGCTAATAATAAAACAGCAACTACAAGTATGCCGGTTATGATCTTATATTTCATCTGATTGCCCTCCTTTTAATTATTTAGTGAAATTTAAACTTTTCCAGCAGTTTTTTCAGATTCGATGCCTCATGTTTGAGTTCCTCACTGGCATCTGCTGTGTTTTCAGCACAGTGGAGGTTTCGCTCCGTGATCTGGGACATATCTTCTATTTTGCCGGTAATATTATAAAGAGAGGCCTCCTGTACATCCATGGTCTCGGACAGACGTCTTGTGATCTGTGTGACGTCCTCAGAGCTCCTGCTGATTTTTTCCAGGGCCTCGGATGTTCTGGCAGTCAGGTCCACACCCTCGGCAATCAGGCTGCTGGATGTCTCGATCATTGTCACCGTGTTTTTGGCAGCTTCCTCGCTCTGCTCTGCCAGGACCCGGATCTCTTCAGCCACCACAGCAAAACCTTTACCGTGTTCACCGGCTCTGCTTGCTTCCACAGCTGCGTTGAGAGCCAGAATATTGGTCTGTTTTGCAATTCCCTCTATCAGCTTGCTGATCTTATTGATATCTTCTGCATTCTTGCTGATCGCTTCCATGGCTGTTTTGAGTTCATTCATTTTTTCATCGCCGTTTTCGATCTCTTCCGCGATTTCTTCTGCCCGCTGGCGTGTTTCCCTGGTATTTTCGGTTACTTCTTTTAAATTCGCTTTGACGGTCTCCACCTCGCCGTTCAATCCATCCATAAGCATGGTCTGGCTGGTCACAGTCTGGTGCAGTTCTTCTGACTGGGTTCCCATGTTCTGGGCGGTTTCCATCAGCTGATAGGCGGTCTGATTAATTTGTTTCATGATCTGATTCAGTGAAACGATAATATGGGTCAGGGTTTCCTTCACTACCACAAAATCCCCCTGATAATCCCCATCGGCGGACATATTCAAGTTTCCATTTGAGATGTTGTCCAGCACCCTTTTGATCTCGTTCAGGTAGCCGTTGATGTTTTCGATCGTGGTTTTTAAAGACCTGGAGAGATACTCTGTCTCATCGCCGGAATTCTTCACCTCTACCGGGGAGCTTAAGTCACCCTCTGAAAGCCCGTTCATCCGGGCGATCGCTCTTTTTAACTTACCGGAAATCACTGTCATGACGAACCAGATAATGATCAATGCGGCGCCCAGCGCAGAAAAGGTTCCGATCATGGTATTCCGCACGGCCCGATTTGTGGATTCCATGTAATCTGTTTTGGGAACCTGGACAGCGAAAGACCAGCGTGTTCCGCGTACCGGGCAAAAAGCTACATAGGCTTCCTGTCCGTTGAAGAGCCCTTCACCAGAACCGGTTTCCCTGGTAATCATGCGGTCAAAGATCTGGTGTGCGGAATCCGTCTTGTCAAGTTCATAGACATTTAACTGCTGGCGTACGATCTCTTCTTCAGGATGGCCCACAATCTTTCCTTTCTCATTAATGATCAGCCCCATACCGGTCTTTCCGATGTGAATGGCATCCAGGACATCGCTCAACACGTCGTACTTATAGATTCCCAACAGATATGATGTGGTGCTGCCGTCTGTCTTGATGGGCATTCCCATAGGTATACCGACATAGTCCATGGTAGCCACAGGATCGGAAATGGTCAGATTATCTGTCTCTTTCAATTGGTTGTACCAATCCGTCCCCGAATAGCTTTCGTCAATTTTGCCGTCCCGAGCCAGCGCTTTTCCTTCCATATCATAGACGCCGATTCCATAAAACTCATATGTATTACGTGCATTTTTCAGAACAGTTGTGATGTCCTCCTGATCTATATTTTTTTCGGTGAGCCTGTTATCCGATGCCAGGTTCATCATTCGGTCGGCCATCAGATGAATGTCCGATGCCACTGCTTTTGCAGATTGTCCTGCTGTGGGCTGGAGTACATCCAGCAAGATGGATTCTGTCAAATTTCCCATGGAGTACCGAAGGATTCCGGTACATACCAGCATAACACCTACTACTACGATGGACGTCATTGTCATAACTTTAACCCGAATGCTTCTTTTGATTTTCTTTTTGTTTTCCATATTCAATTCTCCTTTCCCCTGCTGTTTATACACTGTATTACAAAAATTCTTTTTTTATTTCTTCATAGATTTCCTGAATCCTGTCGTCATCGATCTTGGTATTCAGGAATATTTCCACTGCGTATTTTGCCTGGGCGACCAGCATCTCCAGACCGGTGACGCCGATCATGCCAAGCTCTCTTGCCTGGGCGACCAGTTTTGTGGTGAGAGGGTTGTAGACCACATCCATCACTGCCTGGCAGTTTGGGAATTGAGCCAGATCTACTGGACTGGAATTTACCTTTGGGTACATGCCGATGGGGCTGGTGTTTATGATCACCTGGGCATCGGTGTGGCTGGCGAATAATTCATCATAGGTGATGGATTCGCCATCGGATACGACATCTACCACGATCATTTTTTTTGCCTGATGCCTGCGGACCACTGCTTTGATCGCCTGGGCAGCGCCGCCATTGCCGAGGACCACTACTTTTTTATCCGTCAGCTTTACACTGTGTCGGTTTACCATATAATCAAAACCGGAAAAATCCGTATTGTATCCCCGGAGTTTTCCGTCGGTATTTACGATGGTGTTTACTGCGCCGATGGCTTCTGCATTGTCATCCATGGAGTCCAGATAGGGAATGACATCTCTCTTATATGGGATGGTGACATTGATTGCCCGAAAAGGTTTTTCTTCCATAAAAGAAGTAAATTCTTCTTTGGTAAGTGGGTGAAGGTCATATGTGTAGTCTGCAAGACTTTCGTGAATAGGTTTGGACAAGCTGTGACCCAGCGGCTGTCCGATCAATCCATAATCCATTTTATGTACATCCTTTCTGAATCAATTTTTGTCTTCACCGTCCTGCCGATGTGGCATGACAGCGAACTCTCTTTCAATACAGTATCATATTTTTTTTGTCCTTTCAAGCATATAAAAAATTCCGGGACATAAAATAAAACAAACAGGCTGTCAAGGGAGGTACGGCGATGGAACATTCAGAGATCATACAGATTCTGCCAAAACGTTTCCGTGGGTATTTTGAGCGGGCGGGAATCTGTCTGGACAGGCTGCAGGAGATCCGCCTCCGGATCGGTCAGCCGGTGGAACTGCGGGAAGATAAAAAGCGGATACTGTGCAGGGAAAAGGTGGACAGGACAGACATAAGGGAGATGTTGGAATACATAAGTGGATACTCTCTATATGCTTTTGAGGAGGAGATATCCCAGGGGTTTATAACGGTTCCTGGAGGACACCGGGTGGGCGTGGCCGGACAAGTGGTTATGGAACAGGGAAATGTAAAAAATATCCGGAATATTTCCTTTATAAATGTGCGCCTTTCCCATCAGGTCCAGGGATGCGCGGATGCAGTTTTGAGGTATATCAGAAAAGGAGACAAGATTTATCATACGCTCATCATCTCTCCTCCGGGCTGTGGAAAGACAACCCTTCTGCGGGATATCGTGCGGCTGGTGTCCGGGCAGAGCCATGAGCCGGAGGGAAAAAATGTGACGGTGGTGGACGAGCGGAGCGAGATCGGAGGATGTTTTCGGGGAATGCCCCAGAATGATCTGGGATGCCGCACCGACGTATTGGACGGCTGTCCCAAGTCCGTCGGGATGATGATGGCAGTGCGGTCTCTGGCGCCGGATGTCATCGTAGTGGATGAGATCGGTGGAAAAAAAGATGTACAGGCACTTCGGTATGTTATGAACTGCGGCTGCGCCCTGATTGCCACGGTGCACGGCAGGGATTTTCGGGATATATGGGAAAAGCCGGAGCTGGGAGATATGCTGCGGGACGGTTTGTTTGAGCGCTGTATCGTCCTGGGAAATACGAAAGGACCGGGAACGGTTCTGGATGTATGCGATGGACAGGGGGGGAGTTTATATGCTTAAACTGGCAGGAATGGTTATCATCCTTCTGGGGGCGGCGGCGCTGGGGATGTACCAGGCAGGTATGTATGTGAACCGATTAAATAATCTATATGAGGTAAAGAAAGCATTTCTTTACATACAGGGAGAGATCCGCTATATGAGTACACCTTTACCGGAGCTTCTGGAAGAGGTGGCAGGCAGGATAAAAGGACCTTTCCGGCGTTTTTTCTCCGGGGTGGCTGATGAGCTGTCAAGGAAAAATGCCGGGATGGTCCGGGAGATATGGAAAGAGTGCTATCGTAAGGAAATAACCAGGGACGTCTTAGAAAAAGACGCTGAGGAAGAATTTCTGGAAATGGGAGGGCAGCTGGGAGGGACTGACTCCAGGACACAGGAAAAAGCGATTGATTATTTTCTGGAAAAATGGGAATTTATCATTGAGAAGAGGCAGAAGGAAAAGACAAATAAGCTCAGGCTCTATTATGTATGCGGGGTTGCAGGCGGTGTACTGATGGTTATTATACTTGTGTAAGGAAAAAAGATTTTCCGGAAAGGATTTGCTGTGGAGATAAGTATCATATTTAAAATAGCACTGGTTGGGATACTTGTGACAATGCTGAACCAGATCTTGAAACAGACGGGAAGGGAAGAACAGGCATTTCTCACGAGCCTTGCCGGACTGGTATTGGTATTGTTCTGGGTGATTCCTTATATCGCAGAACTGTTTGAAACGATAGAACGATTATTTGTATTATGATGGGAGCAGACTATGGTTAAAATTGCACTTATTGGCATCGCCGGAATGATACTGGCGGTGGTCGTTGGCGGCATGAGAAGGGATATTGGGATCTGGATCACCATTGTTTCAGGGATTATCATATTCTTTTTTGGGATCAGCCGGTTTGAGTATGTGGTGGACATGTTTCACAATCTGGCAGACTATATCGGCATCCATGAAACCTACATAAAAATAATACTGAAAATGATAGGTATCGCTTATTTGTCCGAATTTACCGCGGCGATCTGCCGGGATGCCGGACAGAATGCCATCGCCGGGCAGGTGGATTTTTTCGGGAAGATGAGCATGATCGTGGTGAGCCTTCCGGTGCTGCAGTCACTGCTGGAGACCATCGGGGAGGTGCTGCCTTGATGAGATGGAAAATATTCGGCATTTTCCTGTGTCTGCTTGTGGCAGCCGGGATGGGAATTTCATGTTCTGGCAGTCGGGAGGCGAAGGCGGTTTCTGGCGATCCGGCATTATCTTCTGAAGATATCAGGAACAGGATCTATGACAGTATTCCTCTGCAGGAGGTAGAAGAGGTTCTGCAGGATATGAAGGAGGATGAGGTGGATTTTTCCATTCGGGAATATGTGGATCGGGTGCTGGCAGGGGAGGGAGAGCTCTCTCTGGCGGGGATGGAAAGCTATGTGAGAAATTACATTGTTCATCAGTTTGAGGTAAACCGGAAAACCTTTTTGCGTTTGATTCTGTTTGGTATATTGTCCGGCGTCTTCCTGAATTTTTCTTCCACCATGTATGAAAAGCAGATGGGAGAGACCGGATTTCAGATCATATATTTTCTTGTTGTCACCATTATGGTCACCGGCTTTTTTTCCGTAACCCAGGTGGCGGGGGATGTGCTGGCTGACATCATACAATTTATGAATGCACTGATCCCGTCATTTTCCGTGGCGCTCACCTGGAGTTCCGGCAGCGCCACCTCCATGGCATTTTATCAGACTGCACTTCTTGCCATCGGTGTGGCAGAAAATGTATTGATCCGGGTGTTTGTTCCTATGGTGCAGGTGTATTTTCTGGTCAGTATCATGAACCCGCTGGCAGACTGGCGCTTTACCAAATTTGCTTCCTTATTAAGAGGGCTTGTAAGGATCGGGACGAAGACGCTTCTGGCGATATTGATCGGCCATCAGGGGATTCAGGGGTTGATCATGCCGGCGCTGGATGGTGTAAAAAGAAGTACTGTGTTTCGGACGGCCAGCAGCCTGCCTGGGGTGGGAAACCTGTTTGGCGGTGTGACAGATACCGTGATCGGCACCGGAGTACTGATCAAAAGCGCCATCGGTGTGGGGGGATTGATCGCGGTATGTGTAATCTGTATCGCACCGATCCTTAAACTTGGAGTGTTTACCGTGGTTTACCGCGGGCTTGCCGCCTTTGCCCAGCCGGTGACAGACCGAAGGATCGTCTCGGTATTTCAGAGCACCGCCGACAGCGGCAGACTATTGCTTCATATCGTCTTCATGACCGCGGTGATGTTTCTGGTCACTCTGACGATCATTATCGCGGCCACCAACCGCATTCAGTGAAAGGAGAAAGACATGGATACCATATTAGTGACAGTGAAACACGTGGCAATTTTTGTTCTGGTGTTTTCCATTATTTCAAATCTGTTTTCCGGATCCAGTTATCATCGGTATTTTCGCTTTGTGGAAGGATTGATGATCATCATTCTTGTCATGACGCCGTTGTTTGCCTGGTTTACCAGTGAAAATTTTCTCGATGAGTGTCTGGATGGCCATATTTTTGAACTGGAAAATGGATTTCAGGAAGACGAGCTCCGTATGATCGGGGAGGAAAGAGAAAATCTGCTAAGGGAAGGATCCCAGGCGGGCGCAGGGGAGGAGGAATACCGTGAGACCAGATGAGTGGAAAGACCGGCTGGGGGAGTTGGTGCAGAAGGCAGGGATATTTAAGATCATCATTGTGATCCTGTCGGGAATCCTGCTGATCTTCCTTTCCTGGGGAGGGATGTCGGAAAAAGAGGCGCCGCGGGAGGAAAAGGAAACCGTGGCCGGGACAGGGACGGAACAGGGAAATGACCTGCTGAGTTACCAGGCGCGGATGGAGGAACAGGTGGAAGATATCCTGGGCCGGGCAGAGGGCATCGATGATGTGGATGTCATGATCACGCTCCGGGCCTCCAGGGAGAAGGTGACACTGAAGGATAATAAAAGGGATGCGGATAAAAGTGAGGAGGAGTCGGTTCTGACGGAGGATGAAAATAAAAATACCTCTCCTTATGTCATCCAGGAGGTGGAGCCGGAGATTGAGGGAATTCTCGTGGTCTGCGCGGGAGGTGACAATCCTTCCATACAGAGAGAAATTATAGCTGGGATTTCTGCATTATTTCCCGTGGAGAGTCATAAAATTAAAGTAATGAAAAGTAAGGAAAAGTAAGGAGGCAAAGTAGTGAAGAAACTATTGAGAAAAAATCAGATTATTATAACGGCGCTGGTTGTCATGGTTGCTCTTGCCGGATATTTAAGTCTTACGGATGAGGAAGATCTTGCTGTGGGCGTGCTGAACCAGTCAGAGCAGGCGGCAGGGGATGAAAAGGATGCGGCAGAGAACGTGGCAGCGGAAAACGGAACCGGCTCGGCAGTTCAGGATGATACCGTGGCAGATATCTCCGACGAAGATGTGGCTGCGGAGGAGAAAAAGTCGGATAACGAAGTTTCTTCAAAAGAAAATGCCGGAGAAGCAGTGCTGGTAAGTAATACCGTTACCGGGGATTATTTTGAGGCGGCAAAGCTTTCCAGAGAACAGACACGGGCCAAGAACAAAGAGACACTTTTAGAGCTGGTAAACAGCAACACTGCCTCAGAAGCACAAAAAGAAAAGGCGATGAATGAGATCGTAGCGATGACAGCTATCAATGAAAAGGAGACCGCCACAGAAAATCTCCTGGCAGCAAAGGGGTTTCAGGACGTGGTGGTGACCATCGTGGATGACAGCGTGGATGTAATCGTAAATGCAGAAAGCCTGAAAGAACAGCAGATTGCCCAGATCGAGGACGTGGTAAAACGCAAACTGGAATGTGCATCGGACAAAATTGTTATTTCTCCTGTTGGCAAAAAATGAAAAGTGTTAGTGGAAAAGACCTACAGGCGCGTAAATCGTGGGCCTGTAGGTCTTTTTACCATATTCTATATTGAGGCATCAAACCTTTCCGAAACGCCATCTTCTAAATCAACGCATCGTTCCGCAATGTTTCATTCAAGTTACACTGCAAAAGACGCTTTCCGCCAATATAATAAGCAAGTGCGACAAACAATACAATCGCAGCCGCAAATATCAAAATAGGCAGAATAGGGGCTTCCGACCAGAATACCATTGGGTCTAAACAGCTTGCTGTCACGGCAAACTGTACAAACAGTACCGTAAGCGGTAATGTAATCAAAAGAGGTTTCCCGGCTATCACAAATGCTTCAATACAGAACATTTTCCTCATTTCCTGCGGGGTCAAGCCAATGGACATATACTCCGCGAATTCTCTCTTCCTTTGGCGGAGAAATCCTAACGTATTTGAAAAGACATTCGCAATTCCAATAATGGCAAGCAATACACAAAAAGCTCCCAAAATCATTACCATGCCTTGGATTAAACTGTCATTAGATATTCGTTTCTGTACTCGGTTTTCACTTTCGATTTTATACTGCTCCGATACAAGCTGCACAATTTCCTGTTCCAGACCGTTTAAATCCGTAAGATTTGCAGCCCCGTTTGATAGAATACGGATATAACTGTCAGATTCCGCTTCAAATACCTCTCCTAAGTTTTTATTCCACATAGAAAGCGGGATAAAATGTACAAGGGCATAATTATCATATTCTTCCCTCAGCGTGGGGGCTTCCTGTGTATAAGATAAAACAGGGATTTCCAGAGTTTTGTTGTTTTTATATAGTGTTGTTGTCTGGTTATCCTCCCTCACAAAAGGTACATATTCTTTATAGCGGAAATTGCTGTTTATACTATCCCAAATCTGATTTAATACAATTGCGCCATCAAGACCTGGCGTAATCCCAATCTGTGAGCAGAAGTCTAAAAAGCTTGTGTCATCCAAAACAACAATCGGTGCAGATACTTGAAACTGCCCATCCGCCTTCGGGGTTCCCGCAACTGATTCAAGCCCGCCAAGGGATGACAGCTCATCGCTCTGTAATCCTTCTGGCAGGAATGTCATTGCATTCGCCTTTTGATATACCGTGGCATCTTGTATCTTGGAAATGTCCTGCAATTGATTTGTTAAATCAAAATCTGATATTTCTGTGTCCTTTAAGGTTATCATGATATCCCATACATTCTGATACCGTTCAAAATAAGTATATCTGGTACTGATATCCGCAAGGGTGGTAAAGCAAATCATGATAGAAAAACCCAGAAAAGACAGCAATAATGATAATGTGGATATCCGTAAGTGTTTCTTTTGGGCTTTTAATGCGTTTCCTGCCAGTTCCCCTTTTATGCCAAAAATATAAGATAATGTTCGAGAATGTTTCGTTTTCTTTAACAATAAACCGCCTGTATTTCTGATTGCTTCAAGCGGCGTCATCCTGCTCAGTTTTCTTGCGGGAATCCATGCAGAAAAAATTACGGTTAAGAAGGAAATGAAAACAGTAACCGCAAATATGGACGGATGATACTGAAAAACAGCTTCGTGGCGTCCGGATACATCCGCAGCAAAAAAATTGACTGCTTTTATTAACCCATAGCTTATTAAAATCCCCAATATACTGCCAAGCAGCATTGGCAGTATACTTAAAACCATCGCTTCCTGCAACAGACAGGTTCTGATTTGCCTTGGTGTAGCTCCAATACTCGAAAATATGCCAAATTGATGGATTCTGGCATTCATTGATAATTCAAAAGAGCCTCGGATAATTAAGATTAATGACACTGAGACAATAATCAGTATCACCACATACAGTGACAAAAGCATTGGCGGCGTTGCATCCTCTGGGTCGTGTATGAAATAGCGGGACAGGAGTAATGAGTTGTATTGGATGGAATCTTTATTTAGCCCAAGCTGTGCTGCAATTAGTGGCATATCACGATAAATCGTCCTGGCGTTCTTAAAATAAACATCCGCCACGATTCCTTCCTTTTTAGATAATTTCTCGTTGACAACTGCTTTTTCTACATTTGCAAATTGACATATCAAAGATAATATATTATCTTCCGATAAATCATCTGAACCTAATGTTTCACAAACAATGCGCCCCTGCCAGTCGCCCTCCTCCAATATGATTTGTTCAACATCATACGTCCAAAAATTGTAAGCTATGCTGCACAACAGCGACAAAAACATTGTAGCAACAAGAGCAGCCGCTATAATTGATATGCTGGATGCACGGTTATTTTTAATATAGCTTTTGGAGTAGTCTTTCCACATGCTGCTCACCTCCGTTTCTGGTCACTGACAATCTGTCCGTCTTCGATGGTCACAATTCGGTCAGCTTCCAATGCAATTTTTTCATCATGGGTAATAAGAAGTATTGTCTGTTTTAAATTTCGGTTTGACAGCTTTAAGAGATCAATAATTTCCTTTGAATTTTTTTGGTCAAGGTTTCCCGTCGGTTCATCAGCAAAAAGAATGGCAGGGCGGTAAATCAAAGACCTTGCGATTGAGACCCGCTGCTGCTGTCCTCCAGATAGCTGGCTTGGCAGGCTTTCCAGTTTGTCATCTATTCCCAATGTCTTTACAATCGTTTTAAAGTATTCCAAATCTGGCTTTCTTTTGTCAAGCAGCATTGGCATAAGGATGTTTTTTTCTGCTGTCAGAGTGGGAATCAGATTGTAAAACTGGTAAACCAATCCAACCTTTCTCCTTCTGAAAATTGCGGCATCCGTAGCATTTAGTCCGCCAAGGTCAACACCGTCTATTGTTACAGTACCTTTTGTCGGCTTGTCCACGCTGCCCAGAATATGCAAAAGCGTTGATTTTCCAGAGCCAGATGCCCCAATAATTGCGACAAAATCGCCTTTTTCAATAGATAAGCTGATTCCATTTAAAGCAGTAACCTGATTGCCGCCTTTTCCAAATACTTTTTCGATACCGTTACATTTTAGTATTTCCATGTTGCCAAATCCTCCTGTTTGTTATTCTCTATACTTTGATATAAATCTTTCTATTACTTTGAGATTACTCAGAGTATTTTTATTATAACAAATGAAAGTGACATCTCAGTGACTGCGCCCCAGGCATACCATATTTATGTGTTTCACACTATTTTCATGAGGTATAGAAACGAATCTCAAAACAAGCCCCGCCGTTCGGAAGATTGAATGCGCGGATAATTCCGTTCTGCCTTTCTATGATTGCTTTTGAAAGGGAAAGCCCTATTCCGATTCCAGTATTTTTTGCTTTTTCCCCATGATAGAACCGCTCAAACAGATGGGGGAAGTCCTCTTTTGCAAATCCCTCCCCCTCGTCCCATATCCGTATTTGCACATAAAGCGGATTTTTCTCATAGGAACAATGGACGGCAGTGTCTATCCCTGTTGCTTCCATACAGTTTTTCATCAAATTCATGAAGGCTTCCATCGTCCAGTTTAAATCCACATTGACATTCATCTCACCCATTTCTGGAATATCAATCAGAACTCCTTTCTGCATGAACAATTCATATAAATTGTCCGATGCCAGGGAAAGGATTGTAAAAACATCTGTCGGTTTCCTGTCAAATACAAGCGTTCCTGCATCAATGCGGGACAATAACAATAACGCTTCTTCTAAACGCATTAGCCTGTTTATCTGACGTTCTATTTCTGCAGCACGAGTATCTCCCAAATATTCTTTCGCCATCTGGACAGTTAAGGAAATAGATGTAATCGGCGTTTTAAGCTGATGGGCAATATTAGAAAGATTTTCTGCAAAATTGTTTCGTGCTGTTAGGGCTTCTTCCCTTGTCTGGTAAAGTTCCGTTACCGTTTTATATATTTCATCTTGCAGTTTTGAAAATTCATCATCCGAAGATTCTAAAACCACTCCCTGAACGCCTGTATTGATTCTTTCCAAATACCCCGTCAGCGCTTGGATGCGGGCGTCCGATTTCCTATGCCAATACCAGAAAGAGAAAAGGAACAGTATGCCGCCTGTCAAAAAACTTAAAGCGGCAATCCAAAAAGCTGTCGTGTCCATAATCCCTAAATTTGATGGATAATAACCAAAGTTTGATAATATATTTTCGCCTGTCATATGGAAATCCTGTGTTTTCAATAATTCCAAGGCAGCCTGTTTGAAATCTGGATTTTTTTCAATCATACTTTCGCAGAACCCTCCCAATATATGAAAACATAACTGACGATAGTAAATGGTAAGAAGGAATGTAGTCATCGCCGCTACAATCAGACTGACCGACAGTACAAACAGAATTGTTATTTTTATATTTGATTTTTTGCTCATATCTCATCCTCCATACGGTAGCCAAAGCTCCGTATTGTTTTTAAGCAGGACGGATGATGGAGTTTTTCCCTAAGCCGTTTCATTGTCACGGTCAACGTATTGTCATTGACATAATTCCCGTTATTATCCCAGATTTGAGCCAGCAGCCGTTCTCTTGTGACAGTTTTCCCCTTATTTTCCATCAAAAGCTGCAAAAGCTGGTATTCTGCCTGGCTGACAGTAATTTCTTCTTCACCATAAAATACTGCCATTTTGTTTTTATCAATTGAAATAGAACCGCAGGAAAGATACTGGCTCTGCACATTCCCTGCCCTGCGCAGCAGTGCGTGGATGCGGGAATGCAGTACTTCTAGTTCAAAGGGTTTTGTCACATAATCATCTGCTCCATATTCAAAACCAGAAATAATATCACGAGTGTCATCTCGGACAGTCAGAAAAATAACCGGAAGTTCTTTCCATCTTGAGCGTATCCATCTGCAAAAGCTGTTTCCCCCGCCGTCTGGCATATTCCAGTCAATCAGCGCAATGCTCGGAATATGGTGTTCCAATGCCTTCTTTCCGCTTTCCAACGTCCCAAATATAGAAACTGCATACCCTTTCTGGCTCAAATATTCTTTTACAGCCATTGCAATATTCTCGTCATCTTCAATATAATAGATTTCCATCATTTTTCCATCTCCCCGGATTTTTTCCACATAAGAAACTTCCTAATATCGATTAAAAGTATTATAGCCGGTTAAATGAACTAAAGCAAGCCTGTAAAAATATTGTTATTTCTCTGTTGGCAAAAAAGGATGAGTGTGATAAAATGAACGTAAAACGATAAATGAGGTGACAAATATGGCAAAAGATGTATTTGGTACAGAAAGCAGCATTGGAGAAGTTCAGATCGCCAGCGAAGTGATTACTGCCATCGCCGGTATTTCTGCTTCTGAAGTGGAAGGAATCGAGTCCATGGTAGGAAGCGGTGTCGGAGATATCGTAGGAAAGCTTGGCGGAAAGAGCAATTCCAAGGGTGTTAAGGTAAATATCACCGATGATAAAGCAGAATTGGATGTCGCAGTCAATGTGAGATTTGGATATAGTATACCGAAAGTATCGGCAAAGGTACAGGAAAAAGTTTCCCAGGCAGTCAGCAGTATGACAGGTCTGGAAGTGACGAGAGTAAATGTAAGAGTGGCAGGAATTGCGGCAGCAGATCCGGAATGAGACGTAAGGGGCGGTGCATATCATCGCCCTTTGTGCCAGTTTAGCCTGACGATTTGGCATCGTCAGGCAGGAAAAAATAAACGCAGAAATGAGAGAAAATATGACCAGAAGAGAAGTCAGGGAGCAGCTTTTTGTGCTGCTTTTCCAGAAAGAGTTTTATGCAGAAAATGAATTTGAAGAGCAGATGGACACCTACTTTGAGACACATGATTTTGGAGAAGAGCAGGAGGCTGTAAAGGAGCGGCTGGGAAGTATATGTGAAAAGCTGACTGAGATTGATGAGCAGATATCCACCCATTCCAGGGGCTGGAAGCTGGACCGGATCGGCAAGGAAGAGCTTGCGATTCTCCGGCTGGCGGTCTATGAAGTGATCTTTGACGAAGAGATCCCTGTGGGAGTGGCGATCAACGAGGCGGTGGAGCTTGGGAAAAAATATGGCGCCGAGGGCGGTGCAGCATTTATCAACGGGATGTTAGGAAATATTGCAGATGAATAGAGGACAAGTTTATTCGGTATCAGCGATCAATCAGTATATTAAAAATATGTTTTCAAAGGAATATGCCCTGTCGGTCGTCTTTGTAAAAGGGGAGATCTCAAATTGCAAATACCACAGCTCCGGGCATATTTATTTTACATTAAAAGACTCTGCTTCCGCTCTGGGCTGCGTCATGTTTGCCGGAGACCGCAGAGGGTTGGAGTTTCGGCTGTCTGACGGTCAGGCGGTGATCATAGGCGGGACCATCAGCGTCTATGAGAGAGATGGAAGATATCAGCTGTATGCCAAGAAAATCACTCTGGCAGGAGAGGGAGCTCTCTATGAAAGATATGAACAGCTGAAAAAGAAATTAGAACAGAAGGGTTATTTTGATGAAGTCCATAAAAAACCAATTCCTTCCTATGTAAAGAAAGTTGGCATTGTCACAGCGGATACCGGGGCGGCGATCCAGGATATCCGAAATATCTCAGCCAGAAGAAATCCCTATGTCCAGCTGATCCTGTATCCGGCGAAGGTACAGGGTGATGGAGCCAGTGATACCATTGTAAAAGGAATCCAGACATTGGATCATGCCGGGGTGGATGTGATTATCGTCGGGCGGGGCGGCGGCTCCATCGAGGACCTGTGGGCATTCAACGAGGAAAATACCGCCCAGGCGATCTATGAATGCGCTACGCCTATCATATCCGCAGTGGGACATGAGACGGATACCACCATTGCCGACTATGTGGCAGACCTGCGTGCTCCCACGCCCTCAGCGGCGGCAGAGCTGGCAGTATATGATGTCAGGCTGGTGCTGGAAACTCTTTCTGGGTGTAAGGACCGGCTGATCCGCGCCATATTTGACCGCATCGACGATGCCAGACAGGAACTTGCTTTCCGGGAACGGCAGCTGAAGGTGCTGAATCCGTCCCAGCAGGTGCTGCAGAAACGCCAGTATGTGGCGGATATGGAGGACAAGCTCACAGGGCTGATGAACCGGATGCTGGAGGATAAAAGATACCGGCTGCAGCTGCTGGCGGGGAAATTGGACGGTATGTCCCCGCTGAAACGTCTGGAAAGTGGTTTTGCCTATTTTTCCGATCTGGAGGGCAACCGGATTGAGAGCGTAAAGAAATTGGAGCCAGGGAACGAGGTGGATATCACCCTGGCGGACGGACGTGTCCGGGCGGAAATAAAAGAAGTGTTTGAAACAGCGGCGTGGCGGGAATAAATGTATATAACAGGTGAAGAAAGGCAGGTTTCAGGATGGAACTGGAAGAGATCATAGAGCGGCTGGAGCAGACCGTGGAACAGATGGAGAGCGAACCATTGTCCCTGGAAGAAGCATATAAGACATTTTCCCAGGGAATGAAGCTGGTGGTGCAGGGAAATAAAGCCATTGACAAGGTGGAAAAGAAGATTGAGATTCTGATGAAAAAGGATATAGATGGTGAAGAAGATGAATGATTTTGAGCAAAGCATGGCTGAGAGGGTGCAGAGGGCAGAGCAGATTTTGGACCGTTATCTGCCGGCAGAAGAAGGGTATCAGAAAACCATTTTTGAAGCGGTGAATTACAGTGTGAGAGCAGGAGGTAAGAGGCTGCGCCCTATCCTGATGCGGGAAGTCTACGAGATGTGTGGCGGAACCGATTCCCAGGTGATCGAGCCATTTATGGCGGCATTGGAGATGATCCATACCTACTCGCTGGTGCACGATGATCTTCCGGCGATGGATAATGATGATTACCGTCGGGGCATGCTGACCACCCACAAAAAATTCGGAGAGGACATGGGGATCCTTGCCGGAGACGCTCTTTTAAATTATGCCTACGAGACTGCTTTTAAAGCATTTGTCAGCGGGAGCACAGACCGGGTGGCGGAAGCGCTCCGGGTTCTGGGCCGGAAAGCGGGGATGTATGGCATGGTGGGCGGACAGGTTGTGGATGTGGAAGAAAATGGAAAATTTGTGGATGAAGCTACACTCCTTTTTGTATATGAGACAAAAACCTCTGCCCTGTTAGAGGCGGCTTTTATGATTGGCGGGATTCTGGCGGGAGCTTCTCAGGAACAGATCCAGAGTCTGGAGCTGTCAGCGAAGAAGCTTGGGATTGCCTTTCAGATTCAGGATGATATTCTGGATGTGGTGGGGGATGAAGAGAAGTTAGGAAAGCCGGTTCATTCCGATGAGCGCAACGAGAAATCTACTTTTGCAGCCATCCATGGCATTCAAAAATCTTCGGAGAAGGTAAAGGAATACACCGAAGAGGCACTGGAGATACTGGCGTCCTTTCCAGGGGATAAAGCTTTTCTGGAGGAATGCATGGGCTGGCTGACAAAACGGGATAAATAATATGGAAAAGGTGAAAACTGTGGGCACTTTACTGAAAACGATTGAAAAAGAAAATGATATCAAAAAGATAGCGCCTGAGGATTACCGCAGGCTTGCCAAGGAGATCCGTGTCCGTCTGGTGAAGAGCATCAGCCGCACCGGGGGACATCTGGCGTCGAACCTGGGAGCGGTGGAACTGACGATGGCGCTTCATCTGTTCCTTGATTTTCCGAAGGACAAACTGATCTGGGATGTGGGGCACCAGGCCTATGTGCATAAGCTTCTTACGGGAAGGAACAAAATGTTTGGTACCCTGCGGAAGCTGGACGGAATCAGCGGTTTCCCCAAGGTAAGCGAGAACCCGTCAGATACCTTTAATACCGGACACAGTTCCACCTCGCTTTCCCTGGCTCTGGGCATGGCAAAGGCGAGAGATATCCAGGGTGGAGATGAAAAGGTGGTGGCTGTGATCGGAGACGGCGCTCTGTCCGGCGGGATGGCATTGGAGGCGCTGAACAATGCGGAGCCTCTCAAATCCAACCTGATCATCGTACTCAATGACAATAAAATGTCCATTTCCAAAAATGTGGGCGGCATGTCGAACTATCTCGGTAAAATGCGAACCAACCAGAAATACAATAACCTGAAGATAAATATCGAAGAGCGTCTTGACCGGATCCCCAATGTGGGGATTTCTATGGCGGAGACCATAAAGAATGCCAAGAATTCCCTGAAACATCTCCTGGTGCCTGGGATGCTGTTTGAGGAGATGGGAATCATTTATGTGGGGCCCATTGACGGGCATAATATAAAGGATATGCTGGAAGCATTCCGGGCGGCGGCACGGATCAAAAACCGTCCGGTGCTGGTGCATGTGGTGACGAAGAAAGGAAAGGGGTATCTTCCTGCGGAGAACAATCCATCTGCCTTCCACGGAGTGGGGCGTTTTCTGCCGAAGACCGGAGAGATCGAGGAGACTGGCGGGAGAACCTACACCGATGTATTCGGAGACTGGATGGTAAAAAAAGGAAAGCAATGCCCGGAACTCGTGTCTGTATGCGCCGCCATGCCCGACGGAACCGGAGTGAAAGAATTCGCAGTGAAGTATCCAGGGCGGTTTTTCGATGTGGGAATCGCGGAAGAGCATGCGGTGACTTTTGCCGCTGGACTGATGGCAGGCGGAATGCGGCCGGTGGTGTCCATTTATTCCACCTTTTTACAGAGGGCTTATGATCAGTTAATTCATGATATCTGCCTGAATGAGCTGCCGGTTATCTTCGCGGTAGACCGCAGCGGAATTGTGGGACGGGACGGCGATACCCATCAGGGTATTTTTGATATTTCCTATCTCACCTCGATTCCCAATATGACAGTGCTCTCACCGATGAGTGGCACAGAGCTGGAGCAGTGCCTGGATTTTGCCTATGACCATAATGGACCGGTGGCAGTGCGGTATCCGAGAGGGGATATTTATGAAGAAGGCAGAGAAGAAATCATCTGTGAGAAGCCCTGGGAACTGGGACGCGCCCGGATCCTGATGGTGCAGGGAAGATTGCTGGAAGAAAAGGAAGAGGCGGACCCAGGGCAGATCAAAGGGGATGCGGTGCTTTTGGCTGTGGGAAATATGACGAAGACAGCGCTGGATGTGGGACGGTTGCTGCTGGAAAAGAACATTTATTGTACCGTGGTAAATATGAGGTTTGTAAAACCTTTTGACAAGGAATTGCTGCTGGATCTGGTGGGTTCCCACCAGATGGTGGCAACACTGGAGGATAATGTAAAAAATGGAGGATTTGGCCAGCAGGCGGAGGCGCTTTTCGTCGACGAAGGATGTGTGCCGGAGATATTTCTGAATTGTTCCATTGATGACTGTTTTGTGGAACATGGAGCTCCGGAGGAACTGTATGAAAGACTGGAAATGGACGCGGGGAGTGTCGCAGAAAAGATTGAAAGAATGCTTAGAGAAAAAACGTGAATGGAGAAAAGGATGAAAGAGAGACTGGATGTACTACTGGTGAACCGCGGTCTGGCAGAATCCAGAGAGAAGGCAAAGGCAGTGATCATGACAGGAAATGTCTTTGTAAATGACCAGAGAGAGGACAAGGCTGGGCAGAAGTTCCCGGAAGAGGTATGCATCGAGATACGAGGGAAAAAGCTGAAATTTGTCAGCCGGGGTGGCTACAAACTGGACAAGGCTGTAGCGGTATTTCCGATCGAATTAAAGGACCAGGTCTGTATGGATGTGGGAGCTTCTACAGGTGGCTTTACAGACTGCATGCTTCAGAATGGGGCGGCTTTTGTCTATGCGGTGGACGTGGGGACCAATCAGCTTGCCTGGAAGCTGCGTCAGGATGAACGGGTGAGATCCATGGAAAAGACCAATATCCGATATGTGACGCCAGAGGACATCGGTGAACTGGTAGATTTTGTCTCCATTGATGTGGCATTTATTTCCCTTACCAAGGTGCTGGAACCAGTAAAAACTTTGATGAAGGAAGGGGCATCGATGGTGTGCCTGATCAAGCCTCAGTTTGAGGCGGGCAGAGAAAAGGTGGGAAAAAAGGGAGTTGTCCGTGATCCCGCTGTGCACCGGGACGTAATCGAGAGCATTATTTCATACGCCGGGAGCCTGGGATTTACGATCTGCGGCCTGGATTTTTCCCCGATCCGCGGACCCGAAGGTAATATTGAATATCTTTTATATATAAAGAAGGACAATCAGGAGTTTGGGGGAATATCCCAGGAACAAAAAGAGGAAATCCGCCAGATCGTGGAGGATGCCCAGGAACATGCGGTAAAACATGCCGGGGATCTGGATGTTTGATGGAGGTGCAGCAGTGAAGAATTTCTGCCTGATCGTGAACGAAGAAAAGGACACTGGGCGGTCCGTGGCAAACGTGATAAAAACATATTTGGAAAAATCAGAATACTGTGTTACAATATTAAGTCATAGGGATGCGTTATGTCTGGACCAGGAGGTGGATATGGCGCTGGTGCTGGGAGGGGACGGCACGGTGATCCAGGCGGCAAAAAAAATCGCTGGACAGAAAATACCGATCCTGGGGGTGAATCTGGGGACTCTCGGCTTTTTGACTGAGGTGGAGAGACCGCGGATGTATCAGGCGCTGGATATGGTGATGTCCGGGCGCTACAGTATCGAAAAGAGAATTATATTAACCGGAATGATCGAGTCGGGAGAGGAAGAGAGCCTGGCGGTCAATGAGATCATTGTCGGCAAAAAGGATATCGGAAGGATGATTACCACCAGTGTATGGGTCAACGACGAACTGATGGATACCTATGTGGCGGATGGGGTTATCGTCGCCACTCCCACCGGCTCCACTGCCTATAATCTGTCAGCGGGGGGGCCGGTGCTCTCTCCGGATATGGAGGCGCTGGTGATCACGCCGATCTGTCCCCACTCCCTGAACAAACGAAGTCTTGTCGTGTCCTCAGAGGATACGATTCGGATTCAGGTAGAGAGGACGCGGGAATCCTATATGGATGAAGCCTCCGTTCGGTGTGACGGGGAAATCCTGTGGAATGCTTCCTCCGGGGATGTGGTCTATATCCGGAAGGCAGAGCAGATGGTGGACATGGTCTGCCTTGGCGATGTCGGTTTTTATGAAAAAATGCGAAGCAAGCTTAATCGGAAATAGGTGTTAAAATGAAGAAACAAAGACAGGAAAAGATCATGGAGATCATTCGTGAAAATGAGGTGGAGACCCAGGAAGACCTGGCGCGTCATCTGAATGAAGCGGGATATTCGGTTACCCAGGCGACGGTGTCCAGGGATATCCGGGAGATGTCTCTGATCAAAGTGCCGGGGATCCGGGTGAAGCAGCGTTATACTGTCTCTACCGAGGGCGGCGGCGGTGGCAGCAGTGGTTTTGGCAGGCAGTATACCGGTGTGCTGCAGGATGGTGTGGTATCCATGGAACAGGCGGGAAACCTGCTGGTGGTCAAGACTGTCAGCGGGATGGCGATGGCAGTAGCGGCAGCTATCGATGCTGTAAAGCTGGAAGGCATCGTCGGTTCTATCGCTGGAGATGATACGATCCTGTGTGCGGTAAAGACAGAAGAACAGGTGGCTTCTGTTATGGAGAGCATGCAGTCGCTGATCCATTCCATGGCGGATGGATAAACGAACAATATTTAAATAAAAAAATCAAGCGGTGGTGAGCAGAATTCACCATGCAGAAAAGAGGGAAAAGATGTCAGGACATTCTAAATTTGCAAATATCAAACATAAAAAAGAAAAAAATGATGCGAAAAAGGGAAAGATATTTACTGTGATCGGTCGTGAGATCGCTGTGGCGGTGAAAGAAGGTGGACCGGATCCAAATAATAACAGTAAACTCCGCGATGTAATCGCAAAGGCAAAGGCAAATAACATGCCAAATGATACCATCGACCGGGGAATCAAGAAGGCAGCTGGCAATGTAGATGCGGTAAATTATGTAAATATTACATATGAAGGATATGGTCCCAATGGAACAGCGATCATTGTAGAAGCGTTGACGGACAATAAAAACCGTACCGCATCCAACGTGCGAAATGCTTTTACAAAAGGAAACGGAAACGTGGGTACGACAGGCTGTGTCTCCTATATGTTTGAAACAAAGGGGCAGATCATCATAGATAAAGAAGAATATGAGACCGACGCCGATGAATTTATGATGCTGGCGCTGGATGCGGGAGCAGAGGATTTTAATGAGGAAGAAGACAGTTACGAGATTTTGACTACACCGGATGATTTCAGTCAGGTGCGTGAAGCACTGGAAAAAGAAGGAGTGCCAATGGCACAGGCAGAGGTCACGATGCTTCCACAGACCTATGTGGAACTGACAGACGAAGAAGATAAAAAAATGTTTAACCGTATTATGGATCTTCTGGACGAAGATGATGACGTTCAGGCAGTATACCACAACGTGGACGAATAAACTGTGAGTGCGGCGGGCAAATTATAATTAAAACACCAGCATGCACCGAAGGTGTTCCATGAGAGCCACCGCACTGTGCAAGCTTGCTTGCAAACAGTGCGGTGGCTCTCATGGAAAAGATTGCGAAGCAAATACTGGTGTTTTCATTATAAAAAAGAACGACATAAGAGCGGTAAACGACATGAGTACACTATGGAAGAGCGCTGCCGCCGCATGCGGCGGTAGCGCTCTTCCATAGTGTATGAATAGACGAAGCGGCTGCGGAGCCTGTGAATCGAGCTGTTCCAGAGCCACCGCATGCGTGCGGTGGCGCTCTTCCATAGTGTATGAATAGACGAAGCGGCTGCGGAGCCTGTGAATCGAG
>CAQOJF010000010.1:31414-70854 GCA_948848225.1 uncultured Eubacterium sp.
AGAGCCACCGCATGCGTGCGGTGGCGCTCTTCCATAGTGTATGAATAGACGAAGCAGCTGCGGAGCCTGTGAATCGAGCTGTTCCAGAGCCGCCGCATGCGGCGGCAGCGCTCTTCCATAGTGTATGAATAGACGAAGCAGCTGCGGAGCTGCGGCGAAAGAAGGTAATTATGTCAACATGGAATTCCAGAGGTTTGCGGGGATCCTTTTTAGAAGAACTCATCAACCTCACAAATGAAAAATACAGGAATCAAAAGCTGGCGCTGATCCAGAAAGTGCCAACTCCAATCAAACCCATTCATATTGACCAGAGCACAAGGCATATTACGCTGGCATATTTTGAACAAAAAAGTACAGTGGATTATATTGGCGTCGTGCAGGGAATACCAGTTTGCTTTGATGCCAAAGAGTGTGCGGAAGACCGCTTTCCCCTTGCCAATATCCATGAGCACCAGATGAAGTTTATGGAGGAATTTGAGGTACAGGAGGGTGTCGCTTTTTTACTTATTTATTTTAAAAACCGGGACTGTTTTACCTATCTTCCTTTTACATATTTAAAAACCTTCTGGGAACGGATGGAAACAGGGGGGAAGAAAAGCTTTGCATTTGATGAGCTGAACCCTGCTTATGAAATATCTACATACTCTGGAACCTTTGTTCATTATCTTGAAAAAATTCAAATGGATCTGGAGGAAAGACAGTAGCTGTCACGCCAATCTATGAAAGCCGGTTGCTCCGTGCTGGCGCCGTCGGTGCGCCAAATGTCCGAGGCTGCTGTCATGTAAACATGACGCAGCCTCGTCCGCTTGGCTTTACTTTCATAGAAAAAACTTCCAGAATTAAAAAAAACTTCGTGGGTACAATAGTATCAGATAACCGAGTGGCTTAAACATGAAATGTTTCGGTAACGGAATGTTTCATAAAAAAAGACATTCCGTTATCTCTCAAGATAAATACTAAAATATACGGAGGTGAATGATCATGAGTAAATCTAGCAACAGAATGGAAGTACCACAGGCTAAAGACGCTATGGACAGATTCAAAATGGAGGTTGCATCCGAGCTTGGAGTAAACCTGAAAGAAGGTTACAACGGTGACCTCACATCCAGAGAGGCTGGAAGTATCGGTGGCGAGATGGTTCGTCAGATGATCAAAAAGCAGGAAGAATCTATGCGTTAGTAAGGAACAATTACTAATAAATAAATCTGCGTAAACAACAAAAGGGCATTTCTGATAGAGTAGTAAATATCAGAAATGCCCTTTTTACATGAAAGAAAGGGCATATAGTTTACCATCTTTTAAAGCATCCAGAATATCCTGGGCAGATTCAATATCGTAATCAAACTTCTAGTGTGGTTTTCTCACGGAAAGTATCAAAATGCAAGCTTTTTTCTTAAAGCTGCAATGTTATATGCAAAATCAGATGTTAAAATGATAGTAATCGTTCTTTAAGAGTATGTTTCTTAAAAGCCCCCGGTGTTTCTCCTGTGTACTGTTTAAATGTACGGATAAAGTTTGAGTAGTCCACAAAACCGGATTTATAACAGGTATCTGTCACAGAATACCCCTGTGATAACAGGGACTGTGCATAGGTGATCTTTTTCTCCAGGATATATTGTTTTAATGAAATACCAGTATTTTGTTTAAATAAGCGGCTAATGTAATTTTGATTAAAATTAAGGGCCTTTCCGATTTCGCTAAGGGAGATGTTTTCGGTGATATGCTGCTCCACATATTGAATTGTATTGGAGACGAGGGACGGCATGATATTGACCGAGATCTCCTTGTAAACGATGTAATTATTACATATGGTATATAAAATCTGCGCCAGATATGCTCTTTGAAGAACGTCGCTTCCAAATTGGTGGGAGTGGATGGCGTCATTTAGATTCTGGAGAAGAGTGATCAGTTCGTTAAGGGTATCTTCTGGCAGAAAAATCACATTATTGACGCCGCATTGCCTGGTGTCAAAAAAGCGGTTAAAATTCGTTACATGGGTGGACAGACTGCGCAGCATGGCAGGGGATACATTCAGGGTGATGCGTTCATACAGGGAATCATCAAGGCTGACCGCCAGATGGTATTCCGTGGGGTTAATAATTGCAATATTTCCCCGTTTCAAATGAACACTCGAATGTTCTATATGAAGGTTTACATTACCACATAGAAAAATATAGATCTCATATCCGTTATGCTTATGGTAGGTATTGTGGTAATGCGTGCCGCTTCGAAAAGCCAGAAGGATATCGTCTTGAATTTCTTCATAATAATGAGGGTGGTCAAATGTATCCATATTATCACCTTTTCATTTATAATTTACAAATTACTCGCGAATAAGTTTGTAGAACTTATTCTATCATATTAGACAACTAAAATCAATTTGGAGGTACACAGTATGTGCAAAAAACAGAGTATTAATATTGGTTATTTTAAGGAGGAATATGCCGCTGTTATATATGCGGTAATGGCTTTAAAGAAAGATATCTGCAACGTAACAGACTGCCAGGTGAATCTGGTACTTCTTGGCGATGATGATTCGCTGAAGAAGAATGCTGGGAATTGTGAAATACTGATTGCAACCAAGGACATATATGAATGGCTGGATGATGAAGAGACGCTGGAAAAATGGGAGGGGTATGTTGTTAAAAAGCACAATGGAACCGTGTACATATGCGGCGCGGACAGACGGGGGACGATATTTGGAATTTATGAACTTTCAAAGTATATCGGTGTCTCTCCGTGGTACTATTTTGCAGATGTACCAGTAAGAAAAAAGGAATTCATGATTCCAGATGACTTTTATGCAGCAGATTATCCCTCTGTGCCATACCGGGGCATTTTCCTGAATGATGAAGAGGAGCTGGAGGAGTGGGCGGCAATACATACAAAGGATGGGACGATTGGGCCAGAGCTTTACAGAAAGATATATGAGCTGATCCTGCGGTTAAAGGGAAATTATATCTGGCCGGCGATGCATGTGAACTATTTTCAGGAAAATCCAGAAAATGCGAGACTTGCCAGTGAGATGGGAATCATTGTGGGGACCTCCCACTGCGATATGCTGATGCGAAGCAATCAGAATGAATGGAATCCCTGGCTTAGAGAAAAGGGATATGTCAGTGATTACAATGCCGTTCATTCAAACAAATTAGCGGCAGATGGCGCTGCCGAAGAAAATAAGGAAGTCATCTACTATGATTATTCGATTCCAGGGAAAAACAGAGATGTGATACAGCAATACTGGCGAGAGAGCATACAGATGAACAGGGATTATGAGGTTTGCTATACCATCGGTATGAGGGGGGTCCACGACTACGGTTTTTCTACAAAGGCGATCGATAATGACAAAACAGCCACCGATCAGGAAAAAGAGGAAGCCAGGGTCCGGCTGCTGGAAAAGATTATGAAGGATCAGAGGGATATGTTGCGGGAAGAGCTGGGGCTGAATTCACCGGGGGAGGCGCTTCAGTCATTTATTCCATACAAAGAAGTTCTTGATCTGTACGATAAGGGACTCCAGGTGCCGGATGACGTGACGCTTATATGGGTGAATGATAATTTTGGCCATGTGAGGAGATACCCGAATGCCGCGGAGAGAGAACGAAGCGGAGGGCATGGATTATATTATCATGTGTCATACTGGGCGGCGCCGGATATGAGCTACTTGTTTTTTAATTCGATTCCCCTGGCCCAGATGACCAGTGAACTGAATAAGGCGTATCATGAGGGAATTCGAAAGATGTGGGTTCTCAATGTGGGAGCGCTCAAACCGCTGGAGATGGAGATGGAGACGTTTTTGGATTACGCCTGGGAGGCGGGAAGGGATGCCCAGGTCACAAAGGATATTCATGCATATACAGCGGCATGGTTTGATCGATATTTTTCCGGTGGATATGGGGAGGAGCTTGCTGCGTTGTATGAAGAGTTTGCACAGCTTACGAATGCAAGGAAGATTGAGCACATGGACTCCCTATTGTTTGCCCAGTCCGGCTATGGCGATGAGGCAGGGGAGAGAGTCTGCAGGCTGGAGTCTATCTTTGAGCGTGCCAATGCCATATATGACCAGCTGCCGGATTGTGAAAGGGAGGCCTTTTTCCAGCTGTTCTTATTCAAGGTACATGCGTCTTATTATGTAAATCATGGGTTTTATTATGCAGACAGGAGTATTCTTTCATATGAGAAGGGCAATGACCGGGCGGCAGACTGTTATACAGAGTATTCACATACAATGATGCAGTACCTGCGCAATATGCTTAGATATTATAACCGCTATATGTGCGGTGGAAAATGGGACAGAATCCTGACACCAGATTCCTTTCCACCTCCGGGGATATGTTTTTATCCGGCCTGCAAGCCCTCGATCAGGAGGAAAAAGGGAGGACTTAAGATCACTTTGTGGGATGGGAGCGAGTCCCTGGATGGCGGGTGCATCACATTTTCCCAGGGCGGAGTTGACAAGAAGTGGATCGAGTTAGGGAACCAGGGATGTGAAGATATATCCTATGAGATAAGCGGGGTGCCAGACTGGCTGAGGATATCGGAGACTTCCGGCGTTATAACGACGGAAAAGAGGATATATGTGACGGCAGCGGATATGGAGACGTATGCTGGATTATCCGCTGTTTTAAATATATTGGACCAAAATCACAACCAAACTTTGAAAGTAGACGTTTATGTGGAGGAAAGGCTGCCCGTCGCGAAGGGATGTGAAAGGACAGATCATGGCGTACTGGAATCCGACGGCGGGGTGTGCCTGTATGCAGACAATTACAATGCCATTGTAAAGGAATCGGGTGGTGGCGAATGGCTTCAGATCCGGGGAATCGGGCGGGGGTATGGCAATGTTATGATGGCTTATGACCGGGAAAATGTGGTATCAGATTTTGAGGATACCAGTGAAATTATGAAGAATCCATGTCTCGAATATTCCTTTACATTAAAAAGTGAGGGCGAATTCGAGCTTGTTATAACCAGATTTCTAACACTTAACTCCCGGGGCAGGATTCGGTTTGCCATAGGTATCGATCGAAAAGAACCTGTTGTGGTAGAATCCCAGGCTACTGATGAATGGAGGGGAGGCTGGAAGGAGAGTGTGCTTAACAATGGGGAAGATATCAGCCTGTTACTGCCGTGGCTGAGCCGGGGAGGGCATACACTACAGTTATATAGGATTGACAATTATGTTTCGATCCATAAACTTGTGATCTATACGGAGAAGAGAAGGAAGACATATTTTGGGTTTTCCGACGTACACAATCCCTTCGATGAACCAAAGGTTTCATGGGAGGCGTTGGATGCACTTCAAAAGGAAATGTATATGGCAGAGGATAACCATATTCTTCCTGAAGTGGTGTATGCCGACAAGGAATTTTGGAAATACAACCGAATCTATATGAAAAATGACCGGGTTCAAAAGAACGCACTGGGCAGCAGAACATACGAGGCATACTATTCAGAGAACCAGATAACAGATATCACCAGACTGTTCGGAGCAGGCATGTTTCACGAAAAGAATGGCCAGCTTGCCCTGGAAGCGGAGTATGCCCTTGAAAATTCAGAGGATGCCTATCTTACGCCGGATAAGACCGGCAGGATATACTGGACCCATGTGCGAGCGGAAACCGATGGGGGAACCGGGCTGGCAATGCAGGTGTTTGAAAGGGGCACTGCCTGGGAACATGCGGCGGAGGCTCCGGGAATGCATTATCGCATCCACATATCTGACGAAGGGAATTATCATATCTGGCTGCTTATGCTGTATGAGAATCATATGTCAGATACGTGTTATTTTGCAGTGGACGGTAAGGTGCAGCCGCTCAGTGCACAATTCCGGGATGGACAGCTGTACAATTATTCTACCGCACATATATATTTCTGGTGTCTTACAGGGGACATCACATTTGAGGAGGGGCAGCATATTTTCTCTATCTTTGCGGGGGATCCCCGTATGCAGATCGACCGGATCTATCTCAGCAAAGGAGAGGAGAATCCGCCGGTGGACGCTGAGTGGAAGGGGTCGGAGAGGGGAAATTCGCGCAGTAAACTAACTTGATTGTGCCGCTATATTAGATTAAAAATTAAACGAGCTGTCCCTTTATTATTGGGGCAGCTCATTTTTTAACTGGGCAAGAAACTGTTCCGGGGAACTGTTCTCCAATTTTTTAAACGCCCGGAAAAACGTGGAATAGTTAGAATACCCCACTTCCAGGTGGACTTTTGAGGGAGGGGTTCCCTCTTTGATCAGAAGCTTTGCCGTACTGATCCGTTTCAACGTAATATATTCATGAACTGTCAGCTGCAGCTGTTCTTTGAACAGCTTTGACAGCGTGTATTTATTCAGGAAAAAGCGTTTTGCCAGAAAATCCAGTGATAGAGGTTCCTGATAATGATGATTGATATAAGTAAAGACGTCATCAATCGCAGGGGTGATGTGTGTCTTATCATGGGATTCCGTATTCATCTGGATATTTTTATTTAACAGTGTGATGATCTGAATGATCCGTGATCGGTTCAGCATTTCTTTTCCATAATAATCTGTTTTCTTACTCCGGAACAAGAGATACATCGCCTGATAGATCTGTTCAAAATCTTCTTTTGGTATATGAAATAAATAGCGTTTGTCCTGTGCCGCCTGTTGGATGGGAGGGAGAAGAGACTGTCCGTTGAAGTCAAAAGAAGATAGACATGGCTCAGTAATATACATATAAATACGCCGGTATTCAAACCTGGTATCGTCAGAGGCAGGGAGCAGCTGGTGGATCGTGTAGGGAGGGAACAACATAATATCACCATATTTTACATTATAGATCTGGTCTTCAATGGCAATCTTAACAAAACCATTAAGAAAGATATAAACTTCATAATAGTTGTGGGTATGGGCAGGAATCCTTGGAAAATGATCCTGCGTTGTCTGTGTCGCCTCGCAATAATAATCGATCGCTGTCGGGTGTTCCGTTTCTCTGGAAATATATCTCATACGAATTCCCCATTTCTAAATCTTTTGAATATATTGTTTATAACATATAGTTACCAAAAAAGCAAATAAAATATATGTTAAACGTAATCATTTCTTTTAAATTTGCAATGTTCTTTCATAATCCATCCAGATATAATAAATCTATCAAACAAATATGGATAAAGGCGTATTTTGCCTGAAACAACAATGGAGAAAGGAGTGGGTATTTTATGCAGCAAAAATGGTGTAGTGGATTGACCCGATTTGTGGCTGTGGCATTGGTAGCGGCACTGTTTTTCACAACCTTTAGCGCCGCAGATTTTGTGTCGGCAGCTGGAAAGAAAACAATAAAAACAATTCAGCTTACCAAACCAGCGGTTCAAACGCTGGCGTTGCAAAAGGGTGAGAAGTACAAGCTTAACTGGAAAGTGACACCAAAGAATCTAAAGAAAAAGGTAAAGATCACCTCTGGGAAAAAATCGGTGGTTAATGTCGGTAAAAATGGGGTGCTGAAAGCGAAAAAGGCCGGCAAGGCGACCATCACGATCCAGAGTAAGACGAAACCCAAAAAGACGGTAAAATTAAAGGTGACCGTACATAAGAAACTTACGAAGGCAAAGAAAGTATCGTTGAATCAAAAGTCAGCCGTATTGGCGCCGGGAGGCAGACTGACACTGAAAGCGACGATCTCACCGAAGAAAGCAACGGTCAAAAAAGTGACCTACAGCTCTTCGGAAAAGTCAGTAGCCACGGTCAGCCAGAAAGGAATCGTTGCAGCAAAGAAGGAGGGAACGGCAAAGATTACAGCCTACGCCCAGGATGGCAGAGGGGCAAAAGCAGTATGTAATATAAAAGTACAAAAGAAATCTGCAGATGTAGAGCCAACCAGTGATCCGGGAACAGGGACGCCTTCGACGGCGCCTACGGCAAAGCCTTCCTCGAGTCCGATTCAGGACCAGCCGTATATGGATAAATTTTTGTTGTCAACGGAAAATCAGGCGGTGTCGGTGTATATCGATGAAAGCGGCAGCGATTATGATGGCATGAGCCTTGTGGCAGAATCCTTTGCCGGGGATATGGCACTGGTATCAGAGGCGGGAGCCTCTTCCAATATTCTGACAAAGCAGTCAGATTTAAAGGGTTCGGCTATTATAGTCGGGTCCATCGGCAATAACGATGTCATTGACTCGTTGATCGAGAAAAATAGGGTGGAAGTTTCAGATATAAAGGGAAAATGGGAAACCTATAAAATTCAGGTAATAGAGAATCCGACGGATCAAGTGGGAAAAGCCATTGTTGTTATAGGAAGTGACAAGAGAGGCGCGATCTATGGTCTGTATCATATCTCCGAAATGATGGGTGTATCTCCATGGGTGTACTGGGGTGATGCCCTTCCGGATACGAAAAAGGAGATTGTGCTGGAGGACAAAGACCTCACCGTTACCTCAAAAGAACCATCGGTAAAATACCGTGGTATATTCCTGAACGATGAAGCGCCATCCCTGACTGGATGGGTAAAAGATAAGTTTGGTGATTATAATGAAGAGTTTTACAAGCATGTATATGAGCTGATCCTGCGCTGCAAAGGGAACTATCTCTGGCCGGCGATGTGGTCCAATTCCTTTAGTGATGACGGGAAGGAAGCTCCCATTGCCAATGCTGAGCTGGCAGACCGGTATGGAATCGTAATGGGAACGTCCCATCATGAGCCACTGTGCCGTGCCGGTGTGGAATGGCAGAGAATATATAAGGATTATGGCAGCAGCAATGCGTGGGATTTCAACGAGAATGGAGAGGCGATCACAAAGTTCTGGCAGGACGGAGTGAAGAGAAACAAAGCCTTTGAAAATGTGTATACACTGGGTATGAGAGGGGAAGCGGATTCCTCCCTCGGTGGAACCGTTGCGGAAAATATACAGCTTTTAAAGGATGTTATCACGACGCAGAAGAACATTCTGAAAGAGAATGCGCTGTCCGATGCGCCGCAGGTCCTCACGGTATACAAAGAGGTTGAAGATTTCTGGCACGGAAATGAGGAGGCAGAAGGATTAAAAAAATGGAATGCGCTGGATGACGTAACGATCATGCTGTGCGATGACAACTTTGGCAATATGCGCACCCTTCCGGTGACGGAAGAAGAAATCAATCGTAAGGGTGGCTGGGGTATGTATTACCATTTCGATTATCACGGTGGTCCGACCTCTTATGAGTGGGTGAATACTGTCGAACTCAACAAAGTGTGGGAGCAGATGACGATGGCGTATGAACATGGCATCGATGATATCTGGATCGTCAATGTCGGCGACCTCAAACCGATGGAGATGAATATATCCTATTTCCTTGACATGGCATATGACTATGACACATGGGGAGCCGGCGGTCTGAATAAGACAGAGACCTACAGAAGACAGTGGGTAAAACAGCAGTTTGGTTCAGTGTTGAAGGATGAGCAGGTGGAAGATGTAGATTCTATCCTGAAAGACTATACATGGCTGAATGGCTCCTGCAAGCCGGAGACATTAAATTCCGGAACCTATCATGTGACAAATTATAATGAAGCCATGGAGATGCTCGGAAGAATTGAGGGCATGATCCAGAAAGCAGATCAATATAAGGAAGTGATACCTGAGAAGCTGCAGGCAGCCTACTTTGAGCTGGTGTATTTCCCGGCGGTGGCTTCTGCTACTGTGGCCAAAATACAGATCTATGCCGGTTTGAATACATATTATTACGATCAGGGAAGCATGCTTGCCAATCTTTATGCTTCACTATTGGAGCAGGCGGTTCAGACGGATCAGGATCTGGAATATACCTACAATTCTGATATGCCGGGAGTGGGCGACAAGTGGAAAAATATGATGAGCTCACCCCATGTCGGCTTTGTTACATGGAATTCTACCGGCTGGAGCTATCCTCAGGCGAAATGGCTTACGCCGCCGGAGACTCCTTTGATGCTGGTAAACCTTCAGAACCAGGAAAAAGCGGTTACAAAAGGGGAAGCCAGCCTGGATGATTTCACAAATATCAATCAGGAGTCCTATACCGTTACGATTTCCAACGGCGGAGGACAGGCCTTTGCCTATCAAGCGACGCCAAGTGATGACTGGATCCGTGTGTCCAAAACTTCCGGTCGCGTGACGGTCCAGGATATGCTGGAGGTGTCGGTTGACTGGAGTAAGGTGACGGAGAACAAGAGTGGCAGGGTGACGTTAGAAGGAGCAGATGAAACCGTTACCCTTATAGTGAATGCGAAAGTATATGAAACATCAGGCCTGGATGATAAGACGTATGTGTATGCGAATGGATACGCGTCGATGCTTGCCGGACAGTTTACGGGCAGCGGAACAGGCGTAGACGGGGCTGCGTGTAAGACCATTGAGGATTACGGGAAAATGGGAGAGGCCCTCCGGGCATTTCCTAGTACTTCTTCTTATGCAGGGAAACCAGAAGATGCCCCCTATGTGGAGTATAAAGTACAGATTCCGGCAGAAGGGGATTACAAACTGACGGCATATACGGCGCCGTCGAACAACATCGACCGGAATGATGTCAGCATCCGGTACGGTTTATCCGTCAATGGAAGTGACATTTCTGTCGTGAATACCATTAACAGTTCCAATTTTTCACCAGGAGCATACAGTGGTACATGGACTACAGACGTAAAGATGAACGGCCGCCGGACAGAAAGTAATGTACACCTGACGAGTGGCGTCAATACCATTCGGATTTATGCTGTGGATCCCACCTTTGTGCTCCAAAAGCTAGTGGTTTCCGAAGACTCTGTTAAGACTTCACATTTAGGCCCTGGTGAGAGCTATTATGTGGGTAAGAATGTCGGTGGAAAAACTGCGTTGACAGAACTTCCCTATGACCATTTTGTTATACCGGGAGTGATGGATGCTGCAGCTTTCGAGGGAAGTAAGGAACCGGAACAGGCGGTTCTCCATGCAGAGGCAGGAAAGGAGTATGCTTATCCGGTCATTGTGACAGGCGAGGATACGTATCAGTTCAGCCTCAGCGCAAAATCGGAACAAGGTGCACAGGTAAAACTTTTGTGGAACGACAAAGTGATCGGTACACTGGAAATTGGCAAAGAAGATACGATTTACCGGATGGAAAGCGACATGGCTTTGACACCTGGACAGGGCATTGTCACCTTAAAGGTTGAAAGCGGCAGCGCAAATATAGAATATATCAAGGCGGGGATCAAAGACAGCACGGGCAGTCAGGCAGCTTTTCTGTCAGCTTCTTCTGAACAGTCCGGACATGGTGCAGTATTTGCTTACGATGGCGAAAACAAAACCACGTGGATGCCAGAGGATTCCGATGCAGAAAAGTGGATTGTTCTGGATTTTGACAATGAATACTACTTTGACCGTTTTGCCCTTGTGGGTACCGGGGTAACCGGTTATCAGGTACAGGTACAGGAGGGGGACAAGTGGAATACTGTCTATACCGGAACAGAGATAACAAAGGGAACCCAGATTTTTATTCAGGGAAAGAAAGCGATCAAGAGCCAGAAGCTGCGGTTTGTATTTGAAGGTAATGATATTAAGATCGCCGAGATAGATGTGAAGCCATATGTGAACTGGGCGATGGAAGACAATGTAACAGTAAGTGGTGAAAAGAATAGCGGCGGCACTATTTCCGTGCCAGCCAGCGTTGCGGATGGCGACCGTATCACAAAGGGTATGGAAGCCAGTGTGGGGGCGAGTTCGGATGCAGGCAGACATCTTGTGACGATGGAATTCGAGCAGCCAAGAACCATTGATACCGTTCGGGTTGTATCGCTCCAAAGCAGTGAGGCAACGAGTCCCGGATCAGGAACCGTACCTGATTTTGGTATGACTTCGGATCGTGCACAATATTCTTACCGTGCTTCCTACTATGATGGTGATAAATGGACAGAAATCGGTGCGACGGTTCGTCCAAACAGCGGGGATCCCAAGGTATTTAGTGAATTTACATTGAGCAAACCAGTGCAGGCACAAGCTGTCCGGCTGGAGATCTATACCTCAAACTGGATACGAATCAACGAATTTGAAGCTGTTCAGACGCAAAAATTCCAGGCAGTGGATGCCGATACGGAAAAAGAATTTACAGCGGCAGCTACACAGTTTGATGTGGACCTCAGCAAAGAGCTGTCAATGGGAAGAATTGTTTTAGAAGGTGCCTATGACCCATCTCTTGCTTTTTCCTACTATAATAAAGAAAAAGCGGCTTATGAGAGCATCGATGCCAAAGACATGGATGTCATCAGGACGGCAGACGGTTGTTACGCAATTCCGGCGAAAGAAATTGTGACCTCATCACTTCGTATTACTTCTGAAAAGAAACTTGCGATTACGAACGTGGTTGTCTATGAGGCGGCAAAATGGCAGGAGGTGCCCGAGGGCTGCCAATGTGATCTGCAGAGTCCAGTTTTCAAAGGTGCAGATGATATTGTGATTCCTTATGGAAAGGATAGAGTAAAAATTCCGTTTGAAGCAGAGGCAGCCCATGGCAGCTGTCAGGCAGACGGCCATGAGAACGGTGTTGTCAGCTATCGTTACGCACTGTCGGATAACTCCGATGGCATCGCGGAACTGGATGGTACGGGAATTCGATTCCTTGGCAATGGTTCAATGACACTTCGTATACGGGCAGAATTAAATGGATATGTCCGTTATGGCATGAAGACCTTTGCTGTGACAAAAGCAACGGAAGTATCCGATACCTATAAAAATTATGCAGCTGCTGCCAATGGTGGAGAAGGAGTTGTTCCAACCGGTGGGGAAGGACCAGCGTCCCGGCTGATTGATGGAGATAAGCATTCCAATGATGGCAGGTGGCGTATACAGGCTTCTACCGCCTATGCCGAAGTGTATTTTGACGGTTTGAAAGACATTGACAAAGTATATTTTTATTCGCAGCAGAATGATACTCCTGCGGAGGAAATTACCGACGATATGACCTCCACACTGGCCCAGAAGGATTTGACCTTCTCCTATCTGAAGGATGGTAAATGGGTTAAGTTTGAAGGTGGAACAATTACTGGAAATGACAAAGTAAAGTGTGGTATCGAGTTGACGGATTCGGTAAGAACACCAGCCATCCGTGTTGATGTAGAAAGTGCGGTTCAGGGATGGATCCACATCATGGAAATCGAGGCGTATGGGGAGAAAGTGGATACGACAGGCTGTCAGTGCCAGCTCGGTACACCAGCATTAACCTGTGGGGATTCCATCGAAGTGGACAAAGAGACTTCTCTCGGTTCCCTTACGTTGAATGCGGATGCTGTCTATTATAGCAGAGGCTGTAAAGAGCAGGGACATAGTACCGGAAAGCCGTCTTTTACATATGCGGTCGTACAAGATGACGCGAACATTGCTTCCATAAGTGGAAATGAACTCACTGTCAATGGTATGGGCACCGTGAAAATCCGTGTCACTGCTTCCCTGAATGGAATTTCAAAAAGTGCAGACAAGGAAATATCGGCAGTGAAATCCGGTTACACAAACTTTGCGCTTGCTTCCAATGGAAGCACAGCGACTTCTTCTGACAATTATGACACAAGTTGCCCACCGGAAAATGTAATTGATGGGAATACCTCCTTTAGCAACAGTAAGAGATGGAGGACAACAGTTTTTCCGGCGTATCTGGAAATTGATTTTGGCCAGAGCCGGGCAATTGATAGGATCAACCTGTTCAGTCAGCAGGATTCCGGCAACATAACGCCGACACTCAGCATGACAGGAAAATATGCGATTACTGATTTTAACATATCCTATTGGGATGGCGCGGCTAATGAGTGGAAAGAACTAAAGAAAGTGACGTCAAACAAGGCAATCTGGTATCAGTTGGTATTGGATCAACAGATAACGACTTCCAAGATCCGCATCGACATACCGTCGAAAGTATGCGACGGCTGGGCGCGTATTGTGGAAATCGAAGCATGGGGATATGCTGACTAATGTAGTGGTTTTCGATGTAACCCGAGAGGCTGTTACACTGACTGAAAAAATCAGTTGGTGTGCAGCCTCCTTTCCATATCTAAAGAAAAAATCTTTCAGGATTTCAGGTAGCGTTATGCCGGAAGTGGTTGTAAAATTGTGGATATTATGGTAGGATAATATTAGAACGGAAAGGCTACTTTAGTTACAAAATGTACTAGCTCAACAGTGGGTTTAAATTCGCGCCGTCGAGCTAGCATACGAAAGCAGGAAAAAACTGCTTTAGACAGGAGGAAGTATGTTAAAAAACTGGAAAATGGGGTTTGTCATTGCATCAATTGTTGCCGTTATTTCAGCAGTGTCAATGGGGGTGGTGTTTTATATTTCCAACAGCAATATTACATCGGTGCTCATCAACGATGTGGAAAATAATATGCAGACATCCCTGGAGGCAAAAACAAAGCTGATTGATGAGTATATTTTGAATGCGGAGAATCAGCTGATATCTTTTTCAAAAGAACGGGATATTATAGACTTATTGCGAAATACAGACGATAAGACGAAGCGGGCAGAGTTACAGGCTTATAATTCGGAGTATTTTGCAGCGCTCAAAGGCTGGGAAGGGATGTATGTGTGCGACTGGAAGACTGAGACACTGACCCATTCCAATACGTCTGCGGTGGGAATGGTCCTGCGTGAGGGCGACTCGCTCAAGCAGCTCCACGAATATCTGACAGCGGCAAAGGGCGGCATATTTAATACAGGTATCCTGAAGTCGCCAGCGTCGGGGCAGCTCATCATATCCATGTATGTCCCGATTTATGATGGGGATTCTCCTCTCGGATTTGTCGGAGGCGCGATCCAGACAGACGGTCTTGCACAGCAGCTGGATTCCGTTTCCACACATGGCATTGAGAATACGATCTATTCGCTTATCCATGTGGGGAAGAAGCAGTACATATTTGACGATAACCCCGACCTGATCCTGACAGAGATTCAGGAGAAATCTCTTTTAAATGTCATTTCCATGATTGAAGACGGGAAGGAGACCGGGCAGGTTACATATAGCGGGAAAGATGGCATGGAATACTTTTCGGTCTTTAAGTCGCTCCCAGAGAGGGAGTGGGCGCTGGTGATCAGGAATGATAAGGATGAACTGTATCAGCCAGTATACAGAAGCCGGCTGGTTCTTGGCATTGTTTGCGGCCTTGCTTTTCTTTTGATTACCGTGATGTCATGGGTGATGATAACCGTCAATTTGAAACCCCTCAAAAAGGTGATCAAGAAGATTGAGAAGATCGAGACTCTGGACTTGAGTGAGGATGATATGATCCAGGGTTATATTGGATACAGCAGCGAGGTCGGTAAGCTGGCTACAGCGGTAGATTCACTTACGGTTACATTCCGTAAGATGCTGAATACATTGAATGATTGTTCTAAGTCCCTGGTGGGAAGCTCAGAGACGATGTGGACGGCTTCAAAGGATTTAATGGGGAGTGTGGAAGACAATTCGGCGACGACGGAGGAATTGTCTGCCAGTATCCTTAACACAAACTCATCCATAGGAGTGGTTACGGGTGAGGTTGAGAAAATCCATGATATCGTAGGGGATATTACGGACTGTGCCCGGGATGGAAGTGAAAAGAGTGATACACTGATCCAGACGGCAAACGCGATGAGTAAAACAGCGGCGGATACGTTGGAAAATAACACGAAAAAGGTTGAGGAAACGAAGAGGAATATTGAGGATGCGATGCGGAATCTTCAGTCTCTCGTGAAGATCAATGAGATGGCAGCTCAGATTCTGGATATTACGAGTCAGACCAATCTGCTCTCACTGAATGCTTCCATTGAGGCGGCAAGGGCGGGAGAGGCAGGAAAAGGATTTGCCGTCGTCGCCAGAGAGATTGGAAGCCTGGCGGAGAATTCATCTGAGACAGTCAACCAGATACAGGCACTTTGTGTAGATGCAAACAACAGTATAGAAAGCATTCAGATGTGCTTTGAAGATATCATTGCGTTTATGGAAACGGATGTATCTGGTAAATTTAAGGAATTTGCAGATATGGCCAGTCAGTATGAAGCTGTGGTGAACGATATTCAGGAGGTCATTTATAGTATCCATGACAAAACTTCTGTATTTTCGGAGAGTGCGACGAATATCCGGGATCAGATCAATAATGTCAAGATGGCATCGAATGACAACGAACAAGGGGTGGACGATATCATCGTCAAAAATGACTTAACTACTCAAACTGCCGATTCTATTATTAAAATCGCGGATTTGAACCAGTCGAATGTAGAAGCGATCAAAGAAATTCTGGATATGTTCAAGTAGAGAATGAGAAAAGCTGCCGCGCCAACGGATGGACCACCAGTTGGTGTGACAGCCCTTTCAATCTGTTAGGAAAGCTCTCAATTTGCAGAGCAAAAGAATCTCAGCTCTCCCTCAGATATTTTTCATTGATGGCAAGAACCTGCGCCATCGCCTGCTCACCGGGGGCGCCGATGGTATTTCGTTTCTCCACACAGGTTTTCATGGAGATTGCCTCATAGATATCTTCCTCAAAGACGGGGGATATTTTTTTGTATTCCTCCAGGGGAAGTTCGTCCAGGGAAATATTTTTTTCGATGCAGGTAAGTACCAGCTGACCAATGATGCCGTGGGCGTCGCGGAAAGCAACACCGTGGTTGACCAGATAGTCCGCGGCGTCTGTGGCGTTGGTGAAACCGTTCTTTGCGCTGGATTCCATATTTTCCTTATTAAATTTCATCGTGTCGATCATACCGGTAAATAAGGAGATACAGCCTTTTACTGTATCGATGGCATCAAAGACAAGTTCTTTATCTTCCTGCATATCTTTATTATAGGCCAGAGGAATCCCCTTCATCGTTGTGAGGATAGAGATCAGGGCGCCGTAGACACGTCCGGTTTTTCCGCGGACGAGCTCAGCGATATCGGGATTTTTCTTCTGGGGCATAATGCTGCTGCCTGTGGAATAAGAATCATCGATATCCACAAACTGGTACTCGTTGGAATTCCAAAGAATGATCTCTTCGCAAAAACGGCTCAGGTGCATCATAATAGTAGACAATGCACATAGAAGTTCGATCAGATAATCCCTGTCAGATACGGAGTCCATGCTGTTCAGCGTGGGACCGTCAAAATTCAGAAGTTTTGCCGTGTAGTCCCGGTCCAGTGGATAGGTGGTGCCCGCCAGGGCGCCGGAGCCGAGAGGACAATAATTCATCCGGTCGTAGATGTCCCGTAGACGGCTGCGGTCGCGGCGGAACATCTCAAAATAAGCGCCAAAATGATGGGCCAGTGTTACCGGCTGGGCTTTCTGGAGATGCGTGAACCCCGGCATAAAGGTACCCGTATTCTCTTTCATAGTATTGTGGACGACCGTCAGCAGTTCCTTGAGCAGGTCATTCAGCTCCACGATCTCATCCCGGGTGTACAGTTTCATATCCAGAGCCACCTGGTCGTTCCGGCTCCGTCCGGTGTGAAGCTTCTTGCCCGGCTCCCCGATGCGGTCGATGAGGTTGGCCTCCACAAAGCTGTGGATATCTTCGTGTTCTGCTGTGATCTCCAGCCCGCCGGATTCGATGTCTTCCAGTATTCCTTTTAATCCCTCAATGATCGTTTCTTTTTCATCCTTCGTCAGTATATGTTGTTTTTCCAGCATCGTCACATGGGCAATGCTTCCCAGGATATCCTGTTTGTAAAATTTCTGGTCAAAGGAGATCGAAGCATTAAAATTGTGTACCAGCTGATTCGTTTCCTTTGTAAAACGTCCGCCCCAGAGTTTCATGATGTTTCCTCCGTTCTGTAGATATATTTATGTCCTTTAATACTAACATTTTAAAGAGGGAAAATCAACTGCCATTCTAGACAACCTTTTTTATTTCGTGTCTTGTAAATCTATTCCGTGATGGTATAATGTAAGAAGCGGCTGGAGCTTTTCTGGCTTGACTATGATCTTGAATGGGGGAGAAAATGAAAAAACTTAAATCAATCGGTTTTGCTGTGATCTATCTGTTAATACCGATCCTGCTTCAGTTCATTGTAGGGATTGAGCTGCAGATACAAATCATACTAATGCAGTGGAGAGGAAAAGAGATTCCCATCGATGCCCTGGAACAAATGCTGTCGAACTATGGATTTAATCTGATCCTCATATCCATGATAAATCTGATTCTGATCGCGGGGATGGGATCCTGGTATTATTTTATCCGGAAGCGGCGGGATGTATCTCCGGTGGATTACCGGAAAATACTTTCTCCGAAGACGGTAGGCTGCCTGGCAGCGCTGGCTTTTTTTGCCCAGTTTGTGTGCAGCATTGTGATGGCTGTCATGGCTTTTGTATTTCCGGACGTTTTTAAAGAGTATCAAAAATTGATGGAAGGTGTGGACATCAATGTCCTGCCGGCCTGGGCCACGCTGTTTATCGTGGCGGTATGGGCGCCGCTGGCAGAGGAGATCGTTTTTCGCGCCATGATATTCCGGACGCTGCGCAGGGGGTTTGTCTTTTGGCCGGCCGCTGTATTGTCCGGCATTGCCTTCGGGGTGTATCATATGAATCTGATTCAGGGAGTGTATGCGTCCCTGATGGGGATTCTGCTGGCGTATATTTATGAAAAGACAAATTCACTTCTGGGCGTCTATTTATTTCATTTGAGTTTTAACCTGATGAATTATGGAATTTCATATATTCAGCAGCAGGCAGGGCTTCCTGAGCTTTTACAGGGGTTTATTACGCTGCTTCTGATGGCGGCGGCAGGTCCCGGACTGGCTGTATGTATCTATTTGTTGTCCAGAATATACCGGAAGCAGGAGATTGAAAATTGATTTCACACAATCTTGCAAAAATGTCAGAGTTCTTGTATAATATACGGTGGAAGCATAACGGTGCCGTTATGCGCAACCAATGGAGGTGAAGATGTGGCACTTACAGTAAAGGATATATCGGCAGTGGATGGGCAGAATTCAATGTATGCCAATCGGGCAGGAAGCAGAAAAACGACCATCACGCCCTTTTCTGAGGTCTTAAAACAGCAGGAAAAAAATTTAAACGCTTCTGAGGCGGCTAAGACAGCAGCATCGAAAGAAAACATGTCATCCGAAAAAACAACTTCCCAGAAGGCAGAAAATACTTCTGTGGGAAATGTGGCGGAGACGAAAGGAACCACTGGGACTAGGAACTCAGATGGCACGCTGACAACTACACTGGCGGATATTTTCCGCCGTGCTTCTGAAAAATATGGCGTCTCTTATGATTTTTTGACAGCAGTGGCAAAGGCAGAGTCGGATTTTAATCCTAACTGCGTCTCTTCTGCTGGAGCAAAGGGGATCATGCAGATCATGCCGGCGGAGGCAAAAGGTCTTGGGATACAGGATGTTTTTGATGCGGAGCAGAACATTATGGGATCGGCGAAGCTGCTTGCGGCACATCTAAAGAAATTTAACGGGGATACGACACTGGCGGCGGCAGCCTATAATGCCGGCAGCGGCAGAGTGAAACAGTATGGCGGCGTCCCTCCATTTAAAGAGACACAAAATTATGTAAAGAAGATCGCTGCCTATATGAAAGAAGGCGTGACTGTTCCGGATAAAACCGTTACTGTCAGCCCCAACAAGCTGAGTGGGGATGTGACAAAGAGCCAGAAGAAGGCAGCTGGTACATCAAATCAGACAGGAACCGACGGTTTAAATGCGGTGGCTGCCACGGAAGAAGAACTGAACCAGAGTATGGTCGTGGTGGGGTCCGGAGAAGGTGCCGTTAAGATGACCTACGGGGCGTACCAGAGATATCTCGAACTGGGAAGCCTGGGAGTGGGCTGAATATATATTCCGCTGTTGACCAGGTGGATAAACATAGAATAATATGAGTGAATATAAAGGAGATTAGAACATGAGTAAGAAACCTACAGTATTGATGATCCTGGATGGATATGGACTGAATGACAAGACCGAAGGCAATGCCGTTGCCGAAGGAAAGACGCCAGTCATGGACAGACTGATGGCAGAGTGTCCTTTTGTCAAGGGTAATGCCAGCGGTATGGCAGTAGGCCTGCCAGAGGGACAGATGGGAAATTCCGAGGTTGGACACCTGAATATGGGTGCAGGGCGCATTGTATATCAGGAACTGACAAGAATTACCAAGGAGATTGAGGACGGGGTTTTCTTTGAGAACAAGGCGCTCCTTCAGGCGATAGATAATTGTAAGAAACATAACTCAGACCTTCACCTTTTCGGACTTCTTTCCGACGGCGGTGTGCACAGCCACAATACGCATATGTATGCCTTGCTGGAGCTGGCGAAGAAGAACGGTATTGAAAATGTATATCTTCATGCCTTTCTGGACGGAAGAGATACACCTCCGGCATCGGGAAAAGATTTTGTGAAGGCAGCAATGGACAAGATGGAAGAGATCGGTGTGGGACAGGTAGCAACTGTGATGGGACGTTATTATGTGATGGACCGTGATAACCGCTGGGATCGTGTCCAGAAGGCATATGAGGCGCTGGTTCTCGGAAAAGGCGAGACCGCAGAATGCGGGCTGTGCGCCGTACAGCAGTCTTATGATAAAGAGGAGACCGACGAGTTCGTTCTTCCTACCGTGATTATGAAAGATGGTGCGCCGGCAGCCACGGTAAAAGAAAATGATTCTGTTATTTTCTATAATTTCCGTCCAGACCGCGCAAGAGAGATTACAAGAGCATTCTGTGATGATAAATTTGAAGGATTTGAGCGTGCCAATGGGTTTTTTCCGCTGACATTTGTAGTATTTACAGAGTATGATGTGACGATTCCGAATAAAATTGTAGCGTTTCATAAGGTGGAGATCAACAATACCTTCGGTGAATTTCTGGCGGAAAACGGATTAAAGCAGCTTCGTACTGCAGAGACGGAGAAGTATGCACACGTTACGTTTTTCTTTAACGGAGGTGTCGAGGAGCCAAACGAGGGAGAGGACAGACTGTTAGTTAATTCCCCCAAAGTGGCTACCTATGACCTGCAGCCAGAGATGAGTGCTTATAAAGTGTGTGAGGGCCTGGTGGACGCCATCAAGTCAGACAAGTATGATGTGATCATCGTCAATTTTGCCAATCCGGATATGGTTGGCCATACCGGTGTGGAAGCAGCGGCGATCCAGGCGATTGAGGCAGTGGACGAATGCGTCGGTAAGGTTGTGGACGCCATCAAAGAAGTGGATGGACAGATGTTTATCTGTGCGGATCATGGAAATGCAGAGCAGCTCATTGATTATGAGACGAAGCAGCCATTTACTGCACATACCATTAATCCAGTTCCATTTATTCTGGTGAATTACGATGATGGGTACACATTGAGAGAAGGCGGCTGCCTGGCAGATATCGCTCCTACACTTATCGAGATGATGGGAATGACTCAGCCGGAGGAGATGACTGGAAAGTCTCTGTTGCTAAAAAAATAGTAAAGAAAAAAGGTTGAAAGAGATCTTTCAACCTATCAAGTTTGTGCGTCCACGCCCAAACTTGGTAAGAACTTTTAGTTCTTTGACACAGAAGGAGGAGAAAAATGGAAAGAACAAGAAGAGTAAATTGGGTAACAGGTATTGTCGGCGCATTGGTAGGTGTGGCCATCGGAGTTGCGGCATGGGTTGGTATTTATCAGCTGGGCTATATCGCGGGAATCGCAGGGTTTATCATGATGATTTGCTCTGTCAAAGGATTTGAACTGCTGGGAGGCGGTATCAATATTCCGGCAATGATCCTGTGCGTTGTTATTGACCTGGTGGCGGTATATTTTGCCCACAAATTAGCGGTTACGGTAAGTATTATGCAGGAATTGGATTATGGTTTTGGACAGTCCTACAAATATATCCCATTTCTTTTGGAGTACAGTGAATTTTCCACTGCGTATTACAAAGACCTTGCCATGGGCTATGGTCTGACCGCTGTCGCTGTCGTTCCATCGGTTATTAACATGTTTAAAGGGAAAAAGAGAAATGAGTAAAAAAGTAGTCGTGGGTATGTCCGGCGGTGTGGATTCATCGGTGGCGGCATATCTTTTGAAAGAACAGGGCTATGAAGTGATCGGGGTAACCATGCAGATCTGGCAGGAGGAGACTTCTTCGGTTCAGGAGGAGAATGGCGGATGCTGCGGGTTATCGGCAGTAGAGGATGCCAGACGTGTAGCAGAACGTCTTGGCATCCGTTATTATGTCATGAATTTTCGGGAAGAATTTCAGAAAAATGTGATTGATTATTTTGTAAAGGAATATCGGAATGGCAGGACGCCGAACCCCTGTATCGCCTGCAACCGCTATGTCAAATGGGAATCTCTTTTGCGCAGGAGTTTAGAGATCGGGGCTGACTACATCGCCACCGGGCATTATGCCAGAGTGACCCAGCTGCCAAATGGCAGATATGCCCTCAAAAGATCGGTGACAGCGGCGAAGGATCAGACCTATGCTCTCTACAGTCTGACCCAGGACCAACTGAAACATACGCTGATGCCGGTGGGGGAGTACGAAAAAGAAGAGGTGAGGAAGATCGCAGAGAATACCGGGCTTCCAGTGGCGCACAAGCCGGACAGCCAGGAAATCTGTTTTGTACCCGATCATGACTATGCCTCCTTTATTGAAAGGGAGACTGGGAAAAAAATACAGACAGGAAATTTTGTGGATGTCCAGGGAAATGTCATAGGTCCCCACAAAGGAATCACCCACTACACCATAGGCCAGAGGAAAGGACTTGGCATTGCCCTGGGGCGGCCGGTCTTTGTGACGGAGATCCGCCCGGAGACGGGAGAGGTGGTGCTGGGTGAAAATGAGGAGCTTTTTTCCACAACCCTCCGCGCCAATGCCCTGAATTTTATGGCTGTGCCGGAATTGGATGGCGAGGCGCGGGCAACGGCAAAGATCCGTTATAATCACCAGGGGGACGACTGTGTTCTCCGCATGGTGGACAGAGAGACGGTGGAGGTCGTATTTGACCGTCCCCAGCGGGCGGCCACTCCGGGACAGGCAGTTGTTTTTTATGAAGGCGACTGTGTACTTGGCGGAGGCACCATTATAAAGTAAGGTGTGCTGTATTTTTTTCTTGAATAAATGTGCTTCTTATGATAGTATATATTAGATATCTTGTTTTCAGGGGAGGGCTATGCCCTGAGGACACGCAGTATATAAGCGAATATTGAAAGGGGATTGTCATGAAGTATTTTGGTACGGATGGCTTTCGCGGAGAGGCAAATGTTACGCTGACAGCGGAACATGCTTTCAGGATTGGACGTTTTTTGGGAAATTACTTTCAGGATGGCAGACATCGTGTCCGTGTAGTGGTGGGAAAAGATACACGGCTTTCCGGCTATATGTATGAGACTGCCCTGGCGGCAGGACTTACAGCCAGTGGAGCGGATGTCTATGAGATACATGTGACAACGACACCCAGTATTTCTTATCTCATACGAAAAGAAGATTTTGATTTTGGAATTATGATCACAGCCAGCCACAACCCATATATGGATAACGGGATCAAGGTGATCAACGAAAAGGGACATAAGCTGGAGGAAGAGATCGAAGAAAAGATAGAGGCATATATGGATGGAGAGGTACCGGAGCTTCCTTATGCTACGGGAGAGAATCTTGGGAGGTGTTATGATTACACCGAAGGTAAAGAGATCTACAAAGAGTACCTTGCCGGGTTGGTGAAGCATACTTTTGAAGGGAAAAGGATTGCGCTGGATATGTCCAATGGATCGGCCTTTCGCATCGCAGGGAAAATATTTGAGAAACTGGGCGCGGAGGTACATACGACAGGGGACACTCCAGATGGAATGAATATAAACCGACACTGCGGATCGACACATATTGGGAATCTGCAGGAACTGGTAAAAAATACCGGAGCAGATGCAGGTTTTGCCTATGATGGAGATGCGGACCGATGTATCGCTGTCAATGAGAAGGGTGAGGTGGTCACAGGAGACCATATCATGTATCTGTGCGGCGTCTATCTGAAAGAACAGGGGCTGCTCAAAGATGACATGGTAGTCACAACTGTGATGTCCAATATGGGACTTTATAAGGCCTTTGACCGTGCAGGGATCCGATACCAGCAGACTGCAGTGGGAGATAAATATGTCTGTGCCAACATGATGGAACATGATTATGTGCTGGGAGGGGAACAGTCCGGGCACGTAATTTTCAAAGAGCATGCTGTCACAGGGGATGGAATCCTTACTTCTCTTATGATTATGGAAGCCATGCTCTCAAAAGGAAAACAGCTTTCAGAGCTGACAGAGGATCTCAAGATCTATCCTCAGCTGCTGGTGAATATGCGGGTGAAGGATAAGACCGCAGCCAGAGAGGATGAAGATGTCATCCAGGCAGCAAAAGAAGTAGAAACTGCGTTGGGAGACGAGGGAAGACTTCTACTGCGGGAGAGTGGAACCGAGCCTCTTATACGGGTTATGGTAGAAGCAAAGACCGACGCGCTTTGCAAAGAAAACGTTGACAGGATCCTGGAGGTTTTGAGGGCAAAAGGGCATGAAGCTGCGAAATAAGAATGGTAAGAAAGGAAAAACGAGATGAAAGGTGCTTATTACACAAAACAATATCGGAATGTATTTGCCGAGTGTGGATATTCACAGGAAGAGATTGATAAAAAATTGAAAGATGCGTTCCATACTGTGTTTTACGGTCCGGAGGGTGAAAAGTTCTACTTTGAAGCCGGGGACGATATGGGATACTTTGAGGATACAGGAAATTTTGATGCCAGAACAGAAGGTATGTCCTATGCCATGATGATGTGTGTTCAGATGGATATGAAAAACGAATTTGACCGCGTCTGGAAGTGGGCGAGGACTTATATGTATATGGAAGAGGGCTACAACAAAGGATATTTTGCCTGGTCCTGCCAGACCAATGGAACAAAGAATGACTATGGGCCTGCGCCAGATGGAGAGGAGTTCTTTGCTATGGCGCTTTTCTTTGCGTCCCACCGTTGGGGAGATGGAGAGGGAATCTTTCATTATTCCCAGGAGGCAAAAAATATCCTTAGCGCCTGCATACATAACGGCGAAAAGGAGCCGGGAGATCCGATCATGGAACCGGAGAATTATCTGATCCGCTTTATCCCCAGCCGTAAATTCAGCGATCCCTCCTATCACTGCCCGCATTTTTATGAGTTGTTTGCCCTGTGGGCAAACGAAGAGGACCGGGATTTCTGGAAAAAAGCAGCCCAGGCGAGTCGTGAGTACTTGAAAAAAGCCTGCCATCCAGAGACCGGATTAGCGGCAGAGTACGCATATTATGACGGAACTCCGTATCCGGAAGAACAGGATGTGTTTGGCGGCCGTCACGACTGGTATTATAGTGATTCATACCGGGTGATCGCCAATATTGGTCTGGATTATGAGTGGTTTGCACCGGAGGACTGGAACAAAGAGAACAACAATAAGGTTCAGAAATTCTTTATGGAGACCCATCGCGGGGAAGATTTTATGACCTATGAGATCGACGGTACCGTTCTTGACCAGCCTGCCCTTCATCCCGTGGCGATCATTGCCACCAATGCCCAGGCTTCTCTGGCGGCAGATGGGCCTTATGCCAAGGAGTGTGTGGAGCGGTTCTGGAATACACCTCTTCGCACCGGCGAGAGAAGATATTATGACAACTGCCTGTATCTGTTTGCCCTGTTGGCGCTGAGTGGGAACTACCGGATATGGTAACCAGTGAATCAGGCACAGAAAACAGCCTGTCTGCAGGGAATTTTCTGACTTGTTTCAAAAACGAAAAAAATGGGAATGCTTTTAAGAGCTTGCCTTTTAAAACAAATTTAGAAAGCATATATGGAGGAATAAGAACATGAGTTACAAAGTAGAGAATCTTGAAAACAGTATGGCAAAGATCACGATAGAGGTAAGTGCAGAGGATTTTGAGGCGGCTATGGTCAAATCCTATCATAAGAATAAGGGTAAGATCTCGATCCAGGGCTTCCGCAAAGGAAAAGTGCCAAGAAAAATGATCGAGAAGTTTTATGGTCCTGAAATCTTCTATGAGGATGCCGCTAATTTTGCGATACCAGAGGCCTATGAGACAGCGGCGAAGGAGTGTGGTCTTGAGATCGTATCCCGTCCAGAGATTGATGTGGAAGATATCGGAAAAGATAAGCCTTTTGTATTTACAGCAACCGTCGCAGTAAAGCCAGAGGTAGAGCTGGGAGATTACAAGGGAATTGAGGTGGAAAAACAGGAAGTTAAGGTATTGGCAGCAGATGTCAATGCGGAGATTGACCGTGTACGTGAGCAGAATTCCCGTATCATGACAGTAGAAGACAGAGAGATCCAGAAAGATGACATTGCAGTTATCGACTTTGAGGGATTTGTAGACGGTGAGGCATTTGATGGCGGAAAGGGAACCGATTATTCCCTGACCATCGGAAGCCATTCCTTTATTGATACCTTTGAAGACCAGCTGATCGGTAAAAAGACCGGTGATAAAGTGGATGTCAATGTTACGTTCCCGGAAGAATACCACGAAGCCAGCCTGAAAGGCAAACCTGCTTTGTTCAAGGTGGAGATCAAGGAAGTGAAAGTCAAAGAGCTTCCCAATCTGGATGATGAGTTTGCCAGTGAGGTTTCCGAATTCGATACGTTGAAGGAATACAAAGCAAGCGTGAAAAAGACTCTGACAGACAGAAAAAAAGCTCAGGTGAAGACAGAGAAAGAAAATAAGGTGCTCGAGAAGGTTGTAGAAAATGCAAAGGTAGAGCTTCCGGCTCCGATGGTGGATGAGCAGGTATCCCAGATGGTAAATGAGTTTGCGTCCCGCCTTCAGCAGCAGGGACTTTCCATCGAGCAGTATATGCAGATGACCGGCATGCAGCCCCAGACGCTGATGGATCAGATGAGACCAGAGGCAGAGACACGCATTAAGACCCGTCTTGTCCTGGAGGCAGTGGCTGAGGCAGAAAAGATCAAGGCAACGGATAAGGACATTGACAAAGAGCTGGAGAAAATGGCTGAGATGTATAGAATGGAAGCAGATAAGCTCAAAGAGATGGCTGGGGATGCTGAAAAAGAGCAGATTTCCAAAGATGTTGCCGTACAAAAGGCAGTGGATCTTCTGGTAAAAGAAGCTGTTGAAATCGAGGCTTCTAATGAGGCAGAGGAAGATGCTGAGTAATATAGTACATGAATGTTATGTAGATGGAGGAAAAAGATATGGCTTTAGTTCCTTATGTCATTGAGCAGACGAGCCGGGGTGGCGAACGCTCTTATGATATATATTCGAGACTGCTCCGGGAAAGGATCATTTTTCTGGGGGATGAGGTAAATGATGCGACAGCAAGTCTTGTGGTGGCCCAGATGCTGTTTTTGGAATCTGAGGATCCAGGCAAGGATATCAACCTGTATATTAACAGCCCTGGCGGCTCAGTGACAGCCGGCATGGCGATCTACGATACCATGAATTATGTAAAATGTGATGTCTCTACGATTTGTATGGGGCTTGCAGCGAGCATGGGAGCATTCCTGCTTTCCAGTGGCGCCAAAGGAAAGAGACTTGCGCTGCCCAATGCGGAGATCATGATTCATCAGCCATCCGGAGGAGCCAAAGGACAGGCGACGGAGATTCAGATCGTGGCAGAGAACATTCTGAAAACAAAGAAAAAGCTGAATGAGATTCTCGCTGCCAATACGGGTCAGACTGTGGAAAAGATTGCTGAGGATACCGAACGGGATAACTTTATGTCAGCTGAGGAAGCTCTTCAGTATGGACTTGTTGACCGGATTCTTGTCAATCACGAATCGAAATAATAGTTGTGGTGCCACCATTTTTTAGGGTGGCACCATGTGCTTTTTTATCTTTTAGAAACTTTATACGCTTTAAGCGCAGAAAGGGAGAATTTTATGGCAGGAAGAAACAATGACAATCAGACATCCTTTCGCTGTTCTTTTTGCGGAAAGACAGAAAAACAGGTTCGCAAACTGATTGCAGGACCGACAGGTGTCTATATATGTGACGAGTGTACGGAGCTCTGTGAGGAGATTCTTGCGGAGGAGTACCAGGAAATGTATGGTGGGGATGATGTGGAAGAGGTGGAGATCAATCTGCTGAAACCAAAGGAGATCAAGGAATTTCTGGATGAATATGTCATCGGTCAGGACGAGGCAAAAAAAGCGCTGTCAGTGGCGGTTTACAATCACTATAAGAGGGTAATGTCTGCTGCGGATATGGATGTGGAGCTCCAGAAGAGCAATATTCTTATGATCGGTCCTACCGGTTCGGGAAAAACCTATCTGGCACAGACCCTCGCTAAAGTACTGAATGTGCCTTTTGCCATTGCGGATGCGACGACGCTGACCGAGGCGGGGTATGTCGGTGAAGATGTAGAAAATATTCTGTTAAAGATCATACAGGCGGCAGATTATGATATTCCCCGTGCTGAGCACGGAATCATTTATATCGATGAGATTGATAAGATCACGAAGAAGTCTGAAAATGCATCCATCACCAGAGATGTGTCCGGTGAGGGCGTACAGCAGGCACTGCTTAAGATTTTGGAGGGAACGGAAGCCAGTGTTCCTCCCCAGGGAGGAAGAAAACATCCCCAACAGGAGTTTTATCATATCGATACGACGAATATACTTTTTATATGCGGAGGAGCTTTTGATGGATTGGATAAGATCATTGGATCGAGAATCGACAAGAAGTCCATTGGCTTCAATGCAGAGATTTCAGATAAGACAGATTCCAATATCGGGGATCTGTTCCGCCAGGTGCTGCCCCAGGATCTGGTGAAATTCGGTATCATTCCAGAGTTTGTAGGACGTGTGCCGGTGACTGTCAGCCTTGATCTGCTGGATGAAGAGGCGTTGACCCAGATTCTTGTAAAACCGAGAAATGCTATTACAAAGCAGTATCAAAAGCTTCTGGAGCTGGACGGCATCCGTCTTACCTTTGAAGAGGAGGCCGTGCGGGAGATCGCCCGTCAGTCCATTGAGCGGAAGACAGGGGCGAGAGGACTTCGTGCCATCATCGAAAACTGTATGATGGATTATATGTTTGAGCTCCCCTCCCGAGAGGATGTGAAGGAGTGCCGGATCACAAAGGCGGTTGTGGATAAGGAAGGAATTCCAGAACTGATCGGCCAGGATGACCAGGTGATTCTTCTGGAAGAAAAAACCGGGGAAAGTGCCTGAGAGGCGGCATGTGGTACAATGGGAAGAATGGAGGAACAAGATGTCATGGATGAACAAATGAAAACATTGCCAATCATAGCATTGAAAGGAATGACAATTCTACCGGGAATGCTGGTTCATCTGGATGTGAATCGTGATATCACCAAGCGGGCAGTGGATGAGGCGATGGCGGAAGGCAGTATTATTTTCATTACGAGCCAGAAAGATGACCGGGTGGAACTGCCTCTTTATTCAGATGTGGAGAGTATCGGCGTCGTGGCAAGGATACGGCAGGTCATAAAGCTGGAAGATAATGTGATCCGAATTCTGGTATCTACGAGACAGAGAGGGACACTGACCACCCTTGTTCAGAATGAGCCATTTTTGATGGGAGATGTCGTGCTGTATGATAAGACGGCGGCTTCAGAAAATATTCGTGAGATCGAATATACTGCCATGTGCCGGGATATAAAGGATATGTATACCCTGTATCTGGGTCAGAATCCAAGCGCAGGAAGAAGCGCCTATGAGAAGATCCAGAAAGAAAATGATCTGGACATTCTGCTGGATCTCATCGCCATGCATATTCCGATGGATCTGGAAAAGCGCCAGCAGGTGCTGGAGTGCTTCGATGTGGAAAACCGTTTTTATCTGGTGTCCGAATATCTCGCCAGAGAGATCGATATCCTTAAAATCCGTGCCGATTACAAGACAAAGGTCAAATCCGAAGTGGATAAAAACCAGAAGGAATATTTTCTCCGGGAGCAGATGAAGGTCATCCGGGATGAGCTGGGTGAGGGAGCAGGCAGCTATGAAGAGAAATACCGGGAAAGGCTGGAGCAGCTTATCTGTTCCGATGAGATCAGGGAAAAACTGGAAGAAGAGATAAAGAGACTTGACAGCCTTCCTTCCAGCTCATCGGAGAGTTCGGTGACGCGGGATTATATCGAGACGCTGCTGGATCTGCCCTGGGATAAGATGGATGAATCCAGCCAGGATCTTCTGCGGGCCCAGGAGGTTTTGGATGAGGACCATTATGGACTGGAAAAGGTCAAAGAGAGGATTCTTGAATTCCTTGCAGTCCGAAAGTTGAACGCCAAAGGCGAAGCACCCATCGTATGTCTGGTAGGTCCTCCGGGGACAGGAAAGACTTCCATCGCCAGATCCGTGGCCCGCGCCCTGGAGAAGAAATACGTGCGAATTTGTCTGGGAGGTGTCCGGGACGAGGCGGAGATCCGGGGACACCGCAGGACCTATATCGGTGCTCTGCCGGGACGGATCATTGACGGCCTCAAACGGTCCGGGGTAAAAAATCCATTGATGCTGCTGGACGAGATCGATAAGGTGAGCAGTGATTATAAAGGGGATACTTCTTCGGCGCTTCTGGAAGTGCTGGACCCGGAACAGAACCAGCATTTCACCGATCACTATGTAGAGCTGCCGGTGGACCTGTCGGAAGTGCTGTTTTTGTGTACTGCCAATACGGTGGATACGATACCCAGACCTCTTTTAGATCGTATGGAGATTATAGAGATCTCAGGCTATACGGAAAATGAAAAATTTCATATTGGAAAGCAATACCTGATCCCCAAACAGATCGAAAAGAATGGATTGAAAAAATCAAACCTGTCCATTAATGATAAAGCGCTGCGGGATATCATAAGTTATTATACAAGGGAATCGGGAGTCCGCGGACTGGAGCGTCAGATCGGCAGGATCTGCCGGAAGACCGCGAGGCAGATCGTGAATGGAGAGACGGAAAAGCTGCGGGTATCTGGGAAAAACCTGAAAGACATCCTTGGAAAACGGCGTTATTCAAATTTAAAAGCCAATGCAGAAGATGAGATCGGCATTGTGCGGGGGCTTGCCTGGACCCAGGTGGGCGGAGATACCCTGGAGATCGAGGTCAATATCATGCCGGGGGAGGGTAACCTGATCCTCACCGGGCAGCTGGGAGATGTGATGCAGGAGTCTGCACGCATCGCCCTCAGTTTTGTGCGCTCGATCTGCAAAAAAGACAACGAATATTTCAAAGAGCACGACATCCATGTGCACGTTCCTGAAGGGGCTGTGCCGAAGGATGGACCTTCTGCTGGAATTACGATGGCCACGGCGCTGTATTCTGCCATTGAAGAGAAAAAAGTGGATGCCAGAACTGCTATGACGGGAGAGGTGACGCTCCGGGGAAGGGTGTTGCCCATCGGAGGTCTGAAAGAAAAACTTCTGGCGGCCAGACTGGCCGGGATCACCCGGGTTATCGTGCCGAAAGAAAATGAACCCGACGTGCAGGAACTGGAAGAAGAGATCACCGGAGGAATGGAGATCGTTTTTGCCGGTGAGATGAAGAAGGTACTGGATACGGCTGTGGTGGGATAGGTATTTTAGCAGGATACGATGTGCTGGCTCGACGGCGCGAATTCGCGCCGTCGAGCTAGAGAAAAGGAGAATGTGATGGTAATCCGTTCACTGGAATTAGAGACAGTCTGTGGCATCACCAGCAGGCTGCCACAGAATGATAAAATTGAGCTTGCCTTCTGGGGAAGATCCAATGTGGGAAAATCTTCCCTCATCAATACGCTGATGAACCGCAAAGGATTTGCCAGAATATCTTCCCAGCCGGGCAAAACCCAGACCATCAATTATTATAATGTGAATGATGTATGCTATATGGTGGATCTGCCTGGCTACGGCTATGCGAAAGTGTCGAAGGAGACGGCGGCAAAATGGATGAAGATGATCGAGAAATACCTGGATACCTCCCAGGCGCTGCGGGTAGTATTTCTTCTCATTGACATCCGCCACGAGCCCTCGGCAAATGATGTGAAGATGTATCAGCTGCTTTTATCCAAGGGATTTAACCCGCTGATCATCGCCACAAAAGCAGATAAGATCAGTAAAAATGCCCGAAGCCGGCACATTTCCATGATCCGGAAGAAGCTGCAGCTGGTGGAGGGAACGCCAGTTATCCCTTTTTCCGCCCAGAACAGGGAGGGAAAGGATGAGACCTGGGAATATATCGATACCTTTGTAAAGGAGATTCCATTATGAATCAGAAAACAAAGCATACGATTGAGAATGTAGTGGAAAAGATTGCTGATAATTACGAAGGGGAGCCTCTGTTTTCAACAAAACAGGGCAAGAACATGCCGGAGAGGAAGGTTATCATTGACGCTTTGCTAGAGCTGCGCCTGGTTATGTTTCCTGGATATTTTGGGGAGCAGGATGCCACAAGAGGGCTGCCGAAATATTTTGTGGGTGACCGGCTGCTCTGGATTTACAACATGCTCTGTGAGCAGATCGCCTGTGCCTTCGCCTATAATGAAGAGGAAGAAGTGCTCAGGGCAGAGTCGCTGGAGGGGAATCCAGATGAAAAAAATAAAGACCGGGCAGAACAGATCTGCCGAGAATTTTTTGAACAGCTTCCCCACATCCAGAAACTGCTCCTAAAGGATGTGCAGGCGGGATTTGACGGGGATCCGGCGGCCCAGAGCAAGGAGGAGATCATTTTTTCCTACCCCGGTGTATTTGCCATCTTTGTCTACCGCATCGCCCACGAATTTTACATACGGAGCGTACCGTACATACCGAGGATCATGACCGAATATGCCCACGCCAAGACGGGCATCGATATTCATTCCGGTGCCGACATCGGAGAATGTTTTTTCATCGACCACGGTACCGGCATCGTCATTGGTGAGACCACAATCATCGGAAATAACGTAAAACTATACCAGGGCGTTACCCTGGGAGGACTTTCCACCAGAGGCGGTCAGAAGCTTTCCGGCACAAAGCGCCACCCCACCATCGAGGACAATGTGACGATCTATTCCAATGCGTCGATCCTGGGCGGTGACACGGTCATCGGGAAGAATTCCGTCATAGGCGGCAATACCTTTATCACCGAGTCCGTTCCGGAAAACTCCCGCGTCAGCTTCCAGAAGCTGGTTTAGTACAACAAAAACTTATTTTTTGCCGTACTATTTTGCCCGCAGAATTTTTTCATAAATCAAACCTACAATAAACCACAGGGGGGCATAATCCAGCCGGATGAGCCCCTTGATATTATGTTTGGCGTCACTGTAATCCCAAGGGCAGCAGTGATTTTTTTTGAGCAGTTTTCCGGTTCCGTATTCCGTGGCAAAAATGCAGGTGGTGTACACCATTCCCCGCACTACCACATTTACATTTTTCATCGCTCTTGAAATCGGTTTGATCAGTGACGCCATACCATAGATGGGGAACATCCACATGGAAGTCCGGCAGGTGTATTCTTTATTTTTGTGTGAAAATATGGAGTGAAGCCCGGTCCAGAGGCACTCAAATCCCCATCCATACACTCCGCATTTGATGAAATTTTTTGTGGAATCCTGTACTTTCATAAAACCCTCCTCAGATATCGTATAACTGATTATAGTTTGTACAGAAATGGGGATTTTATTTCGTCAATTGGGAAAAAAGAAAAAGGGAGAAGATCATGAAAATAGCTATTGTTGAGGATGAAAAAAATGGCAGTACATTGTGAAAAGAGAGACAAATATATTCTGCATTGCGAAACTATATATTAAACGACATAGAAATTCTGTTTTATTCCTGAATTATAAAAATATTATAATCTTTTTTGCCAAGAAACTCAATAAAGTTGGCACAAAAGCTATATTCAAAGGCTTTTAAATTGACATTTGCTTTCAAATACGATAGTATATTAGTATGTAAACTTACATACTAATTTAGAAACGGTGGTGATTACTTGATTGTTGATGATTCTATGAAATTCTGCAATTTGCTTGCGCAAATGATAAAAGAAGCAAATTTATCAAATGTCAAGTTTTACACCGCACTTGGCATAAAGAAACCTTACTTTTACGATATTTTAAGCGGTAAAGTTAATCCACCTCCTCCTGACAGACAAATTGCAATGCTTCGGTTATTGAATCCAAAGCCTGAACAAATAGCGTTGTTTTTTGATTTAGCTGCACAAGAACGAAATGAAGTGCCTGCTGATATTGCAAAAACTTTAGAAAATAAAGATTTGTGCAGAGAATTGAGAAATGGTATAAATTACGAAAAATTATTAAAGAACGGAGAATACAAAAATGAGTGATAATAAAAGAGAACAAGAGAGAACAGAACTTTACCGTACAATATGGGTGCTTGCAAATGAACTTAGAGGAAGTGTCGATGGTTGGGATTTTAAACAATATGTTTTAGGGATGCTGTTCTATAGATATATATCTGAAAACCTTACAACTTATCTCAACAAAGGCGAATGGGATGCAGGAAATACTGATTTTGATTATGCGAAAATCAGCGATGAAGAAGCTGTAAGTGTTAAAGATGATATGGTACAAGAAAAAGGTTTTTTTATTATGCCTAGTGAATTGTTTGGGAATTTATTAAACAGAATAAAAAAAGCTGATAAAGACGCAAAGGAACAGGCGGAAAAAGATGGCAAAGAAGTAGAAGTTGCTGATTTGGATGAGAATTTAAACGAAATATTACAGTCTAACTTTAAAAATATTGAAGCGTCAGCTATTGGCACTCCGAGTGAAGATAATTTCAAAGGCCTGTTTGACGACATAGATGTAAACAGCAATAAGCTTGGTCCTACTGTTATTAAGAGAAACAAACGACTTAAAATGTTGATTACAGTTATTGGTGATATGGAGCTTGGTAATTATCAAGATAATTCTATCGATGCTTTTGGGGATACCTATGAGTATCTAATGGGAATGTATGCTTCTAATGCCGGCAAAAGCGGCGGCGAATTTTTCACCCCACAAGAGGTATCTGAGCTTCTGACAAAAATCTCACTTCTTGATAATAACGGTAAAATGAAAACAGAAGTAAACAAAATATACGACCCTGCTGTGGGAAGTGGCTCGTTACTTTTGAAGTTTGCAAAAATTCTCGGTAAAGATAATGTCCGCAATGGATTTTTCGGTCAGGAAATCAACATCACAACTTATAACCTTTGCCGTATCAATATGTTCCTGCATGACATAGGTTATGATAAATTCAGCATTGAACACGGCGACACTTTGACTGATCCTAAACATTGGGATGAAGAACCGTTTGAAGCTATTGTTTCAAATCCGCCTTACTCTATTAAATGGGAAGGCTCTGACAACGGAACACTGATAAACGATCCTCGTTTTTCTCCTGCCGGTGTATTGGCTCCCAAATCAAAAGCGGACTTTGCTTTTATTATGCATTGTCTGCATTGGCTTGCCACAGACGGAACAGCGGCTATTGTTTGTTTCCCCGGTATTATGTATCGTGGCGGCGCAGAACAGAAAATCAGAAAATATCTTATTGATAATAACTATATCGAATGTATCATTCAATTGCCTGATAATCTTTTTTACGGAACAAGTATTGCAACTTGCATTATGGTTCTCAAAAAATCAAAAGTTGACAACCAAACTCTGTTTATTGATGCTTCAAAAGAATTTGTCAAGTCTACCAACAGCAATAAATTGGGTGACAGAACTTCAAGTAACGGGCCTAATAACATTCAGAATATATTAAATGCTTATATCAACCGAAAGACTGAAAAGCATTTTACTGCTCTTGTTAAACAGGAAGATATTGAAAAAGCAGATTACAATCTTTCTGTATCAACTTATGTAGAAAGCGAGGATACAAGAGAAGTTATTGATATAGCAGTTGTTAATGAGCAAATATCTAAAATTGTTCAGCGTGAAAATACATTGCGTGCCGAAATTGATGCGATTATAGCTGAAATTGAGGAGGCGTAATATATGAGATTATCAGATGTGTTATCAAAACCGATAACAACAGATTATGTGCAAATAGAAGGTTTTTTAGGTAGTAGAAAGCTTAAAACCGGAAATTCTAAAAAAATTGCGGTTGGTAAGGTTGCATTAAATTATTATTGTAATAATTGCAGTGATCAGCGAACATTTTATTCCGGGGAAGACTTATTCTGTATTGGTGTAAACGAAAAAACTGTCAGCGTCGACTGTGTTCTTGAATGTCCTCGTTGCGGGGCTTCTGTGCAAATGTGGTTCTTGCTTGAGTGCAGGGAGGAAGATAATATACATAGTCAATATCCTTATGTGCGTATTGCAAAAAGAAGTGAAAAATTTTCTGAAGCAGTTTCGCTAAACACTGAAACTTATGGCGATTTCACAGATGCTTTGGAAAAAGCCAAAAAGGCAGCCAGAGAAGGATTTGGAGCAGGGTCTATCGTTTATTTGAGAAAGGTTTTTGAAAGAATTATTACCCAAACAGCAGAGGCTGCAAATCCTCCCATTGAAACAAGGAAAGCAAACGGCAATCTTAAACCATTTATTCAGATTCTTACACCAGTGAAAGATCAATGTAATATTATCCCTTCGGAATTTGCTGAAGATGGATACAAACTCTTTGGTGAGCTTAGTGATGTGGTTCATGGAGATTATGATGAAGACGAGGCATTACAAAAATTTGATGCTTTTTATCGATTAGTTACAGGTGTGCTGGAAAAAATAAAAACAAACAGAGAACTAATGGATGCAATAGGTACCTTAGGATGGCGTACCGGAGGTGAGGAAAATGAGTAAATTAGATCAAATTATAAATGAACTTTGCCCTGACGGTGTTAATTATGTACATTTATGGGAAGTAACCATTTGGGATAAGCGCTTTAATAGTGTTGACAGAAAAAAGCAAAAACAAATTATTACTTATCCATATTTACTTGCATCAAATTTATTTAATTTGGAACAACCAACTGGGAATGTATTTTTGCTTTCCACAGGAGAAAAAACAGGATGGACCAATGAAAAGTTAGCTGGTAACTATTTGTGTCAGGGTGAAGTAGTTGCTATACCTTGGGGAAAATCAAGACCTCTTAAAGAAGTTATAAAATATTATAAAGGAAAATTTGTAACAGCAGACAATCGTATTGCAACATCAAATGATACAGATAAACTTTTAAATAAATATTTATATTACTGTATGATAAACCAAGGGGAGACTATTGACAAATTTTATAGAGGTTCTGGTATAAAACATCCAAACATGAACGATGTTTTGAATGTAATAATTCCTCTTCCGCCTTTACCAGTCCAAGAGGAAATTGTTCGTATACTGGATAAATTTACGGAACTCACTGCGGAACTCACTGCGGAACTCACTGCGGAACTCACTGCGAGGAAACAACAGTATGAGTATTATAGAGATCGATTGATTTCTTTTAGAAATGATATGCCATTAGTTGAATTAGGAAAGCTTGCCACAGATATGTATAGAGGTGCAGGAATCAAGCGTGATGAGGTTTCCAGCGAAGGAATCCCTTGTGTTCGATATGGAGAAATTTATACAACATACAATGTCTGGTTTGATAAATGCGTTTCCAAAACAATGACTGGTTCAAAAACTTTTGAATATGGAGATGTATTGTTCGCAATAACAGGTGAAAGTGTTGAAGAAATAGCTAAATCTTGCGCTTATGTGGGTAATGAAAAATGCTTTGCTGGTGGAGATATTGTAGTTATGAAACATGAGCAAAATCCCAAATATATGGCTTATGCACTTTCAACTACTATGGCTCAAAAGCAAAAGAGCAAAGGGCGCATAAAAAGCAAAGTTGTTCATTCAAATATTCCGGCAATAAAGGAAATTAAAATACCGATTCCATTCCCCAAAGATATTGCAAAATCACTTGCAGGGCAACAACGCATAGTTGATATTCTTGATCGATTTAATAAGCTTTGCAACGATATCAGCGAGGGATTGCCTGCCGAAATTGAAGCAAGACAAAAGCAATATGAATATTACCGAGATAAGCTCTTAACTTTTAAGAAAAAGGATAAATGATATGGATGTTTTAGATTTTAAAAACACTTATTGGAATTATTATATTCAAATTGAAAAAGATTTTTTTGATACTGTTCCATATTGCAATATTGCTGAAAGTAATAACAACTCCTTTTCTATAAAATACTTACAGTTGCATCTATCTATTTGTAGTGAAATAGATACTATTTGTAAGAGTTTATGCAAAAGAATAAAAAGTAGTTTAAACTTATCGGAATGCGGTATTAGTGAATATATTAAAATACTTAGTTCATCATATGGCACATTTTCAAAAGAGACAGTGAATTTGAGTGGATACAAATATCGAATCGTACAACCTTGGAAAGGCATTGATAAAGAGCATATTCCTAATTGGTGGAATGTTTACAATGATATTAAACACCATAGGGATACTATAAAAAACAATAAAAATATTTACGAATATGCCAATCAAAAAAATGTTATTGAAGCTTTATGTGCACTATATGTTTTAATTCAATATTGGGCGGCTAAAAATTTTGTTGTTGATAAAACAGAAAAGCAAAATAACATTATGCCAAACTTCCAATCAAAAAAATTACGTTTGGTAAATTGGGGATTTTATTTTTCTTTTATGGGTCCCGGTGAGTGGTTCGATTCAAGCTTATATTTTAAATATATTGAAAAGGAGGCGTCGGAAAATGAATAGCTTTGAAATTGTTGCAAGCTCTACTGAAAGTACGGTAGTGGCTGAGTACACACCCGAAAAAAGAAAAAGCACCGACTATCAAAGCGAAGCGGCGCTTGAACAAGATTTTATAAATCGCCTTGTCAGTCAGGGCTACGAATACATTACTATAAAAAGCGAACAGGACTTAATTGACAACCTCCGTACACAGCTTGAAAAACTGAATAACTATACCTTTTTCGATAAAGAGTGGAACGACTTTTACAACAGCGTTATTTCTAACGGAAATGATGGCATTGTAGAAAAAACCCGCAAAATACAGGAAGATTATCTGCAAAATCTTACCCTCGATAACGGTTATGTAAAAAACATCAAGCTGATCGACAAAACCAACATTCATAACAATCATTTGCAGGTAATAAACCAGTATGAAGAAGACGGCGGGAAGCATGATACTCGTTATGATGTGACGATTTTGGTAAACGGATTGCCATTGGTGCATATTGAGCTTAAAAAACGAGGGAACGCAATTCGAGAAGCGTTTAACCAAATCAATCGATATCAGCGTGACAGCTTTTGGGCAGGCAGCGGATTGTATCAGTATGTACAGCTGTTTGTAATCTCCAATGGGACGCATACAAAGTATTATTCTAATACAACAAGATTTCAGCATATCAAAGATAATGCAGAGAAAAACGCAGCAAAAAAGAAAAAGACTTCTAATAGCTTTGAATTTACAAGTTATTGGGCGGATGAGAAAAACCGCACCATCCCGGACCTTGTGGATTTTACAAAAACCTTTTTTGCAAAACATACGCTGCTTAATATTTTGACTCGTTACTGTGTGTTTACTTCAGAGGATTTATTATTGGTAATGCGTCCTTATCAAATTGCGGCAACTGAAAAAATTCTAAA
>CAQOJF010000011.1:0-4860 GCA_948848225.1 uncultured Eubacterium sp.
TAAGACATCGCCCTTTCACGGCGGTAACACGGGTTCGATTCCCGTAGGAGTCATAAAAATTCATGGAATTTGCAGGGGGACTTGCATAAATCTGGGTTTTATGGTATATTATTAATGTATGGCGACATAGCCAAGTGGTAAGGCGTGGGTCTGCAACACCCTGATCACCAGTTCGAATCTGGTTGTCGCCTTGAAAAAGAAAAATGCTTTCATTTGTATAACACAGATGAAAGCATTTTTTCGTATCCTTTAAATTTCTTCCTCTGTCTCTGTTTTTCGGGAGAACAAAAGCAGAAGGATCAGAAGAAGTCCAATGATTAAAATGAAGGTCTTGTATTTATCGAAGTAGTGAAAAAAGATATCCCGGTAATTATAAAAATAGTAACCCAGACAGATGAGCAGTGTGTTCCATATGGTGATGCCGATGGAAGAGAAAATCACATAAGCGGGATAGCTCTGTCCGCATGCCCCGGCTACGAAGGCTATGTAAGTCCGGCAGATGGGGATGACTCTCCCCACACAGACGGCGAGCCTGCCCCGGTCGCCGAAGGTGCGGTAGGATGCCAGGATGGGCTTTTTACTGGATGGAAACCGGGCCATGATTTTTTCCAGCAGCGGAGAGCCTCCGTAGCGACCAATGGCGTAAGTGAGACTGGTACCTGCCAGACCGGCAGCGCTGCTATAGAGTATAAGAAGGGGCAGGGAAAGTCCGATACCCGCCCCAAAGGCGCCGGCGAAGGGGAGGACGAGTTCGCTGGAGATAGGAAAGCATGCGTATTCCAATGCGATAAGAAGGATGATGGCCGGTGTGCCATAGGATTCGATCCATTGTAACAGCTGATCCATAATACCTCATTCTGCGCACAGGGAAGGCGTGCGCGTAATTTCATCGTTATTAATATATATGGAAGAGCAACGGGTTTAATGCCAATGGTTTCCGAAGAAATAAGGGCGCCTGCGTTGACGAAGTGAGGTTAACTTGGTATAATGAAATTTATATGCAAGAATGGAGGAGGAATTCTTTATGAAATCATCGTACAATCCAAAAGAGATTGAGAAGAAATGGCAGAAGATATGGGAAGACGAGAAGGCATTTGCGGCAACAAATGATTTTTCCAAGCCGAAATACTACGCTCTGGTAGAGTTCCCTTATCCATCGGGACAGGGACTTCATGTGGGACATCCACGCCCCTATACAGCACTAGATATTGTGGCACGGAAAAAGAGAATGCAGGGCTACAATGTACTTTACCCAATGGGCTGGGATGCCTTTGGACTTCCCACCGAAAATTATGCAATCAAAAATAAGGTTCATCCAAAGGAAGTAACTAAAAATAATGTAGCTAAATTTAAGGCACAGCTCCAGTCACTGGGCTATTCATTTGACTGGGAGCGTGAGGTAAATACGACAGATCCAGAGTATTTTAAATGGACTCAGTGGATCTTCCTTAAATTGTTTAAGGCGGGGCTGGCTTACAAATCAGAGATGCCCATCAACTGGTGTACCTCCTGTAAATGTGGTCTTGCCAATGAGGAGGTCGTAAACGGTGTCTGTGAGCGCTGTGGCAGTGAGGTTGTCCGCCGGGTAAAGAGCCAGTGGATGTTAAAGATCACGAAGTATGCGGATAAACTTATCGATGATCTGGACGACGTGGATTACATCGAGAGAGTGAAGGTTTCCCAGAAAAACTGGATTGGCCGTTCCAATGGCGCCGAGGTGGATTTTCAACTGAAAGATAAGGAAGAAAAGCTGAGAATCTATACGACACGTCCGGATACGCTTTTTGGCGTTACCTATATGGTGGTGTCCCCAGAGCATCCTTATCTGGACAAGTACAAAGATGAGATCAAAAACTGGGATGAGATCGTGGCATACCGGGAGATGGCGGCGAGGAAGTCTGATTTTGAGAGGACAGAGCTTGCCAAGGAAAAGACAGGTGTGGCCATCGATGGACTGTCAGCAGTCAACCCGGTTAATGGAAAAGAGATTCCGGTGTGGGTGTCGGACTACGTCCTGATGAGTTATGGTACCGGTGCCATCATGGCAGTGCCGGCTCACGACGAGCGTGACTGGGAATTTGCCAAGAAATTTGAACTTCCGATTATAGAAGTCATCCAGGGGGGAAATGTAGAAGAGGCAGCATATACGGATGTGGCCACAGGAACTCTCGTGAACTCCGGTTTTCTGAGCGGCAAATCTGTAGCGGAGGCGAAACAGTCGATCGTTGAGTGGCTGGAAAAAGAAGGCGTCGGTACCGCGAAGACGAACTTTAAGCTTCGGGACTGGGTATTTTCGAGACAGCGTTACTGGGGAGAGCCGATCCCGATTGTAAAATGTGAAAAATGCGGATACGTGCCGGTTCCGGAAGACCAGCTTCCTCTGGAGCTGCCGGAGGTGGATAACTATATGCCTACCGACAATGGGGAGTCCCCTATCGCAAATATCCGTTCCTGGGTGGAGACCACCTGCCCGTGCTGTGGCGGAAAAGCAGAAAGGGAGACGGATACTATGCCCCAGTGGGCGGGATCTTCCTGGTATTTCCTGAGATATATCGATCCGAATAACAATGAGGCGCTGGCAAGCCGCGAGGCGATGGAGTACTGGCTTCCAGTGGACTGGTACAACGGCGGTATGGAGCACACAACCCTTCATCTTCTGTATTCCCGGTTCTGGCATAAGTTTTTGTATGACCAGGGAGTAGTACCTACAAAGGAGCCTTATCGGAAAAGAACTTCTCATGGTATGATCCTTGGGGAAAATGGGGAGAAGATGAGTAAATCCAGGGGAAATGTAGTAAATCCTGATGATATTGTCAATACTTATGGTGCGGATACCCTTCGTACTTATGAGATGTTTATTGGTACTTTTGATGCGGCTGCGGCATGGTCCGATGACGGCGTCAAGGGCTGCCGGCGTTTTCTTGACCGTGTGTGGAAGCTTCAGGATATGGTTGTGGATGAGCAAGGCTATTCCAAAGACCTGGAGACGAAGATCCATCAGACGATCAAAAAGGTAAGCAATGACTTTGAGACACTCAAATACAATACAGCGATCGCGGCGATGATGGCACTAATCAATGAGTTCTATAAAGCGGAGAAGCTGACGAGAGACGATTTTAGGACGCTGCTTCAACTGTTGAATCCGGTGGCGCCTCATATGACGGAGGAGCTCTGGGAGATCATGGGATACGAAAAGCATCTGTTTGAAAACTCCTGGCCGGAATATGAGGAAGAGAAGACCGTGGAAAAAATGCAGGAGATCGCTGTCCAGGTCAACGGAAAGGTGAGAGCTGCGGTGAAACTTGCCATTGACGCTGATAAGGATACGGCGATTGCTGCCGGGAAAGAAGCGGTGGCAGAAAAGATCAACGGTATGAATATCGTAAAAGAAATCTATGTGCCGGGAAGGATTATAAATATCGTAGTGAAAGGCTGATGACTATGACGAATGAAGAAAAACTGGGCTCTGCCCCGCTGTTTCGATTGATGATGAGTATGGGGATTCCGACCCTGGTGGCTCAGATCATTAATCTTTTGTACAATATCATTGACCGGATTTATATCGGTCATATTCCAGAAGTGGGGGCAACTGCTCTGACCGGGGTGGGGCTGGCGCTGCCCATGATCGTAATTATATCAGCCTTCAGCGCATTTGTGGGAGCGGGCGGAGCCCCGCTCTCTGCCATTGCGCTGGGAAGAGGAAAGAAAGAGGAAGCGGAACGGATCCTGGGAAATGGATTTTCCCTTCTTCTCGTTTTTTCTGCTTTTCTAATGATTTTATTTTTTATCATAAAAAGACCGGTTTTGTTCCTGATCGGAGCCAGTGACGCCACCTTTCCTTTTGCAGATGAATATATGACCATTTATATATTTGGTACGCTCTTTGTGCAGATCTCACTGGGGATGAATCCCTATATCACAGCCCAGGGATGTTCCCGGACGGCGATGCTGTCAGTGCTGATCGGAGCGGTGCTGAATATCGCACTGGATCCGCTGTTTATCTTTGGGCTTAGCATGGGAATCCGCGGAGCGGCGCTTGCCACGGTGATCTCACAGTTTGTCAGTGCAGTGTGGGTTCTTCGGTTTTTGACGAGAAAAGAACGGGCGATGGGAATCCGGCGGAAATATTTGAAAATACGGGGAAAGATCGTGGCAAAGATTATGTCCCTTGGGGTCGCGCCCTTTATCATGCAGGCGACGGAAAGTTTTATTTCCATCGTGATGAACAGTGGTCTGCAGCACTATGGCGGAGACATGTATGTGGGGACGCTGACCATCATGCAGAGTGTGATGCAGTTTGTGAGTATCCCGGTCAGCGGGTTTACCCAGGGAGTTCAGCCCATTATGAGTTATAATTTCGGCGCTGGAAATACAGAACGGGTAAAGAAGACGTACTTTACCATGCTGGGTATCGTTATGTCCTATACCATTCTGCTCACGATATCCATCATGGCGATACCTGGGGTATTTGCCAGAATGTTTACAGACAGTTCAGAACTGATCCTGCTTGTGGAAAAGATCATGCCGGTATTTGTCTGTGGAATGCTGGTATTTGGTGTGCAGATGTCCAGCCAGACGACATTTCTTGCGCTGGGGCAGGCGAAGATATCGCTTTTTATCGCCCTTTTGCGGAAAGTGATCCTTTTGATTCCTCTGGCGATCATCCTGCCGAAACTGACAGGAGATGTGATGTTTATTTACTATGCGGAGCCGATCTCTGATGTGACATCGGCGCTGACCTGTGGCATTTTGTTTGCCTGTTTATTTGGAAAAATATTGAAGCGAAGTAAAGCTTAAGGGGTAAAAGGGCTGCGGTTTTCAGTCAGCCCTTGTTCTCCAGGCAGTAAGGTTCTTTGTTTG
>CAQOJF010000011.1:4960-8179 GCA_948848225.1 uncultured Eubacterium sp.
GCGGAGAATCAGCTCTGCTGATTCTCCAGAGGGCTGCGGTTTTCAGTCAGCCCTTGTTCTCCAGGCAGTAAGGTTCTTTGTTTGCGGAGCGGAGAATCAGCTCTGCTGATTCTCCAGAGGGCTGCGGTTTTCAGTCAGCCCTTTATGCTCTCAGGTCAAAGTTATAGCGCTTGACAGCTGCCGGTGGGGCAGGGGAATCGTTTTCAATAAAGTCATGGACCAGGTCGATGTCTTTTTCTTTGGCGAGAAATTCAGAAGTGAAACTATAGCCCTGTTCGTTGATGGCATCCTTTAATAATTCCACATTTTTTTCCAGAAGTTTCCGTGCTGTTTCTTTCGCGGTATAAAATTGAGTGGAAATGTTGGTGTGATCTTTTGTAATGTGGATATCCAGTGTTCCTAAGGAATCCATCTCCAGGTGAAGAAGGACCTTGAGATTGTCCTTGGATTTTTTCAGGGCGTTTTTCCGCGTCATCACATAGAGATCACCGTGGGCATTCTGCTGTGACAACTTCAGCGGAAGCTGCATGTAGGCGAATTGTTCGTTCAACATCTTCATAAAGGCAAGATTCTGTTGTAGATCCGAGGTGGTGTTGATGATCTGTTCGCCGGAATTTCGTGTGGCGAACATCCGGCTCAGATTCGTGAGGTCGGAAAACTGCTGCTGCATCCGGTTGTAGAGGGTATCTATGCTTCCCTCTTCTTTCAGCCCTTCGGGAGAGAGCGTCCACCCGGATAAAAACTGACCTTTGACTACCTTTTGGAACGCCTTTTGTGACACCAGCTGATGAAGATCTTCATCGGGCAGGGTGGCAAGGGTGTTTTTTATATTTGTCAGCAGTTCTCTTGCCGTCAGATCTCCTTTTTCCAGAGCCGTAAGAAGTTCTTTATTTTCTGTATACTTTTCCAGAAGATTCGACAGGGCGCTGCGTTCCTCCGCTGTGAGCAGATGGCCGGTCTGTTCCTGGATAAACTCAGTGGGTTTTGCTTCTGCACCCGTCGGAGAAGAGGCACGGTCGGTTATACCATTCAGAAGCTGCTTCATCCGGGCAAAAGGCGATGTGGCTGTTTGTCCGGCAGTCTGGCTTTCTTCCGCTGCTTCCGGAGGAATTTCCTGGTTCTCTTCTCCGGGAAGAAGTTCAGCCCCTTCTGCTGCTTCGGCTTCCAGAGCCGTGGTAAGGTTTGTCTGGAGCTGTGTGGCGGTGAGGTTTTGTTCCTCTAAGGAGGGAAGGGACTGCAGCATCATATCCAGCACTTCCCCTGTGGCATACCGGGCGATGGATGGATTTTCTTTGGCGAGACCGATAAGAAGTTCATTGACGGAGTCTGCCAGGGCATCCATCCGGGTCAGGAGCTGGTGTGTCTGCTTGTTGTACTGGTCAAACTGGGTTACGTTTGCCATGTCCATCGGCATGCCCAGCCGTTTCATCGTGATCACGGAATTTACATCCGCATTCGGATATCTGGCACACAGCTGCAGGGATTCCGCAATATTTTCCCGGCTGATGGACTGCTGGTTCAGGAGAAGACTTCTGACAATTTCCAGATTCCGCGGGCTTTTCGGAAGCCCTGCCTCTTCGAGTGCCTGCTCGATGGTGTCCTCCATGCCCAGAAGATATGCCTGGGATATTGCCTTCATGTAAATGGTGCCGCCGTCCAGTCCTGTGATCTGGAAGGCCGCTTTTTGGCCAATGGAATACTGGGAGGCTTCGGGAAGTTTTCCCGTAAAGGAGGAACCATCTTCCATAGAGATGGTGATCTCATTGCCATGAATATCACTTACGACACCTTTCAAGGTCTCTCCTTCTCTCACCGTGATGGTGCCTCCTCCGGAACGAAATGTACGTTTGGCAGAGGTAGTGTTCATACTACCGGACTGATTTTGATTATTGTGTACGCTGTTGCTTGAAATAGGCATGAAATCGACTCCTTTTACCAGTTTATTAGTATTAGTGCATCGTCAGGCTAAGTAACTGACATATTCACTTGTCTAATTGTCCAGTTTCTGCGTTACTGCTGAAACTAAATTTATCTATCTTTATTATCGTTAAAAGCTGCTGAATTTTCAAGAGAGGATGCGCGGAAAATTGCATCCTTGCCAAATTTGTTACGTATATCATCTACTGCCTTTTCCAATTGTCCCTGCTTCATATAATATTTGCTGTCGGTAAGATTGATCTGACGGAGAGGCTCCCTGGTGAGTTTTGACGTAGATACACCGAGCAGGCGGATGGGGGAACCATCCCACAATTCATCGAAAAGTTCGCAGACAGAGTTGTATAATTCACTGGTGGTATTGGTGGCAGAAGGAAGAGTGCACTGGTGACTATTGTGGTGGAACTGGCTGTCCTTGATCGAAACAGCGACCACCTGCGCCATGAATTCATCTGCCCGGAGGCGGCTGCCCACGGATTCGCATAGTTTTAACAGGACGTTTTTGGCTTCCCCGGCATCGGTGACATCCCGTGGGAGCGTGGTGGAATTGCCGCAGCCCTTGGCGTCTGCCTGTTCACTCAGCACTGGGGAGATGTCGATTCCATTGGCGTAGTCGTGGATAGTAGCACCGTGCTTGCCCATGTGGGACTGTAAGATCGCCTTGTCTGTCCGGGCGAGTTCGCCGATGGTTCGGATTCCCAGATTGTATAGTTTTTTTGCAGAGGCGCGCCCGACAAAAAACAGATCGCTCACCGGAAGATGCCACATTTTTTCTTTTATTTCATTAGGAAAGAGACTGTGGACTTTGTCTGGCTTTTCAAAGTCCGATGCCATCTTTGCCAGGAGTTTGTTGGTGGAAACGCCGATGTTTACCGTATAGCCAAAACGCCGGTGGATCTCCTGCCGGATCTCCTCCGCTGCACCTACGGGAGAATATCTGGTCAGCAGCGGGCAGCCAGTCATATCGGCAAAAGCTTCATCTATGCTGTATTGTTCCACTACAGGGGTTACTGTCCTGAGATAGGCGATGAGTTCATTGGAAAATATTCTATATAAATGGTGTCTGGGAGGTACGATGAGAATATCTGGACATTTTTTTCTGGCCTCTGTCAGAGTCTCCGCGGTCTTAATACCGAATGCCTTGGCAGGCATGCTTTTAGCGAGAACGATGCCATGGCGGTTCTGCTCGTCGCCTCCTACCACGGAGGGGATCGTTCGCAGGTCCAGGGTTTCATTCAGTTCCGTGAGACGGTATACGGCTTCCCAGCTCAAATAGGCATTATT
>CAQOJF010000011.1:8279-10966 GCA_948848225.1 uncultured Eubacterium sp.
GACATCAATATGAAAAACGATCATAGTATCATCTCCCCCGAATCAAAAAGACATAATCAAAAAATGAAAAAAGATCATAATACGGCTTCCCAGCTCAAATAGGCATTATTGACATCAATATGAAAAACGATCATAGTATCATCTCCCCCGAATCAAAAAGACATAGGTTAACATCAATATGAAAAATGATAATGAAACAATTTTATCACAAGAACAAATGTTTGTAAAGAAGGACTTGCATAAAATGAGGGAGGATGATAGAATAAGTGCATACATTAATGCTAGGAGGTTTTATTATGTACCAAATAAATGACAATTATCTGAAATTACCAGGCAGTTATCTTTTTTCCACTATTGCAAAAAAGGTGAATGCGTACACGCAGGCGAATCCGGATAAAAAAGTGATCCGTCTTGGAATCGGTGATGTAACCCTTCCCCTGGCTCCAGCAGTGATCGCAGCGATGCATAAGGCGGTAGATGAGATGGCGGATGCGTCTACTTTTAAGGGCTATGCGCCAGATCTGGGGTATGAATTTTTGAGAAATGCCATTGCGCAGAAAGATTATAAAGCCAGAGGGGTGGATATTTCTATCGATGAGATCTTTGTCAGTGATGGTGCAAAGAGTGACTCCGGAAACATCGGAGATATCTTTTCCCAGAATAACCGAATCGCGGTGTGTGATCCGGTATATCCAGTGTATGTGGATACGAATGCCATGGCGGGCAGAACCGGCGAGTACCAGAAAGATAAGGAGTGCTGGTCCAACGTGATCTATATGCCGTGTACAGCGGAGAATAACTTTGTGCCGGATATTCCGAAGGAGATCCCGGATATGATCTATATCTGTTGTCCAAACAATCCCACGGGAACGACACTGAATAAAGAGCAGTTGCAGAAGTGGGTTGACTTTGCTTTGACAAATGGTGCTGTTATTATATATGATGCAGCTTATGAAGCATATATTTCAGAGGATGATGTTCCACATTCGATCTTTGAGTGCGATGGCGCGAAGAAATGTGCCATTGAGATGAGAAGCTTTTCTAAGAATGCAGGGTTTACAGGAACCCGTCTTGGATTTACTGTGATCCCGAAGGAGCTTGTATGTGACGGCGTGTCTCTGAACAGTCTCTGGGCGAGAAGACATGGTACGAAGTTTAATGGTGCCCCTTATATTATACAAAGAGCCGGAGAGGCGGTGTACAGTGATGAGGGACAGAAACAGACGAGAGACCAGATCGCCTATTATATGAACAATGCAAAGATTATCAGAGAAGGGCTCACAAGTGCCGGCTATACGATATTTGGTGGCGTGAATGCGCCATATATCTGGCTGAAGACGCCGGATCAGATGACTTCCTGGGAATTCTTTGATCACTTGCTGGAAAACCACAACATTGTGGGAACTCCGGGAAGTGGTTTTGGACCGAGTGGGGAAGGATATTTCCGGCTCACGGCTTTTGGATCTCTTGAAAACACCAAAGAGGCGATGGAGCGGCTGAAAAAGTAATTTGCAACATCTTTTTAATTGTAAGTTTAGTAAAGCGATATATGCGTAGAATGACGCGCAGGAATAGGGGGAAATATGAGTAAATGGAAAAAGGCTCTGGTGGGGCTTGTTGCACTGGGGATGGTTTTGATGCCAGTCTCTGTTTCAAAGGCAGATGCGGTAGAGGGGGATGAAAAACCCTATATATCCCTGGGAGCGGACCTTACGAAAGAACAGAAAAATACAGTTCTTTCTCTTCTGGATGTGACAGAAGAGGAACTGGCAGATTATGAAGTGATTCAGGTGACCAACGAAGATGAACATGACTATCTGGATGAATATCTCTCGGATTCGGTGATCGGGACCAAGGCGCTTTCTTCTGTCCGTATTGAAAAGGCAGAGGAGGGAAAAGGCATCAGCGTTGTTACAAAAAATATTACCTATTGCACCAGTGGCATGTACACCAATGCCTTGATCACAGCGGGGATCAACGACGCCAAAGTGACGGTGGCAGGTCCTTTTAATCTGTCGGGAACGGCGGCCCTGGTTGGGGCCATGAAGGCATATTCTACGATGACCGGCGAGGATCTAAAAAAAGAAAATGCAGATGCCGCGACGAATGAGCTGGTGCTGACCGGAGAGCTGGGGCAGGAACTGGGAGCGGAAAAAGCGGAAGAACTGGTAGCTTTGGTAAAACAAAGAGTGCTGGATGGTGATGTGGAAACGGTGGAAGAGGTCAAAGAGATCATTAAAGAATCCGCCGGAGAATTGGATGTGAAGCTGACAGCCGAGCAGGAACAGAGACTGGCTGCACTTCTGGAGAAGATCAAGGACCTGGATCTGGATGTGGATAAATTGAAACAGCAGGCAGAAGATGTGTATAACCGTCTCAAAGACCTGGACATCGATCTGGATCAGGCGAAGGGGATTTTTGAAAAGATCATTCAATTTTTTACCGATATCGCCGACAAGATCGCGAACTGGTTTGCCGGATTGTTTGGGTGATAAAAGCCTGTCAGGCGTCATTTAGCACCGTCGAGCCAGTTTGGCGGCTGGCGGTGTTGCCTGGCAAAGTATCAAATACCTGTATTTTCCTCTGACAAGTGTGGAAAGTACAGGTACTTTTTGTAAAAGAGGGGTAAACTTTGTATTATATCCGGGCATTTTATTTCTTGCCACACAGGATATACATGTGATAAA
>CAQOJF010000011.1:11066-70481 GCA_948848225.1 uncultured Eubacterium sp.
ATAAGTCCTGTCGGACTTATTAGCAAGTTGCTTCGCAACTTGGAATGAACAAAAATCGTGTGCAGAAATAGTGATAGAATAAGTCCTGTCGGACTTATTAGCAAGTTGCTTCGCAACTTGGAATGAACAAAAACCGTGTGCAGAAATAGTGATAGAATAAGTCCTGTCGGACTTAAATGTGCAGAAGACGTGCACATCTGCGGATTTTTTAGAAGAAATTTAGATACAATAGGCTGGGTATCTGTATGATACCTTATTATATTATGCTGGAGGAATGATCAGTGAAGATAAGTGTAATTGTAGCTTATCACGATGAAAAGAACTATATCCGGGACTGTCTGGAAAGTTTGTCAGATCAGTGTTTCCGTGATTTTGAAGTAGTCATGGTATGTGATGGATGTGATAAACCAGATGTCAGTGACTGGAACGGGCTGCAGATACAGTTTGCTCGTACAGAAGGCGCAGGCGGTGTGGCGGCGGCAAGGAATGTTGGACTTGATAAGGCTGCCGGAGAATATATCTTTTTTATGGATGCCGATGATTATCTGGCTCCGGATACATTGGAACGGCTTGTGGGAAGCGAAGTGTCTGGCGGAGTGGTCTATGGCAGACTTCAAAGTACGTGGTACAGCCGAAAGGTATATTTTGACAACGGTGAGGAATTGGACCGCCAGAATGGCGTGGAACATAAGAGATATGATGGGGATATGGAAAATGCCTATGAATACCTTCCCATGAGGGCCAAGAGTCTTCAAGGGATAACGATTCTTGGAATGTTGTTCCCCCGGAAGGTAATTCAGGAGCATTCGATTCGATTTTGCGAAGACCTGCACTATTTTTCGGACCTGCCCTTTTTGATGCAGGTGCTCTCCCATGCAGAAAAAACGCTGTTTTGTGAAGATGGCTTATATATAAAGAGAAAACATAATGATCCGGTGAACCTGCCTTCGCTGTTACAGGCGAAGGATGATGAGAAAAAAGTGTTTGAAAGTATGGAGGCTTATCGCAGGGCAAAGAAATTTATTCCTGCCCAGGATGAGAATAAGAATCAGTATCTGGATTATAAATTTGTTAAGTGGCTGGTGACCAGGATAGCTTCTTATGTAGTGGGGGTAAAACCGGCGAAACAAAAAGAGGCGGTGATCGCCCTTCAGGATACATTAAAACTGCTGGGAAATGGTGTATATCATATGCTGAATAATCATCCCAAAAAGCTGATCCGGTATGGGATGGCTGGGGATGTGGCGGGATTTGCCAAGAAGACGAGGAATTATGCGAGAAAACAGACGCTGTTCCGGATCTGCACCAGCCGGGCCAAGATGAAGCGCTATCTGTATGAGAAGGTATTTTCTAAGATGAAGATGCTGGAGGATACGGTGATCTTTGAGAGCTTTTTTGGCAAAAGCTATTCTGACAGCCCGAAGTATATTTTCGAATACCTTAACGAAAAATATCCAGGGAAATATAACTATATGTGGGTGAATGCTGGGAAGAAGTTAAAGCTTCCGTACCCATCCGGTCAGATGAAGCGGTTTAGTTTTAAGTATTTCTATTATATGGCAAGGGCAAAGTATATTGTTTTTAATGGAAGACAACCCCAGTATTTTATCAAGCGGAAGGGCAATGTATTTTTGGAGACCTGGCATGGAACGCCATTGAAGAAGCTGGTATTTGACATGGAAGATGTGACCACGGCCTCGCCGCTGTATAAGGAGCAGTTCTATATCCAGACCCGTTCCTGGGACTACCTGGTGGCGCCTAATCAGTTTTCGGAGGATATTTTCCGCCGCGCCTTTATGTATGACGGGCAGATGCTGGAGTCCGGTTATCCAAGAAATGATATTTTGTACCGGGAAGATAAAGAACAACTGATGGGACAGATCAAGTCAGAGCTTGGTATACCAGAGGATAAGAAAGTGATCCTCTATGCGCCTACCTGGCGGGACGATGAATTTTATGGCCATGCCCAGTATAAATTTACTTTGAAACTGGATCTGGAGCAGATGAAGAGAGAACTGGGAAAAGAGTATGTGGTGATCCTCAGAACCCATTATTTTATCGCAGATTTTCTTGATCTGAGTCAGTATGAGGGATTTGCATGGAATCTGAGCAAATATGATGATATTGCCAGACTCTATCTGATATCAGATATTTTGATCACAGATTATTCTTCGGTCTTTTTTGACTATGCGAATCTAAGAAGGCCGATGTTGTTTTTCACCTATGACCTGGAAAAATACCGCAGCGTACTCCGGGGATTTTATATGGATGTAGAGGAAGAGCTTCCGGGGCCAATGCTTTTTGAGACGGAAGAAATCATCGGGTCTATTCGCCGGATCGACGAGGTAAATGAGGAATATCAGGAAAAATATGATCGTTTTTGCAAAAAATACTGTTCATGGGAAGACGGACATGCTACAGAAAAGGTGGTACAAGCCGTATTTGGTCTCAACGGACAGGAGAAGTAAAATATTGCAGAGGAAAGTTTGGAGGATAAAATGTCAAAGGTTAGTGTTATCGTCCCTTATCTGAAGGGGCCGTCCTATTTGGAGGAATGCATTCAAAGTATTGAGGATCAGAATTTATCTGATTTTGAGATCATTCTGGTGGACGACAAGGATGGGCATGCGGTTCCGGAGCAGGTGCTGGCTATGAAAAACGTAAAGCATATTGTGATGGAAGATGAAATTGATGCGGATGAGTTTTTTGACAGGAAACATCAGTTTTTTCAGAATAAAAAAAGAATATCACTGGGCATGACAGAGGAAGAATTTGAGGTCTATAAAGAAGAACGGGAGAGATCTCAGGAAGCCAGTGAAGATGACAACGATATGGATGATTCCGGTAGTGAAGTGGTGAGTGGGGATACGCCTTTTGAGGGAGAGTTGGAGATCCCGCTGCGCCCTTTTGGCGTGGCGGCTGCAAGAAATTTGGGATTGAAGTATGCAGAGGGTGAGTATATTTACTTTTTGGATGCTGACGATTATCTGTGGGAGGACGCACTGGCGAAGTTGGTAAAGCTGGCGGAGGAAAAGAAGGCTAAGGTGGTCACAGGCAATCGCTGGAGTTCCTGGTTCCGCCCTGTTAGCTTTGATTTTGAGAAAGCCAAACCGGATTCTGAGATCGAGGGGATCTGTCCTCTGGAGGGAGATGGCCTGGAGCAGATACTGAAAAAACGTTTTACGATACAGCATCTGTTGATTCGAAAGGATTATTTTGACAGCCTGGGCATTAAGTTTGATGAATACAATACGTTCTACTCGGATATGCCGGTAGTGGCAAAGGTTCTTGCCGGGGCAGCTGGAGAGATGTGGGTGGATGGCAGCAGTATCTATGTGTGGAGGCATCGGAATGATCCGATTCATCTGCCGGCGCTGAGCCAGAAAAAGAGAAAGCGCAAAACTCGTGAGTACATAGAGAGCCACGAGCAAGCGTATGAGATTCTCGCCCAGGCAGATGAACATCTCCGTTATGCTTTGTACCGCTGTCTCTGTATGTATACCATTGGTAAGTTCCCTAGTAGTCTGAAGGGAAAGAAGAGTGTCAGGTATACACAAAATCTTCAGAAGATCCCGGAGGAAGATCTAAAGCGTATCAAGAAGGATCTGAAATTTTTTAGACGCCGGGAACTGGAGTTTATCGTGAAGGGCAAATACCGGCTGGCAAAACCGATGGGACGGCTCGCCTACGTCTTTAAAAAGAAAAGGGGTCTGATTGGTAAGCCCATTCAATATTGGAGATTTTTGGATAAACGTTTTTTCAGGAAAATGCCGACAAAAGAAAACTGGGTATTCGTGGAGAGTTTTTTTGGGAAGAGCTATTCGGACAGTCCAAAGTATCTGTATGAATATTTGTATGATACCTATGGAGACAAATACCGCTATATCTGGTGTCTGAATAAGAGGGCCCCAGAGATGAAGGGACATCCGTCTATCTGTAAGAGACATTCCCTGAGGTATGTATACTATACTTCCCGGGCTAAATATTTTATCTGTAATACGAGACAGCCGGCATGGTTTAAAAAACGGGAAGGCGTCGTATTTTTGGAAACCTGGCATGGAACACCGCTGAAAAAGCTTGCCTTTGACCTGGATGATATCCATGCAGTGAGCCAGGATCATAAGAAATTGTTTTACCGCCAGAGTAAGGCATGGAATTATCTAATCTCAGCGAACCGTTTTTCCACGGATGTGTTTGAGCGTGCCTTCTGCTATCCGAGGGAGCAGATCATCGAGGTAGGATACCCGCGAAACGATATTCTTTATTCGGAACGTGCCGGAGAGATCGCGAAAGAAGTAAAACGCGAGTTTGGTATTCCAGAGGACAAACGGGTCATCCTGTACGCACCGACATGGCGAGACAATCAATTTTATGGCAAGGCAAAATATAAATTTACCCTGGCTATGGATCTGGAGCGGATGCGCCGGGAATTTGGCAAAGACAGCGTGCTGCTTCTGCGGACCCATTATTATATCGCCGATATCCTTGATCTCACAGGGTTGGAGGATTTTGTATATAACGGAAGTACGTATAATGATGTATCCAGGTTGTACCTGGCTTCGGACATTTGTATTACGGACTATTCCTCTGTCTTTTTTGATTTTGCGAACCTGAGACGGCCGATGTTGTTTTTTGCCTATGATTATGAGGATTACAAAGGAGAGATCCGGGGAATGTACTTTGATATGAATACTGAGCTTCCGGGACCGATCCTTCAGACAAATGATGAACTTGTGGAGGCACTTCATAATATCGATAAAGTTACGGAACAGTACAAGGAGCGCTATGAGCAGTTTTATGAGAGATTCTGCAGTGTGGATGACGGTTTTGCTTCCCAGCGTGCCATTGATATTGTGTTCGGGAAGGAGCAGACATGAGAAATTTGATTCGGTTTCTCGTAAAAAAAGTAGTGATTGTCATTTACCGTATCATGTGTGTTGTACTCCCGGTAAACAAAAAGCGGATCGTATTTGACTCCAGTCTGGGAAAGAGTTATTCGGGAAATCCAAGGCATATTTTTGAATATATGGTGGAAAACGGTTATCAGGAGAAATGGGAATGCACCTGGTTTTATGAGAGTATTCCCTATCCGATCCCTGGTGATGGCTACCAGTTCCGCTATGGAAGGCTGCGCTATCTTTATTATATGGCGACAGCAAAGGTGTGGGTGTTTGACTGCCGTCAGCCGGAATGGCTTGTAAAGCGGAAAAACTGTTTTTATATCCAGACCTGGCATGGAACACCGTTAAAGAAGCTGGTTCTTGACATGGATAATGTGTTTATGATGAATGAGTCAGACATAGATACTTACCAGAACGGATTTGTGAAAAATGTGCAGACCTGGGACTATCTGATCTCCCAGAATCCATTTTCCACAGCTACGTTCCGCCGCGCCTTTGCCTTTGATAAGGAGATGTTAGAGATCGGGTATCCAAGAAATGACCTGATGTTTTCAAAAAATAATGAAGAGGATATCTGGCTGTTGAAAAGGCGGCTGGGCCTGCCGCTGGATAAAAAAATCCTTCTCTATGCGCCGACCTTCCGTGACGATGAATTTGAGGAGAATTCCAGCTATAAGTTCAGCCCCAAACTCTCTTTTGACCTTCTAATGGAGAGACTCCAGGAGGACTATATACTGATCGTCAAGTATCATTATCTGATCATGGATTATATTGACTGGTTTCCCTATAAAGGATTTATTTATCATTTTGACCAGAGCCATGACATAGCCGAGCTGTTTCTTGTGTCGGATATGTTGATCACAGACTATTCTTCTGTCATGTTTGATTACAGTATCCTGAAGCGGCCAATGTTTTTCTATGCCTACGATCTGGAGAAATACAGAAATGATCTGAGAGGGTTTTATTTTGACTATGAGGGCGAGATGCCAGGACCGATCTCATCGGATACGGAAGAGCTTATAGGTAATATCCTAAATTACGATTCGAAGGAATACGAAGAACGCTTTGAGAAATTCCGTGAGAAATATAACATCTGGGACGATGGAAGAGCGTCGGAAAAGGTGGTTAAGCTCGTTGAAGAGCTGATTGGGTAAAAAGGTTATATAATTACATTGTAAGTAAAATCCATTTCAAAGCAACACCCTGCTTTCTGCTGAATCATAGATTTTCGTATTGGTCACCCCAATGAGCAACCTGATCTATGATCTTATAAATGCAATAAATAAGTATTATCAAAATGCCTGTGGGTATCAGTAATATCCCTATCAGGATACCGCCGATACCCATTATGGCATATACTGCAATTTTTCTGCGCCTCCTGGTTTTCTATAGATTATCCTTTACCTCACATAAAATACGTATTGATCATCATTCCCAGGAATACGACACCGGCAACAGCATAAAGACTGTTTACGGTCAAACAGACTTTCATTAAATTATTTTGCGCTTTTGCCTTGACATAAGAAATGATGGTGAACACTCCGCTGAAAATCATAAACGCAGCATAACAGGCAATCATAATTTCAGCGACGGGGGATTCCAATGCCCAGTCAAAAGTTCTAAGCGGTAAAATAGTCCACGGGACCAAAAGCATAATGGCACTGACAGCGGTTAAAATTTTGTTTTTCATTATAATTATCTCCTTTCAGCCTGCCCGAACCGAAGGCAGGAAATGCTTAAACATAAGATTGTAATAATAATTGCGACTGGTATCCACGGTATGAGTTCAACCTGCGCCGTATCAAGATTTGCTGCAAGTTTTCCGTATTCCGATGTGATAACGAAAAACGGATACGACATTGGGTAGGCAAACCACACCTTTGTATTTATGATCAATACCGATGGTACAATCGAAGCCAATCCAATACCGATAGAGAAAATCGGTGTCTGAATACAAACCGATAACATCCAAAAAAATGCAATCATCGGTATTGCGGATAGAAATATCAAGCTAATTTCTTTCAGAATAAACAACGGAGGCAGGATAAAATTATAATCCTGTGTCCCTGAGCTGATGGCGGCGCTGATATAGTACATACCTGTCATCATTGAGATTTGTGCTGCCGCCAGTGTAAGCAATATAGCAAACTTTGCCATACAGAGTTTCGCTGTGCTGATTGGCAGGGCGAGCATTTTCAAAATACCCTTATTTGCCCTTTCTGTTTGGCTTAAAAGAACGGTTCCGACTACCATACTTGCAGGGAACATAAACCACGCCATTCCCAGAAAACCCTGAATAAAGAAATTGTTTTCCGGCGAAATTCCCTCCCCCTGCATACCGAAATTCATTTTTGCATTCAAGATAGATGGTATCCAAAGAATAACGGCAGCTACCGCTAAAATGAAAAGGATTTTAGAACGGCGTATCTTTTTCACTTCTACGCCGACAAGTGTAAAAAAACTCATGCAAACTTCCTCCTTACTTTTACGAATATGAGCTGCGCCAAACCGCAAACGGCAAGTTCTGCGACTGCCGCATAAATATAGTGCATGGACTGCGTTATGTCCGCACCTGCAAATACCTGAAAAGGCATTGCAAAGGGAAAAAGTGAAAGGGCAAAGTTCGTTGTCGGCAGTATCGTTGCGGTAAATACGCATACTACGCCGATACCAAGGGATACCCACATATTCTTACAGGCTTCTGAAATAAGAAGCGACAAAATCACGCAGGGCAGCATCAGCAATAACGAATACCCAAAACATTTGCACAGTTCACTGAAAAAACCGTTTCCGATTTTAAACCAATAGCAGGAGCAAAAGGCGATTGCCCCTGCTTCTATGATAAGAACAAAAAGGCTTATAAGAATTGTCAAAACTGTTTTGCCTAAGAACATAGAACTTTCCCTAATGGGTAAAGATTTCATTTTCTGCATAGCATTGTCGGCGTATTCTGTATGATATAGAAGGCAGGTTCCTGATACAACCAGCAGCACATTTAGCATTGCCATCATCTGCCAGTTTGCACCAAGCAAAATCTGGACCGGGCTGCCTGGCTGGTTAAGATACATTTCCGACCGAACTGCCATGTTGATAACAGGAACAGCCGCCGCCAAAATACCGCCGCCGAAAAAAGCCGGTAAAAAACCGGTTCGCTTTACCTTTTTACATTCCAACGAAACGCTCATCGCACCGTCCCCCTTTGTCTGTTATCAGCGTCGATCAAAGCAAGGAATGTATCCTCCAGATTATCCGTAGGGCAACCTTGTGAAGCGGCGTTGAATTTAAGCTGGTCCAGCGTCCCTTCAAACAGCAGGCGGCCGTGATTCAAGATACCGATGGTATCCGCCATCAGTTCTATTTCGGATAGCAAGTGCGACGATACCAAAACAGTACAATCAAACTTTTCCGGTAAAGACCGGATCAGCGTTCGGATTTCGTGGATACCCACAGGGTCAAGCCCGTTTGTAGGCTCGTCTAAAATGAGGATCGGCGGTTTCCCAATTAAGGCGCTTGCGAGACCTAACCTCTGTTTCATTCCAAGAGAATATTTTTTTGCAAGCCGCTTCTTAAACTGCGTTAGTCCCACGATTTCAAGAGCTTCCGCTACGGAGGATTTTGGAAGTCCCAATATTTTACGGATAATTTCAAGGTTTTCTTCACCGCTTAAATTCCCGTAGAAAGCGGGAGCTTCAATAAATGAGCCGATTTCTTTTAAAATTTGAACTCTGTTATCGGAGTACTGCTTCCCATCGATGGTAAATGAGCCGCCGGTTGGTTTGGTAAGTCCCAGAAACATTTTCATTGTAGTGGATTTCCCTGCGCCATTCGGGCCGAGGAAACCATAGACAGCGCCTTTCGGGATATGCAGATTGATACCCGAAACCGCAGTAAAACCAGCATACGATTTCGTTAAGTTTTTTGTTTCAATGATATTCATTGTATTTGCTCCTTTCTGATCACTGTAAATACATTGTACCTTCCGAACCTTGTGCTAACCTTCCCGTGTCCTTACGTTTACCTTACATTTCATCGCAGTGTATGAAAGACAGGGGACCGCTGCAGGCGACAATTCCAAAGCTTTCAGGGACGAATGTCCCCGCTGCCATAAGCCCTAATCATTGCAGCTTTATATTCAATAGCATAAAAATGACACGAAAAAGACGTATCCTTATCAATGAATACGCTTTGGCAACGCTGCACAAGACTGAGGATTTCAAAAAGAGCATAAAGGAGGCAGACCTATGGACTTTGATTACCTAAAACAAAAACGTATTTTGCTTGTCGATGACGAGCAGGAGCTTTTGGATATGGTCGTTTCTATTTTATACGAGGATGGATTTCAAAATATAAAAACAGCAAAGACGGTGAGTGAATCGCTTGCTGTTTCAGAAAGCTATCAACCTGAGTTTGCCATTCTTGATGTGATGCTCCCTGACGGGAATGGGTTCGATCTGATGGAGCGGCTGAAAAAAGCAGCTGACTATCCCGTGCTGTTTTTAACTGCCCGCGGTGAAGATGACGATAAGTTCCGTGGCTTCGGACTTGGTGCGGACGATTATATGGTAAAACCCTTTTTACCAAAGGAACTTTTGTTCCGTGTGAACGCCATTCTCCGCAGAAGTTATAAAACTGAAAATCCTCTTGTGAAGCTGCATGACAGCGAAATCGATTTTGAGCGTGCAGAAATCATCAAGAATGGTGAGCATATTTCGCTTACGGCAAAGGAACACGACATCCTCGCTGCGTTATACCGTAATGCCGGACGAATTGTTACGATTGACGCGCTGTGTGAAGCAGCTTGGGGCGATAATCCGTTCGGTTATGAGAATTCGCTGATGGCGCATATCCGCCGTATCAGAGAAAAAATTGAAGCGAATCCATCCCGGCCGGTTTCGTTGATAACGATCAAGGGGCTTGGGTATAAGCTCGTTACGGAGGGTAAGTAATATGAAAAGTGTACCAAAACTGATTCGGCGTTTTGTCGGTATTATGCTCATCACCTCAGTGCTTTTCATTCTTCTGAATTTTGCTTTATTGTGCATATATACGCTGAATCAGGCGCCGAATGGTTCCCCTTGGATTACAGCACAGGAAGTTGCCGATGAGCTGTCCCAAAACGAAAACGGATATGTTTTGGGTGAAGATGCAGTTCTTGAACTTCAAAATACAGATGTGTGGGCAATCTTTATTGATAACGCAACAATGAAAGTAGTATGGCAGACGGATAATCTCCCTGAAAGTGTACCTGTTTCATATTCTGTTTCAGATATAGCAAACCTGACCCGTGGCTATATAGACGGGTATCCTACCTTTACAGGAGAAGCGGAAAACGGACTTGTGGTACTCGGCTATCCAAAAGATAGATTTTGGAAACACATGTGGCCGAGTTGGGATTATAATTTAATCAAAAATTTGCCCAAAACGGTTCTTTCTGTTTTTGCCATCAATGTAGCCTTGATTTTTATCATCTATATGATTGCGAATTCCAAGCTGTTAAAATCTGTAAAACCCATTGTCGGCGGAATACAGGCTTTGTCAACAAACGAAGAAGTCCACATCAGGGAAAAGGGACTTTTATCTGAGCTTGCGGTAAACATTAACAAGACCTCAGATATTTTGCAAATGCAAAGCAGACAGCTGCGAAAAAGAGAAACTGCAAGAGCGAATTGGATTGCAGGAGTGTCCCACGACATACGAACCCCTCTATCGATTGTAATGGGCTATGCCGGACAGTTAGAAAGCGATAAGCAGTTATCAGAAGATAACTGTCAAAAAGCGGCGGTTATTGTACAGCAGAGTAAACGGATGCGAAATCTGATTAACGACCTGAATCTTGCGTCCAAGCTGGAATATAATATGCAGCCGGTCAATCCTGAAAAGCAGAACCTGATTGCGGTTATCCGTCAGGTTGTGGTCGATTGCATCAACATGAATATTGATGACAAGTACACGATTGAATGGGCAACAGACGAAACCTTAACTTCTTGTACCGCAAATGTTGACAAGGACTTAATCAAAAGAGCAGTAAGCAATCTGATCCAAAACAGCATGAATCATAACGAACAGGGCTGTCATATCTTTGTTCGTGTTATAGATGAAGATACTGTTTGTACGGTTGTTATTGCCGATGATGGTGTGGGTGCGACAGATGAGCAGATTGAAAAACTGAACAACACGCCGCATTATATGGTATGCGACGAAAAAACAACTGAACAGCGCCATGGATTAGGACTGCTCATTGTCAAACAAATCATATTTGCACACAGCGGGAAAATGCTGATAAAACATAGCGAATACGGCGGCTTTGAAGTTGATTTAAGTTTGCCGATGACTATGTAAAGCGAAAGTGGGAATCGCCTTATTAACCATAAATGGGTGGCGCCAAATCGAAATGTGTCCTCTCAAATCTGTCAAATCCTGTCGAAACATGCCGAACAATTGTTCTTCAAAGTCTGTGGCAGACCATGTACAATCAGAAGGAAGCGAACCAGAGGAGAAACGATAATAAAAGTACTAGTATGAAGCTCATTCCTCGGAGGGCTGCGCTTTTCAGCCAGCCCTTTTCTCCAGTTCTACCAGCGGCACCGGCATCAGTGCCAGTATTCCCACCAGAATCCATTGTGATACCGACAGGGATGTGGTGTGAAAGATCATCTGTAGTGTGGGAACGGATATGGCGGCGCACTGCAGGGCGATGCAGAAGATCACACTGAACAGAAGCTTTTTATTGGTGAAAAATCCGATCTGAAAGATGGAGTGGGTGCTGCTTCTCATGTTCAGGGAGTGGATCAGCTGCGACAGGGAGAGCACAGCGAAGCACATCGTACTTCCCGCGGCATCTCCGCCCAGCATATAAGCGAACAGAGCCAGGGAGCCGATGAACATGCCTTCGACGATGATGGTAAACATACCGCCGCCTCCAAAGAGTCCCTTCGCCGCAGACACCGGAGGATGGTTCATAATATCGTTTTCCGGCGGTTCCAGTCCCAGGCAGATGGCGGGAAAGGAATCGGTGACAAGATTGATAAATAGGAGCTGTACCGGGAGCAGCGGTGCAGCTCTTCCCAGCAGGATAGCGACAAATATCGTCATGATTTCTCCGATGTTGCAGGAAAGGAGAAAATGAACAGCTTTTTTTATATTCTGGAAAATTCCCCTTCCCTCTTCCACCGCATCCACAATGGTGGCAAAATTATCGTCCATCAGGATCATATCGGCGGCATTTTTTGCCACGTCGGTTCCAGATCTGCCCATGGCACAGCCGATATCCGCTTTTTGAAGCGCCGGGGCGTCGTTGACGCCGTCCCCGGTCATGGCTACCACCTCTCCGTTGTTCTGAAATGCCTTCACCAGACGAACTTTGTGGGCGGGAGAAACTCTGGCAAAGACAGGGTATTGATAGATGACACGGGAGAGTTCGGCGTCACTGATCTGATCTAACTGGGCTCCACTCATGACCTGGTCATGATGACGGCAGATCCCCAGCTTATGGGCGATGGCGGAAGCGGTGACCTGATGGTCGCCGGTGATCATCACAGGACGAATTCCCGCGTGACGACATTTTGTGACTGCAAATTCTGCTTCTTTTCTGGGAGGGTCCATAAAACCGGCCAGGCCCACAAATACCATATTCTCCTCGTAGACGGATTTGTCGTGTTTCAGGTGGGAGCCGATATCCTCCCGGTAGGCAAGGGCAAGCACCCGCAAAGCATCTTTGGCAAATCCCTGGAAAATTTGTTCGATATTCCGCCTTATGCTGTGGGTGATCGTTTTCTTTTCTCCGTCGATCAGGATATGGCTGCAGTGTTTGAGAATAATTTCCGGAGCGCCTTTGGTGATACTCATAAGACCCTCTGAGGTTTCGTGAAATGTTGTCATTCGTTTGCGCTTGGAATCAAAGGGAAGTTCGTCTTTCAGATGTCTTTTTTTCTGCTCTGCATCCATATTTATGGACAGGGTATCGGCGTACTCCCACAACGCTTTCTCCATGGGATCGATGCCGTGGCTGCACAGGCAGAAATATGTAAATAAACGCTGGGCGGTGTCCATCGTATAGGTTTTTACAACGGTCATTTTGTTTTCCGTGAGAGTTCCAGTTTTGTCAGAACAGATCACGGTGGCGCTTCCAAGGGTTTCCACAGCGGGAAGCCTGCGGATGATAGCGCGTTTTTTCGCCATTCGCTCCACCCCCAGGGAGAGCATGATCGTGACCAGGGCAGGAAGGCTCTCTGGGATCGCCGCCACCCCCAGACTGACGGAGGTCATAAACATGGAAAAGACGGGCTGCTTTTTATATATTCCAAGGACAAACAGAACAAGGCAGATGATCAGTGCCAGTGTCCCCAGGAGTTTTCCCGTATGGTTCAGTTTTTTCTGGAGCGGTGTGTCCGGCGGCGTCTCGGAAGAGATCATTCCGGCGATGTGTCCCAGCTCGGTATTCATGCCGGTGGCGGTCACGATGGCAAGGCCGTGCCCGGAGATGACAAGTGTTCCAGAAAATGCCATATTCACCTGTTCTGCCACCGGAAGGTTTTCCTGGTGGAGGGGAGCGGTGGATTTTTCTATGGGATTTGTCTCTCCGGTCAGGGTGGATTCCTCGATGGAGAGTCCCATGACAGATACGATTCTCGCATCGGCGGGAACGAGATTTCCCGCTTCCAGGACGATAAGATCCCCGGGAACCAGAAGTGAGGAATCGATCTGCTTTAAATCTCCGTCCCGGTACGCCAGTGCCAGAGGGGCAGAGAGGTTTTTCAGGGCCTCCAGGGAACGTCTTGCCTTTGCCTCCTGAACAACGCCCAGAATCGCATTAATGATCACGATGGCAAGTATGATGGAGGGCTCGATCAAGTCCATCCGGTGCTCCAGACAGGAGACGGCAAAGGAGATGCCGGCGGCGATCAGGAGGGTTATGATCATAAAATCCTTGAACTGGTCAATAAAGTTTTTCAACATGCTGTCCGGTTTTTTATGTGCCAGCTGGTTTTTTCCGTATTTCTGAAGAAATGCCTCCGCTTTTTTCTGGTGTAATCCGTTTTCTATATCTGTGTGAAAATGTTTTTCGACCTCTTTTGTAGGTGTGTTGTACCAGTCGCTTTTATTTTTCATCCCTGTTGTCCCGAATCTGTTTTACATCATTTTTATGTCTTTAAACCGGGAATTATAACTTTTCTCCAGGATAATCATAAGATAAAATAAATAAGTCGGATTTTAGGAGATTTTGGAGAACGTGATCAAGATAATATTGCTTGGTTTATCTGCCAGCATTGATTCCTGGGCGGTGGGGGCTGCATACCGGGCAGGGGATATCTGTATCCCCTGGTACACGAAAGCGATCGTGGCGCTGGTCTCCGCGGTCACATCCATGACAGCCGTTTTCCTGGGAAATGGCATGGGGCATTTTATCGATACGGCCTACATCCAGATGGCAGGAGGTTTTGTGCTGTTTGTGATTGGTGCGCGGTCGGTCTGGGGCGTCTATCATCACCGGGAAGAAAAGAATTATGACGCGGATTCCTCTAAGACCATCGATCCATGGGAGGGAGTTCTGCTGGGAGGAGTCCTTGCCTCGGATTCATTCTGCGGCGGTCTCAGTCTGTGTGCCATGGGGGCAGAAGCGTATATATTTCCCTTTGTTGTAGGAATCCTTACCTATGGATTTTTGCTGCTGGCAGATAAAAAGGTAAAATGTATTGGAGCCTCTCACTATTTTGCCGGGATCGCCCTGGCTGTCATCGGAGTTATGCAGCTGGCGGGAGCGATGCAGTAGTGCGCAGGAAGGAATGCACTGGAATTTCCTATTTACAAAACCGCTGGAGTTATATACAATTATAATAGAATCTAAATGTGAATTCGGGGACTTTCAGAGAAAGGCGGATATATGTATGGACAGTGCAGCACAGTTATTTATGGGTGCAGGCGGTGTACTGACAGGTTATATCATCATAGGAACCGCTGCTGCGATCGGTAAGGTTGTGGGAGGGTTTTTATTACACTTCAAGTTTGATCATTTTATATTCTTCATGATAAAGATCTGTAAGAAAAATAAAGGATTTTCCATCGGGCTGTGTGATCCACAGCCCTACATAAGCTGCCGTATGACAGATCCAAAGGCTGACCGTATGAGAAATCTGATCTATGGGGCATTTTCCATGGCAATGGCGCTGTTTATTACGGAGACAGCCTGTTTTCAGATCTGGGGAACAAAGCTTATCCCAAAGAATATTTTTACGGTTCCCATGGCCTTTGTCATGGTGGGATATACTTTTGTACTGATGGTTCTTCTGGCATTCAACCAGAAACAAAAGGCAGGCAGCGGGGCAGCTGGGATCATGAGACGTGAGTACGAGCGGTGCTATGCGGCGATCCGGGAGGGCAGGGCACCGGCGGAGTTAGAAATCCAGACGGCAGCTTATACGGGAAAGCTGATGGATCTGCCCGTTTATAAAAAGTATCTTCTCATGCTGTATTATCATTTTCTGGATCAGGGTGATTATGACAGTCTTCGGAACGTGATGGACGAGATGGAGGATCATGTGCCGGATAAATGGTCACGGGCAGAGATGTCCAGTTTATGTGAATTTGTATTTTACAATGTAATCATCCAGCCAAACGAAGGAAAGGCACATTTTTATGGAAAAACTTTTCTGGCAAAAATGGAGGGCAATGAGGAGGCGAATACAAAGAGAGTTTTCGCCTACTGGCTGTATTTTGTCAAAAAGGATAAGGGAGCGGCTCTGCAGATCGCCATGGAGGCGATGAAGGCGGTGGAAAATTATGCCCTGACGGGCTGCCGCGATATGGAGATGCGTTTTATCCAGGCTCTGGTCAAACGCATTGAGCAAACACCATCATAACCGGGGAGAAATTGCGATGAGAGAGAAAGTCATGTCACTGGCTCAGGGCAGATTTACATATGAGCAGCCTGAGATCGTCTGTTCCACAGACTGTCTCAGGCTGGAAGTAGTTGAGGGAGGGGAAGCGGCTTCCTCTTTTGTGGTGTCCAATTCTGCCGGCACGAAGATCAAGGGATTCGGGGCAGTGGATCATTTCAATTTAGAATTTCTGCCGGTTTTTGACGGAAAGGAAAATGAAATTACGGCAAAGGTATATGCGGCCAATAAAAAAGCGGGGGAAGTCATGACAGGCGATCTCTGTATCGTGACGGACTGCGGGGAATATATGCTGCCATATGAGGTCCGGGTATTACCGAGATGTCTCCGCAGTTCTGACGGGGAGATTCATTCCTATGAAGAATTTGTGGAGCTTGCCAGGGAAAACTTTGATGAGGCTGTTACGATTTTTTATCATGATAAATTCAAAGAGATTTATCTGAAAGAGTGGGGAGAAAAGAGATTATATCAAAATCTAACATTGAAAAATCCAAAGAAACAGGCGCTGGAGGAGTTTTTGGTGGCACATGGAGATAAAAAGCCAGTGCGGTTTGCCGCGAATAAAAGGCAGATTTCCTTTGAGGTCAGGGACGAAGACATCGAAGGTGAGATCCTGATCGCTTTAGATAGCTGGGGAATGGCGGGCATCCGGGTGAGCACGAAAAGTTCTTATATTTCATTGGAAAAAAATAGCCTCAGAAATAAAGACTTTTTGCAAAACCAGGCGGTGCTTGTCTTTCATATTCAGGCATCAGAGGTTCCGGAAGGTATTCATCGGTGTGTCATCTGTCTGGAGAATGTGTACCAGAAACTGGAGATCAAGGTGAGGCTTCACAGGGTCCAGGGAAGGAAAGAGAGGGCGAAAAGGCGCGGTTTGGACAAGCTGACGGGAATGTTGGCAAAATATCATATTCAGTACATGATGAACAGTAGTTTGAAGGAAGTGTGGCTTCGGGTGCTGGTGGAAAACCGGGAAAGCATAGGCAGTCTCAGCAAGGGAAGTGATGTTCTCCTGGAGGGCTATCTGGCGGTATTAACCGGGGAAGAGAGGAAAATGGCTGCTTTTGTCAATGCGGTGACTGGGATGCCGGCGCCGGCTTTGGGGAACAGCATGGATAAGATATTCTGTTATCTGACTACTATGTATATACGTTGTCTTGCCCTGGGATCCCATGAGGAAAAAAATGAGCTGTGCCGGAAGATCAGGGAATACTATGACAATGGCTGCCATCACTGGCGTCTTCTCGTTATGCTGGAGAGGCTGGGGTATTTTGAGGGCAGTCCCCAGGTGTTGATGGAGGAGCTGGATCTGCTTTGGAGCGAGGGGGCAGCCAGTCCCTATCTGCATTTCTATCGAATGTTACTGCTGCTGCAGGAGCCGGAGCTCCTGAAGAAATTGGACAGTAGTACGATAGGAGCTCTCAGATTTGGGTTAAAACATGATTTAATTACGGAGGATCTGACGATTGCGGTATCTTTTCTGGCGGCACGGCAGAAGAAATGTACACCTGCGCTTCTGTCTGTGCTGCAGGACTGTTATGAGGTGTACGCCAGTGAGGACGCTCTTCAGAGTATCTGCGCCCTGCTGATCCGGACGGAGAAACAGGAGAGCAAATATTTTAAATGGTTCCGCCGTGGGGTCGAGAGAAGGCTGCGCCTGACAGAGCTTTTTGAATATTATATGTACACAATGGATAAATCGTGTTATGATGAAGCCCTGCCGGTGGTGGCAGCCTATTTTCAGTATGAGAATCATCTGAGGGATTCTGTCAGGGCGGGATTTTATGCAAGCATTGTCAGGAACCAGGAAAGGTATCCGGAATATTATCAGAGTTATCGTGAGACGATTCAGGAATATACGCTCCGGCAAATGTATGATCATCACATCAGTCCAGAACTGGCAGTGCTGTATGAGGAATTTCTAAGTATGGAAACTTGTAAAGACCGGATCGCCAGAGAACTGCCGGGGGTTTTGTTTGTTCACCGCCTCCACTGCCATAACGGGAATATGGAACGGGTGGCAGTCGTCCATGACGAGGGCGGCGGGGAGATGGTTTATAATCTCGTCAATGGAGAGGCGGATATCAGTATCGGGACGGCAAATTATAAATTGTATTTCGCAGATAAGAACGGTTATTATCATGGGAGTACCGTGCCATATACGCTGACAAAGATGTTAACCCTGGAACATGTGGCACAGAGCTGTTACGAAAATGGTTCCGAGAACCTGGTACTTTTGCTTCATTTATTTTCAGAGACATTGAAAAAGAAGGACATTGGGGCGAAGGATGCCATTCTGCTGCACACCGTGATCCGCCGACAGGTTCCCGGCATGGAATACAGGCAGAAAGCCCTGCTTATTCTCTATGATTATTATAAAGCCATCGGTGAAGATCTGCTGCTGGAAGAAGTGATTCACAACATTGATTTTCGGTATCTGTCCCAGGAGAGACGTGGGGGAATTCTTCAGACGATGATTCAGCACGAACGAAAGGATGAGGCGCTGGGCGCACTGAAAAAATATGGGATTACCAGCTGCAGCCGGAAGCTTCTTTTGCTTTTGATTACCTGGAAGCTGGAGGAGGACCGGGAGCATTTTGATCCATATTATATGAAACTCTGTAGTTTTCTGTACCAGAGAGGGGTAAAGAACAATGAGATTCTTTCATACCTTGTCAATTTTTATATGGGCAGCATTTCCGTGCTATTTGATATTTACCAGACGGCCCGGAAGAATAGGGCGGAGATATCGGATGGAGGGACGGAACGGCTTCTGGGGCAGGCTTTGTTTGTGGAAGATGATCTGGAAAAATATGCGGATATTTTCTTGGATTATTATGAGTATGGGGCGAACCGCATTCTCGTAAAAGCTTTTCTTGGAGGAATCTCCTATGGGTATCTGACGGAGAGATGGCAGCTGCCGGAAGGGATCTGGGAGAAGATCCGCAGAGAGGGGCTCTCAGAGGAGAATCAGAGCATGATACTGGCATCTCTGCGTTATTATGCTGGAATGGATGAGTATAGAGAGACAGAGAGGGAGTACATCGGGTACCACTTATCCCAGTATGTTTCCAACGGCAGGATATTTTCCTTTATGAAGGGATTTATTGGCAAAGTAGAGGTTCCTTTTGTGGTACTTCATGGAAGTATCATCCAGTTGTATTATTCCCGCGGTAAGGATATCTATATAGAACTCTGTCATGAGGATGGAGAAAAAGAGATCTGCCAGATGAAGCAGGTATTCGAGGATATTTATGTATATGAGACCTTATTATTCCGGGGGGAGACAGTTCATTACAGCATTTATGCCGGTACAGAGTCCCGCCCTGTCCGGCAGGGGGTGATCCGGGCAGATGAGGAAATTATGAGGGAAAAGACAGAACCGGGATATGAGGCGGCCTCCTTTTATGAGCTGGTGAACCATATGATCCGGGCACGGGAAAATGGGGAAGAAGAAGTGCTGCGCCAGCTGGTCCGGAAGTACCGTTCCATGCAGGAGATCTCTGGGAAGCTGTTTGTTCCGCTTTAGCCCGGTGGCATGAATCCGCGCCACGGGCTAAGGCGGGTGCTGTTACTCAAAGCGGCATGTGAGTATGATTGGAAAGGTTTGATTAGCTATGAGCCAGCGAAGGCTGTATGTAGGCTTGGATATTAGAAATGATATTTCCCAGATCGCAGTTCTGGGACCGATACATCAGGAGCCGGAAATATTGAATTCTGGAGGAGAAGAAAAAGGAATTAATTATCCTACCAGGGTGGCGGTTCCGGGAACAAAGGAGTATATAGAGGGATTTCTGAAGAAGATCCACCGCCAGGAGCCGGTGGTGGCAGCGGGCAGGGAGACGGATCCGGTTAACATCCTTGCCACGTTTTTTCGGAAAATATTGTCTAAGACGAGGAAAAAGTATCCCAATGAATCCATCCGGAAGCTGGTGATCACTACGGAGTACCAGGATTATCATTTTATCGGTATTATCTACCAGGCATTGTCAAAGATTGGGATTCAACGGGACCGTGCGATGGTCATTGACCGCCGCCAGAGTTTTATCTATTATGTACTGAGCCAGAAGAAAGAGCTGTGGATCAATCAGGTAGGTGTATTTGACTATACGAGGGACAGGCTGATGTATCTTCAGATGGAGACGGACCGTTATAAACGGCCGATGTTAGCCACCGTGGAGGAGAGGGATTACAGCGGCTATATTCCGATGTTTGAAGAGAAGGACAGTACCGAAGAAGAAAAGAATGCGATTTTCGAAGGGATGGTCCAGGGCGCCATCCACGGGAAGATCATCACGACTCTTTATATGACAGGAATCGGGTTTGAAGGGGGCTTCGCCGGAGCGGTGATGAAGAAGCTCTGCGTGGGGCGCCATCTGTTTCAGGGAGATAATCTGTATGTGAGCGGAGCCTGCTATTGTGCCAGGGAAATGTCCGAGGAACGCAGTCTGGATGAGTTTGTATATTTGGACGAGGATACGGTGGAAGCCAACATTTCCATGAATGTATATGCCGATGGGAAGCCGCAGGAAATTCTCCTTGCCAGGGCAGGAACTCCCTGGTATCAGATTGACCACGAGATCGATCTGATTCCCGATGGGGACAGGGAGCTGGAACTGAATGTGAAGAACATGAGGACGAAGATTAATGTACAACAACGTATACCGATGGAGGGAATCCCCGGAAGGACAGACAGAAAGGCTAGGATTGGTCTGCAGCTGAGATTTGCCGGTAAGGATAAATGCATTGTCACAGTCAGAGACAAGGGTTTTGGAGACTTTTTTCCATCCTCCTGCCGAATCTGGGAAAAGACCATCACGATCGAATAAAGGAAGCGATTTATATGTTTATTTTGTGCAAGGGAGAACTGGCAAAGGAGCCTTATATCATTCCCCTCTCCGAGACCCCGGTGTATTCGCTGGAGGAACTTTGCTTTTATATGTATCACCATATATACAGCGTTACGGAAGAGTTCTTTGACGAGAAGCTGGCAGTATGGCTTGGTGAGCAGGCAGGACTTGAGGAACTGGCAGAAAAAATGGGTGTGCTGGTCCGGGAAAAGAAGGATCTTAAGGATCTGGTCGTTACGTTGATGTGCTCCTGTGATTATTACAAAGAAGGGGAGATTCTGCAGCTGGTAACAGTCATGAAGAAGATCGAAAATCTTCCGGCTCACAAGAAAAATAAGATCAAGGCGGATCATTATCTTCGTGCCGGCAAGTATGGGAAGAGCCTGCAGGAGTATAAACAGCTGCTCTATGGAGAGATGGCAGAACAGTTTTCAACAGAGGAGTATGGGAATCTTCTTCATAATCAGGCAATCGCCCTGTTTCATGTATCCTCTTTCCGGGAGGCTGCGAATGGTTTCAAGGAGGCGTATGCCAGAAATCAAAATGAACAGTCCCTTCAACAGTATTTGTATGCATTGCTGCTCGATGGACAGGAAGATAAGTTTGAACAGGAGGGCAGTTCTTTTGGAAAGACTGAGGAAGAATTGAGACAATTAAGACAGAATTATATAGAAGCGCAAACCGGGGGAAAGGATAACGGCGGTGAGGAGGAGTTTATTAACCGCTGTAAAAATGAGCTTCGGTCAGCATATTCAGATGGGGGTGTAAATGATGGGATTTCGATGGTTTCGCAGTAAGAATAAAGAAAAAGGGGATCAACAGCTGGCAGCAGAAGCCGAAATGGAAAACGGAACAGAAGCAGAAGGAGTGGAGAAAGATCTGGAAGCTGTGCCAGAGCAGATCAAGCTGGAAAAAGAGAAAGTTGATCTGACGAATAAACCGATCCGGCTGGATTATATTCAGAGATTATACGATGGAATCCGGGAGGCGAAGCGGCAGAGTGAGGAGATCAAGGCAGAATATGGACAGGTGACCTCTTATCTGAAAGATATCCAGCTGATGGATCAGGCATTAGAAGAAGAGAAAAAAGTACTGAAGGATACGGCGTCAGCGATTGTGGAGCTGACAGCGGAACGGGAAAAACGAAAGGGACGCCGCTATAAATTTACAGACTCCCAAAGGGCGGCCATGGAAAATTTTGAACCCAAGGTAGAGGATGATATCTCAAAATTAAAGGAGTTTGAGGATTATCAGATCAAGATCAAACACGATATGCGGCAGCTGGACGGGGAAAAAAGGATGCTGTTGAGGGATAAGAGGGATATTATCCGGAAGCAGAGTACATTGCAGCTGGTAAGTAAGGTGCTCGGCTTTATGCTGGCATTATTTGGAATTCTGCTTGTGACAATACTGGTGGTGTTTGAGACCGATATCCGCGTGCCTTTTATCGCAACGGCCGCATTTGCCTTTGTGGTGACGCTCATTATCGTTATTGAGGCCGGAAAAAACCGAAGAGATATGGTTCTCACGGAAAGAAGATGCAACCGCGCCATCTCTTTTTCAAACCGGGTAAGAATTAAGTATGTGAATAATACAAGAACTATTGATTATATGTGTACCAAATACCGGGTGCGGAATGTGACGGAACTGGAATTTGTTTACGACCAGTACCGCAAGGCAAAGCGGGAATGGGCAAGACAGCGGGAAGACGCTTTTCTTTTGAACGAAAAGAATGAGATTCTTCTGGCGGAACTGACGAAGCTCGGTGTCAAAGACCGGGATCTGTGGCTGGGCAGGGCAAATGCCATCGTAGATCCGAGAGAGATGGTTGAAGTCCGGCACGAGCTCAATGAGCAGCGTCAGAAACTCCGGGCACAGATTGATTATAACAATGGGATCATGCAGGATTTTATTCAGGAACTGGAACGGATCCGTAACAAAAAGCCAGAGTATGCGCAGGAGATCGAAGATATGCTGAAAGACAGGGATTTGGAGGGATGAATGTATGAATATACTTTTTTTGCTGAAACCGAAAAAATCAGTTTCTTACTTATATGACGACGATACCATCAGACAAGGGCTGGAAAAGATGCGCGGCCACAGCTATACGGCGTCTCCGGTGCTCTCCCATGAGGGGTACTATGTAGGAACCATCAATGAGGGAGATTTTTTGAGGGGGATTTTTCGTAACAACGAAGGTGACCTGAAACATCTGGATGAGGAACAGGTACAGGATATTTTGCGAAAGGATTGGAATCATCCGGTAAAAGTCAGCGCCACCGTAGAGGATCTGCTGGAGCGCGTTCTCAATCAGAACTTTGTTCCGGTGGTGGATGACCGCGGCTTGTTTGTGGGGATCATTACAAGACAGTCTGTCATTAAGCATTTCAGGGACCAGATACTGGAGTTAAAGAAAAAAGTGGAGAAAAAGGAGAGACACAGCGTATGAAACCACGAGTGGATTATACTCTATATCTCTGTACGGACAGAGATCTTATGACTACGGATTCTATTGAAGAGGCGGTGGAGCTTGCCATAAAGGGAGGAGCGACGGTTGTCCAGCTGCGGGAAAAAGACAGTACTGGCAGAGAATTTCTGGAGATCGCCCAGAGTGTAAAAGAAGTGACAGACGCCTATGAGATACCACTTATCATTAATGACCGGATTGATATCGCCATGGCGGTGGATGCGGACGGGGTTCATCTGGGCCAGAAGGATATTCCCGCTATGACAGCCAGAGAACTTCTCGGCCAGGATAAGATCATAGGAGTGTCCGCCTTCAATGCAGAACTGGCACTCCAGGCGCAAAAGGATGGCGCGGATTACATTGGTGTAGGGGACGTGTTTGGCACATCTACGAAAGCAGACACCCATCATGTATCCATAGAGGAGCTTATGAAAATAAGAAATACGGTAAAGATCCCGATGGTGGCCATCGGCGGCGTAAACCATGGAAACGTGGAAAAGCTCCGGGGAACCGGTGTGGATGGTGTGGCTGTGATCTCCGCCGTGATTGGAGCAAAGGATATTACGGCAGCAGCGGAGCAGATGGCAGGTAAACTGGAAGGGATAAAAAGGTAGCCATTTGGCTACCTTAAATTCTCTAATAACATGACAGGTACCCTCAGGTTCCCAGTACCAGTGCCCATCTCGATATCCGGTTTGTTGTCCCCGTGGAAATCCGATCCGCCAGTGATAAAAAGGTCGTATTCATTCGCCAGCTTGCGCACAAATGCCTCGTCGGTCCCATGGTTTCGTGAGTAGAGGGCTTCAATCCCGCGGATGCCATAGGTTTTGAGTGTTTCAAGCATCGTTCGGATCTGGCTGACGGACAGCTTATACAGAAGGGGATGTGCCAATACCGGGATGCCGCCCGCATTTTGGATGAGCTGAATGGCGCCTTCCGGTGTTAAATATTCACGGTTTACAAAATAGGGGCTGTCTATGGCAAGGCAGGTCTTAAAGGCCGCGTCCATAGAGGGGACGCCACCATTTTCTAATAACAATTTGGCGAAATGAGCTCTGGTGAGTATCATATCACCAAATTTATCCGTCAATTCCTGGTAGGTAATGGGATATCCGGCATTGTGAAGATTTTCACACATTTTTTTGTTGCGGTTGTCCCTTTCTTCGGCCACTTTTTTCAATGTGGAGACCAGAGCAGGATTGGTATGGTCAATGTTATATCCCAGAATGTGGATCTCTACATTCTGGTCAGGGGCGGCCGGATACTGGCAGGATAGTTCTACTCCCGGGATCACCTGAATATGCTGATCCAGTTCCTGCGCCTTGTGTATTGCCCGGGCGACCCCGTCTACTGTATCGTGGTCAGTGAGGGCAAATGCCACAAGATCATTTTTTATTCCCCGAAGCACCAGCTCTTCCGGCGTCAGCGTGCCATCTGAGCAGTTGGAGTGTACGTGTAAGTCTATATATCTCATTCTAAGCCTCCTAACGATATATCTATATTCATCATTATAATCATTTTGTCATATATTTAACGTCGTGCTGTGTCAAATGCTTTACAACCCGCTTTCAACAAACTATTATAGCATAAGCATATTAGAATTGATAGACTCATATAATTAAAAAATAATAAAGTTTGAGATATGGAGCGATGAGAATGAATATGAAAACAAAAGCTGTAAAAATGCTGAAAAGCATTCTGGTGGCGTATGTACTTACTGCGGTCGTGCTGCTGGTATTGTCTTTTATCATGTATAAATGCAAGATGTCTATGGCAGGGGCCAATGGAGGGATTTTGTTTACATATGTGATTTCCTGTCTGGCGGGAGGATTCCTGTTCAGCGGAGGACTGGAAGAGAAAAGATATCTCGGCGGCGGCCTGCTGGGCCTTGTGTACTTTGCTGTGGTATACTGTGTCAGTGCCGTCTGGAACCAAAGTGTAGCAGCACAGATGCCTGGCATGCTCACGGCGTTTTTGGTTTGTATATTTTCGGGAATGCTGGGGGGGATGATCCGGTCCGGAATAAAATAGCTTCATTATTAGTTGAAATCCCGTTTTTTTTGTGATATACTAATGATAATATTGGAAACGTATCGAAGAAAGGAAGACAATCATGAAAAGAATTCAGACACTTACATCAAAAAATCTCAAAGATACTGTAAAAAAAGGCGGTTGCGGAGAGTGCCAGACATCCTGCCAGTCTGCCTGCAAGACATCCTGTACTGTTGGGAACCAGAGTTGTGAGAACAAATAATTGACATAAGAATCTGAGCAATAGAGGACTTGTTTGGTTTGCAAAAATCAAACAAAGTCCTTTCTTGCGTTGGCGCAGTCGGGATACGATTGAAAAGTTGGAAAATAGCGGGGAAGAAAGAAATGATTCATCAATATAAAAATAATGGATATAATATAGTTTTGGATGTAAATAGTGGCTCTGTTCATGTGGTAGATGATGTGGCATATGATGTGATCAGCATGTATGAAGAAAAAGGAAAAGAAGAGATTACGAAGATAATCTGCAATAAGTATTGCGATGAAGGGATCACGGAGGAAGAGCTGAAGGAATTATTTCATGATCTGGAGCAGTTGAAAGAAGAAGGAACCTTATTTACAGAGGATACTTACAAAGAGGGCGTAATTGATTTTAAACAGCGACAGACGGTAGTGAAGGCTCTTTGTCTTCATATTGCCCATGCCTGTAACCTTTCCTGCCGTTACTGTTTTGCCGGCGAGGGAGAGTACAAGGGTGACCGATCTCTGATGAGTTTTGAAGTAGGAAAAAAGGCATTGGATTTTCTTGTGGAGAATTCCGGCAGCAGACGGAACCTGGAAGTGGATTTTTTTGGCGGTGAGCCATTGATGAATTTTGAGGTGGTCAAACAGCTGGTAGCATATGGACGAGGTCTGGAAGAAAAATATGACAAGCATTTTCGCTTTACACTTACCACCAATGGGGTATTGCTGAATGATGAAATCATAGAGTTTGCCAATCAGGAGATGGATAATATCGTCCTTAGTATCGACGGTAGAAAAGAAGTGCACGATCATATGCGTCCCAATAAAAATGGAGATGGCAGTTACGATCTGATCCTGGATAAATTCAAAAAGGTGGCGGAGAGCCGCCATCAGCAAAAGTACTATGTGCGGGGGACATTTACCCACCACAATCTGGATTTTGTAGAAGATGTGCTGCATCTGGCGGATCAGGGCTTTGAACAGATCTCTGTGGAGCCGGTGGTGGCGGGACCAGAGGAGCCCTATGCTATACGGGAAGAAGATATACCGGTGATCTGCGAGGGGTATGACAGACTGGCGCAGGAAATGATTAAAAGAAAAAAAGATGGCAGAGGATTTCACTTTTTTCACTATATGATCGATCTGACGGGAGGCCCCTGTGTCTACAAGAGATTATCCGGCTGTGGTTCCGGGACGGAATACCTGGCGGTTACACCCTGGGGAGACCTGTACCCCTGCCATCAGTTTGTGGGAAATGAGGATTTTCTGCTGGGAAATGTGGAGGACGGAATTGTAAATACGGAAATCCGGGATCAATTTAAACTTTGCAATGTATATGCCAAAGAGGAGTGCCGTAGCTGTTTTGCCAAATTTTACTGCAGCGGCGGATGTGCCGCGAACGCATTTAATATGCATCAGGACATTAATAAACCCTATGAAATCGGCTGTCAGTTACAAAAAAAACGGATTGAGTGTGCTTTAATGATGCAGGCTGCTCTATCAGCAGAAGATTAAAAGCGGGCAATATGGTTTGTCTAGGGAATCGCTAAATGTAAATTATATATTAAATTTGCAAAAAAACATTTGAAAAATGCCGGATTCGGTTTATAATAGAAATTAGGTATGTTTACTTGATACAGAATTTGGGGAAACTGGAATATAGAGAAATTACATGGATAAATTTAGGGAGAGTTATGAAAGGAGAAAGTCATGGACATTGGAATAGATCTGGGTACAGCGAGTATTCTTGTATATGTGAAAGGCAAGGGTGTTGTACTGAAGGAGCCTAGTGTGGTTGCATTTGACAGAGATACGAACAGAATCAAGGCGATCGGTGAAGAGGCAAGATTGATGCTCGGCCGTACGCCGGGAAACATTGTGGCGGTCCGTCCGTTGAGACAGGGAGTTATATCCGACTATACAGTGACGGAGAAGATGCTGAAATATTTCATTCAGAAGGCAGTCGGCAAGCAGAGATTCCGTAAACCGCTGATCAGTATCTGTGTACCCAGCGGTGTCACAGAGGTGGAGAGAAAAGCCGTAGAGGATGCGGCGTTTCAGGCAGGCGCCAGGGATGTTAAGATCATCGAAGAGCCTATCGCTGCTGCGATAGGTGCAGGGATTGACATTGCGAGGCCCTGCGGAAACATGATTGTGGATATCGGGGGCGGAACGTCGGATATCGCAGTGATCTCCCTGGGCGGGACAGTGGTAAGCACCTCTATTAAGATCGCAGGGGATGACTTTGATGATGCCATTGTAAGATATATGAGAAAGAGACACAACCTCCTGATCGGTGAGAGGACCGCTGAGGACATAAAGATCCGCATCGGTTCGGCATTTCCGAGACCGGAAGTGGAGGAAGTGGATGTCCGTGGACGAAATCTGGTGACCGGTCTGCCAAAGACCATCACGGTCACTTCCGAGGAGACCGAAGAAGCGCTAAAGGACACGACGCTGCAGATCGTGGAGGCGGTGCACAGTGTTTTGGAGAAGACGCCGCCGGAGCTGGCAGCAGACATCGCAGACCGTGGGATCGTGCTGACTGGTGGAGGAAGTCTTTTATATGGGTTAGAAGAGTTGATCGAGAGCAAGACAGGTATCACCACCATGACAGCAGAGGAACCAATGACGGCAGTGGCCATTGGCACTGGAAAATATGTAGAGTTCCTAAGTGGAACGACCAATGAGAGCTGAAGAGGAGGAAAGTAATGTTAAGAGGTCTTTATACTTCGTGGACAGGGATGGTCAACGAACAAAATCGATTGGATGTTATCTCAAATAATCTGGCAAATTCAAATACTGCTGGATACAAGCAGGAAAGTGTAAGCAGCCAGGCATTTGACAAATTGCTGACAATTAAGATTAGAGACGGATCTCAGGCATACCACAACGAGGCCATCGGCACGATGAGCCTGGGTGTGAAGATTGGCGAGGTGTATACAGATTATACCCAGGGATCGGTGAGAAACACCGGCGGGAACTTTGATCTGGCACTGAGCGGGAATGGATTCTTTACGATAAATTATACAAATTCCAGAGGAGAGACTTCCACCAGATATACCAGGGACGGAAGTTTTCTGGTGACAAAGGAAGGCATTCTGGTGGATTCTGAAGGAAACCGGGTGCAGGGAGAAGGTGGAGACATTCAGATCCCCACGGATGCAAAAAATGTTGTGATCAGCAATGACGGAACGGTGACAGCAGATGGAGTTATCGTTGACCGGCTGAAAATAACGGATTTTGCAGATTATGATTACATAGTAAAAGTTGGCGACAATATGTATACGGTTGTGGAGGGAGCGACGGAGAAGGAAGCCGAGGCTTCTGTGCTGCAGGGATATATTGAGATGTCAAATGTTAATGTTGTGTCCGAAATGGTCGATATGATTACTATAACGAGAGCCTATGAGGCAAATCAGAAAGTCATCCGCTCGATGGATTCCATGCTTGAACGGGCGGCAAATCAGGTCGGAAAGCTCGGATAACAGAGAACAATAATGTATGATGCGTATTCTTCGCATTGCGGCAGATAGTCCGTAAGACCGTCGAGAGCAGACGTTAGGAGGAAATAATTATGATGCGTTCACTTTGGACTGCGGCGTCAGGAATGATCGCCCAGCAGACAAATCTGGATACGATTTCTAATAATCTGTCCAATATCAATACGACAGGCTACAAGACAGAGGCTGTCAACTTTAAATCTTTATTGTACCAGACGATACAGGGGAAGTCTTATGACAGTACCGGGGAACCAAAACCCGTTGGTGCACAGGTAGGACTTGGAGTCAGACCGGCGGCCATTGTATCGGATTTCCACCAAGGGCCACTTCTTGCTTCCAATGGATCTTTTGATTATGCCATCCAGGGAGAGGGATTTTTCCAGGTGCGGCTGAATGATGGAAGCATTGGTTATACCAGAAACGGTAACTTCAACGTATCGGTGACGGGAGACGGCATGGCGCTTACGGATTCCAACGGTTATCCTGTCATCGCTGCCAATGGTCAGCCAATTACCTTCCCGGCGGAGATCGATGCTTCTAAGCTGTCAGTGGATCAGTATGGTAATTTCATGTATCCGGATGCCACCGGCAATGCTCAGCAGATGGGAATACAGATCGGGCTTGCCAGATTTCCAAACCCGGCGGGGCTGGATCGAACCATGGATACCATCATGAAAGAATCTCCGGCTTCTGGAGCGGTGATCACAAGTACGGCGGATCAGCTGGGCTCTCAAATCGTGTCGGGGCGTCTTGAGGGGTCCAACGTGCAGGCTGTGGATGAGATGGTCAATATGATCGTTGCCCAGCGTGCCTATGAGATGAATTCCAAGGCGATCACAGCATCCGATGAGATGCTCCAGCAGGCGAACAACCTCAGATCATAAGGAGGGGATAAGTTATGTCTTTATCTGTAAATAATTTAAATAGTGCCCTGTTAGGATCTTCCATAGGAGCAGACTCGTTGACAGGAGCTGCTACCGCGAACCGACTCACAAATCAGATCCAGGATGCCGAGACAGACGAAGAGATGATGTCGGCATGCGAGCAGTTTGAGTCTTACCTTTTGCAGAAAATGTTTCAGACGATGGAAAAGACAGCGAAGGTATTTAGTGACGAGGAAGAAGAGGGCGGCGAGTATGTCGACATGTTCAGTGACAATATGTATCAGGCGCTGGCAGAAAATATGGTAGCGTCAGGCAATGGACTGGGAATCGCTCAGACTCTCTATGATTCCATGGCTAGAAATATGGGGCTCACCACGACGGAAGAATAGATGTGGAAGTGGATCTGCCACTTTTAGATAGTTAGGTATAAACCGGTTTATCAAATACATACCGGTGACAGCATATTGGAAAAACTGGCGCCCTGTTTAGGGCGCTTTTTTTGAGGAATGGGGATTACTATGGAAGAGCGGAAGGGATATGTGGAGCATATTATTTACCGCAATGTAGAAAATGGATATACAGTCTTTGAATTTGCATGTGAAAATGAGGATGGTGAAGTGCTGGAGACCTGTGTGGGTGTATTTCCTTTTATTAATGAGGGGGAATACATGGTGCTGCGGGGCAGTATCGTAAAGCATCCCACATATCACGAGCAGTTCAAGGTAGAAAGCAGTGAGAGCAGAGATCCCGATGATGTGGTTTCTATGCAGAGGTATCTGGCTTCCGGGGCAATCAAAGGCATCGGTGGAGGGCTGGCAAAACGTATCACAGATAAGTTCGGAGACAAAACCTTTGAGATCATCGAGAAAGAACCAGAACGTCTCAGTGAGGTCAAGGGGATCAGCGAGAAAAAAGCACGGGATATTGCCGATCAGTTTGAGGAAAAGAGGGAGATGCGGAATGCACTCCTGTTTTTACAGCAATATGGTATCAGTAACCAGCTGGCAGTAAAGATTTATAAGACCTACCGGGAAGAGCTGTATGATGTGGTGAAACATAATCCGTATAAATTGGCGGAGGACATCCGGGGAGTGGGATTTCGCATTGCCGATGGGATCGCCATGAGGACCGGACTGGATATGGACTCGGATTACCGGATTCGCGCTGGGATCTTGTATGTACTGGGGCTGGGTAGCAATTCCGGGCATATTTATATGCCGGAGGAACTTCTGTACCGCAACTGCGTGGAGTTTCTCGGTGTGGGTGTGGAGCGTCTCATGCGAATGACCGAGGTAATGGAGATAGATAAGAGCGTTATCCGGGACGGGGAGAAGATCTATCTTCCCAATCTGTATTATAATGAAATGAATTGTGCCAGAATGCTTTTGGACATCGAAAATGTATCGGCAGATTATGATGATTCCCTGGACCGGGTGATCAAAAAGCTCCAGAAGGAGTCGGAGATCGAACTGGAAGAGCAGCAGGTGCTGGCTGTCAGGGAGTCCATGAGCCATGGATTGTTGGTGGTGACAGGGGGACCGGGAACAGGAAAGACCACCACCATCAATATGATCATCAAGCTTCTAGAATCTCAGGGCCAGACGATTCTGCTTGCGGCGCCCACGGGACGGGCAGCCAAGCGGATGAGTGAGACCACTGGCAGGGAGACCCAGACCATTCACCGGATGCTCCAGTACAATGGTGCTGGGATGTCAGAAAATGAAGCTTCCTTTTCGGAGGCGGAGGGGCAGGGAGTATTTGAGCGGAATGAGTGGAATCCCCTGGAGGCAGATGTGGTGATCATCGATGAGATGTCCATGGTAGACATTTATCTTTTTACCAGTCTTTTGAAAGCGGTTTCTGTGGGAACAAGACTGATTCTGGTGGGGGACGTAAACCAGTTGCCCAGTGTGGGGCCGGGAAATGTACTGAAAGATATCATCGGCTCCGGCTGCTGCAGTGTGGTGAGGCTGGAGCGGATCTTTCGCCAGGCGGCAGAAAGTGATATTGTAGTCAACGCCCACCGAATAAATCACGGGGAGCCCATTGCTCTAGACAATAAGAGTCAGGACTTTTTTTGTCTGGAAAGGGAGGACAGTCATGGCGTGCTGGAGGTGATGCTCTGGTTGGTGAGGGATAAGATGCCAGGGTACACGGACTGCACCTCCTTTGATGTACAGGTGTTGACACCCATGAAAAAGGGAGAGCTGGGCGTGATCCGCTGCAATCAGATCTTGCAGAAATATTTGAATCCGGAGCGGGAGGGAAAACCACAGCTGGAAGTTCATGGTACTATTTTCCGCGAGGGAGATAAGGTGATGCAGATCAAAAATAACTATCAGATGCCTTGGAGGGTGGAGGGATTTCACGGTGTGGTCATCGAAGAGGGCACCGGTGTATTCAACGGAGACTGCGGTGTGATCCGCCAGGTTGATCTGTTCAATAAAGAATTAACAGTAGCCTTTGATGAAGAAAAGCTGGTCACTTACGGATTTGGAGATATGGATGAGCTGGAACTGGCATATGCCATCACGATCCACAAATCCCAGGGGAGCGAGTATCCAGCAGTGGTCATTCCCCTGTTGGGAGGTCCCAGAGTGCTGATGAACCGTAATCTTTTGTATACAGCGGTGACCAGGGGGAGGCAGTGTGTGACAATTGTTGGGAGTAAAGAGGCGGTATATGATATGATCGGAAATAAATCCGAGCAAAAAAGATATTCCACTTTGGAAATTCGTTTAAAAGAATTGCAATACCGCTAAATCTTTGGTAGAATAATAGTGAGCGGTTTGCCCTGTGGAAAGGGGTAATTTTGAAGAGATTATTGCTGGATGCAGTATTTCCGGAAAAATGTATCATATGCCATGATATTCTAAAAAAGGGGAGGACAGGGGCATTATGCAGTGCCTGCCGAAGGCAGCTTCATCCTGTGACAGAACCTCGCTGCAAACGTTGTTCTAAGTCTTTGGAAGTATCCGAAGAAGAACTGTGCGGGGACTGCAGAGGGAAAGCCTTCTATGTGACGAAGGGAATGGCATTGTATCCCTATGACCGCATGATGCAGACTGCCATTACAAATTTTAAATATGGCGGAGATCTTTCATGTGGCGATTATTTTGCCAGGGAACTCGTCAAAAAATATGGAACCTGGATCAAAGAGATTTCGCCGGAAGTCATCCTTCCGGTACCAGTGCATAAAAAGAAGCTTCGTTTCCGGGGATTTAACCAGGCAGAGTATATGGCGGCACAGATTGGAATGGAACTGGGGATTCCTGTGATGGGGGATTATCTGATCCGTACCGAAAACACGAGACCGCAAAAAGGGCTTGATGTGAGAGCACGGATTAAAAATCTTCAAAGGAGCTTTGGTGTCATTCAGACCGGCAGACGATATCGGAACGTACTGCTGGTGGACGATATTTATACAACAGGCGCTACATTGGAGGCCTGTGCAAAAGCATTAAAAGAGGCAGGAACTACTAAAAGAATATATTTTCTCTGTCTCTGTATAGGCAGGGGAGACTAAAACCATGGCATTTATTGGCATGGAGGAAGGCAGGTAGATGGATATGGAAGTGATTACATGTAAGAGTTGCGGCAAAATTTTCAACTATATAAGTGGATCAAGAATTTGTCCGCAGTGTGTAAAAAAAATGGATGAAAAGTTCGTAGAAGTGAAAAAATATGTATATGATCATCCAAAGATCGGAATCAATGAACTGGCAGAAGAGATGGATGTATCGATCCGCCAGATCAAGCGCTGGGTGAAAGAAGAAAGACTGTGTTTTTCTGAGGATTCTCCAGTGGGAATTGAATGTGAAAATTGTGGTACCCTGATTAAGACAGGGCGTTTTTGCAAAGAGTGCAAGGGTAAACTGTCCAGTGGTCTCAAGGATGCTGCGGGGATGAACCGCCCTGTGGCAGCAGCACCGGTCAAGAAGGGGTCGAAAGAAAATAAGATGCGCTTTTTGGACTAATATAGAAGGATTTTACTGTATTAGTGGGAATGGAGAACAGTATGTACGACAGTATAGTGATCGGTTGTGGATTTGCAGGCGCCGTTGTGGCCAGGGAACTGGCTGAGAAGAAGAAAAAGCGGGTTCTGGTCATTGATTCCAGACCGCATATCGGCGGCAATTGCTACGACCGTAAGGACGAATATGGAATACTGATCCATCAATATGGACCTCATATATTTCATACAAACAGTGAGCGGGTATATCAATACTTATCCCGGTTTACGGAGTGGTACTCATTTCGGCATGAGGTGGTGGGAAAGATCGGAGGAAGAGAGCTTCCGATCCCATTTAACTTGAATACGCTGGAGATGGTGTATGGTGAACGAGCTCCAGAGCTGGAGAAAAAGCTTATTTCCTCTTTTGGAGAGGGGGCGAGAGTTCCGATTCTAGAACTTATGAATCACCCAGACGATGAACTTCAGGAAATTGCACAGTATGTGTATGAAAACATTTTTCTTAAGTATACTATGAAGCAGTGGGGCAAGTCGCCCAAGGAGATCGATCCGGCAGTTTCAGGAAGAGTTCCTGTGCTATTGAGCCGCGATAACCGGTATTTTCAGGATAGGTTCCAGGGTATTCCCCTACATGGGTATACTAAAATTTTTGAAAAAATGTTAGAGCATGATGGGATCGATCTCCGGTTGAGCTGCCAGGGGACAGACGTGCTGCGTCTCGATCCGGAGGGAGATGTCAAAGTGTGGTTTGAGGGACATCCATTCCACGGTGATGTGATCTTTACCGGTGCACTGGATGAGTTTTTTGGCTGTTGTTATGGAAGGCTTCCCTATCGTTCTCTGGATTTTCACTTTGAACATTATGAGAAACCATTTTATCAGAGCCATGCTGTGGTGAATTACACAGTGAGTGAGGAATTTACGAGGATTACAGAGTTTAAATATCTGTCAGGTCAGCTGGATATGGAGGATACCACCATTGTGAAGGAATATCCGAAGGCATATTCGGGAAGCGAAGGAGAAATTCCGTATTATGCTATCAATAATTCAGAGAATGATGCCTTGTTTGAGAAATACAAGGCGCTGGTGGATCAAATTCCTGGATTTTATTTGCTTGGAAGACTGGCGGAATATAAATACTACAATATTGATGCCATCGTAGAACGGGCATTGGATTTAGCAGAGAGGGTATAGGAGAGAAATGAAGATTTTAACAGTAGCGATTCCATGTTATAATTCTCAGGACTACATGCGCCATGCTGTGGAGAGTGTGCTGGTAGGTGGAGAAGATGTGGAGATTCTTATTATAAATGACGGTTCTGTAGACGATACGGGAAAAATAGCCGATGAGCTGGAACAGGAGTATCCTGGCATCATCCGGGCGATCCATCAGGAAAATGGTGGACACGGTGAGGCTGTAAATGCCGGCATTAGAAATGCAAAAGGTTTGTATTTTAAAGTGCTGGACAGTGATGACTGGCTGGACAGGGAGGCACTGGTAAAGGTGATGGAGAAGCTTCGCAGCTTTATCCGTGAAGGCCGTCTGGTAGATATGTTCCTGGCAAATTATGTATATGAAAAGCCAAGTGTGCATAAACATAAGGCGATTCGTTATGAAGGAGTGTTTCCCCAGGAGAAGATCTTTGGCTGGAGTGATATCAAGAAGTTTAAGATTAGCCAGAACATATTGATGCATTCGGTGATTTATCGCACGCAGATGCTCCTTGACTGTAGCCTGGAACTTCCCAAGCACACCTTTTATGTGGATAACATATTCGTATATACACCATTGCCTTATGTGAAGACGATGTATTATATGGATGTGGATCTGTACCGTTATTTTATCGGCAGAGATGACCAGTCGGTAAACGAGAAGGTGATGATGGGACGTATCGATCAGCAGATCAAAGTAAATAAGCTTATGATTGACGCCCATGATCTGAATAAGATCAAGAATAAAAAACTCAGAGATTATATGGTGAAGTACCTGGCCATGATGATGACGGTCAGTTCCGTATTTCTGATCAAAGAGGGCTCTGAGGAGAGCCTGGAAAAGCGGACGGAGCTCTGGAAGTATCTGAAAAATTCCAGCCGGAATACCTTTCGTCTCGTAAATAAGCAGGTGCTCAGCAAACCAATGCAGATACGGGGAAAGGCTGGCCGAAAGATGGTAGTCTGGGGCTACAGTATTTCCAGAAAATTATATGGATTTAATTAGCGCCATTCTAGTACTGGTATGTTGGCGCCATTTGGCTAAAATAACACCGCCAAAGGATCGGATCGGCTTTTATGCCTGGTCCCATTCTTTGGCGGTGCGTTTTATCTGATAGGAAAGTTCTCAATTGGCGGTGCAAGTTACTCAGCCGCCCTTTTTTTATTTGGTGATTTTAGCCAGTTGTTTGCAGGTGTTCAAGTCGTATACATATATGCCACCGATTCCTTCGCCGTCAGCCAGATACAGATGTTCACCGATATACAATCCACGGGCCGAAGAAATCGCCATGTTTTTGGGAGACAGGGTGGCCAGTTTTTGAAAGCCTTTTTTCTCGTCATAGGAGTAGAGACGATATGTGATCTTTTGTTTTCCATTTTTCTCATAGGATTCTGTTGCAAAGCCGATCAGGTTTTTTCCGGCGTCAGCTAGGATTGCTTTATGATTTTTTCCTGCCAGGCTGTAGGTCTCCTTTTCCAGGAGTTTGGTGTGTATCTCCTGGACATTTGTGCCAGAGGAGATATCAAACATCGTTAATTTTACCTGGGTATCCCCATTTTTGTTGATGTTGCTGCCGATTCCCAGGAGCAGCCCTTCTCCATAGCCTTGAAGATATTCCGAGAAGCCGGGGATCTTCAGCTTATCCTTTACTACGGGTTTGGAGGGATCGGAAAGATCCACGAGGAATACCGGATCCGTCTCCCGGTAGGTTACAAAATACGCTTTATCCCCCATAAACCGGGCGGAATAGATACGTTCAGACCTGGCGAGACGGTCTACCTTGCCTAATAATTCCATGTTTTCGTCCAGAACATAGAGACCGTTGGAGGTTCCTATGCTGCTAGTGGACCGTCCGGTGTGTTCTGTGGTGGCGACAAAGCGGAGTTTTCCCTCGTACTCATCCATGGAGAACTGGTTCAGTATTTTCCCGCGGAAAGTCTTTTCGCCATTTTCTTTGAGTTTTCCATCCTGGTAGTGAAAACGGCTGATGGTCGTTTTTGTGTAATCTGCCGTCAGAGAGGCGATGTATAAATTCTCTTCGCTGGCATAGCAGATACCATCTCCACCGAGGATTGATAAAGTATCGGAAAAATCGTCCCCACCCATAATGTTCAGCGAAGTAAAAACCATATAGGCGCTGGAGGTGACGCCGGAGGGGATGATCAGACGGTCTTCTGGAACCAGGCTGCCACCCACAGAGGGGATGTAGCACTCCCTTTTATCTTTTTTTTCAGCAGAGACCGCATACATCACGGAAAAAGTGTAGAGATAGTTTCCGTTGATTCGGGAATTGGAATAGGTTCCGGACTGGGTTTTGCGGAAGATCTGTTTTGGTTTTTTGATATCTGCTATGTTATAGACTAGAACTAATGTATTCTCTTGCTGGATGTCATGTTCCGTATATGCTCCAGATAACTTTTCCTTCTCTGACTGCTTTTCCCAGTCATTGCCGACTAATACGAGAAAATGGTCTTTGATATACATCTCTGAAATATTCATGGAATCCACGGTGAGTTCTGTTAGTTTTTTTGTGTCTTTCCCCTCCGCTTGATAGATGAAGACGGTGCTTCCAAAAGTATCGTCAGCAGAAGTATAGATATAAGTTCCGTCGGTTTTTACCACGTCACCCTCATCTACGTTCTGCACCTGGAGATTGGTGCCAGAGTATTCATTTGAATCTTTTTGAGTAGAAGCTGAGCTCCCTGAGGCATCAGCGACTTCTTTTGAGTTCTCCAAAGCGGTATCGGTTGTTGTATCCTGATATTGGCCAAATCCGCTGCTTTCCATGCTCAGGGCTATTTTCTGTCTCAGTGTTTCGTATATTTCTCCCTCTGGTGCGGCTGCTTCTTCTGGCGGCTGTGTGGGGCTGACAGCCGCCGTCTCGGAATCTGCCTGGGGGGCAGAATTATGCCGTGGGTCTGAGTCCGGGGTAATATTTAGGATGCCGGCAGCCAGCAGATAATTTCCCACAGCAGCTACAAGCAGAAGGCAGGCAGCCCCCAGTGCAAGCCTGGTAGTGAAACGTCTGGCGTACCGGCTCTGACGTCCCGCCTTAGCGTGCTGCAGCTTTTGCTCGATCTGATCTGGTTTCAGGGTATCCGGTATCACAATATCTTCGCTTAGTTGTATTAATTTTTTCTCAATCATCATCTGACACCTCCAGTATATGTTTCATTTTGTCCAGAGCACGGCTCTTTATAGAACGAACTGTATTTTCTTTTTTGCGGAGAAAGTGGGAGATCTCTTTACCGCTGTAACCGCCGAAGAGGCTTAATCCTACAATTAGGCGCTCTTGTTCGTTCAGCAGGTCAAATGCCTGCCTGATCGCCAGACGGTCTGTAGGATCGGCTGCCAGCTGTGGTGAATCCTGCACTACATCTGTCTCATAAGGGACTGTCTTTGACTGGAGCCGGAACTGCCTTTTACATTCATTTGCCACGATCTGAAACATCCAGCTGCGGAAGGATTCATTTTTTCGCAGCTTATGTATGTTTTCATAGGCATTGAGCACGGAATCGCTGACCACATCTTCCGCAGTATGGATATTTTTTACGTTACAGTAGGCAAAGCGGTACAAATCTTTATAGATTTCTTCATAGAGTCGGGCAAAAGCAAAGGCATCTCCCTGCTTTGCCTGCCTGACGAGTTCAGGTAATTTTGTTTTCATAAACCGTCCTCCATTGTTTTTGCACAGTAGTGCAACACTGCCGTTTTTGTGGCAGTGTTATCGAAGCTTCTATATATGAGAGTACCGAAAGGGGAAAAATGATGCATGCAACAAAGAAAAATATTAAGAAGCAATAAAGCAGACCCATTCCTTCAAAGTTTCTTTTGAAAGAATTTGAAATTGATTTTGTCTCAAGGCGGCCTCGACTTCATCCGCCTTTGTATTGATGATACCGGAGGAGATAAAGATCCCTCCTTCTTTTAGATGCGGGTGGAGAACGCCGGACAGGGGGATAATGACATCGGCGAGAATATTTGCCACGATGATATCATATCCGCCTCCAATTCTTTCCCTGATAGGCGTGGTGTTTGCCGGAGCATGAAAGGTGTAGGAGTGGTCAGAAGCCGCGTTGCCGGTCAGGTCTCCCGCAAAGAGCTGATAGGATTCAGGAGAGATATGATTCACGAGCATATTTTCTCTGGCGACTTCTACAGCTGTTTCATCGATATCTGTGGCGGTAGCATAGGAGGCGCCCAGCTTCAGAGCCGAGATGGCGAGAATTCCACTTCCACAGCCCACATCCAGGATGCGCTTTCCCTGACAGCCGGTTCTGGACAGCGCCTGGATACAAAGCTTTGTGGTCTCGTGGGTTCCTGTTCCGAAAGCGATTCCCGGATCGATATCGATCACGATATCCCTGTCGGGCTGGTAATCCTCCAATGTACATGTTTCCCAGGTAGGTTTTACGATCACATGATCAGCGGCGCGGAAGGGTTTGAAAAAGGTCTTCCAGTTATTGATCCAGTCCTTGTCCTCCGTCTCTGAGAGACTCACCGTGCCATTTCCGATATTGGTATAAGCTTTCATCTCCTGAAAGATTTCGTGAACCTGGAGCATGATTTTTTCGGGATTACAGTCCTGAGGCTCCATATAAAAGTGGACCCTGGCAGAACCGTCATTGGTCTCCGGGTCTGGCAGGATGTCCACATACATCTGTTTTTTTTCTGATTCGCTCAGCGGAAGATGGTCTTCGATCTCGATTCCTTCTACGCCGATCTCATCTAACATATAGCTCAGGATATCCACCGCGTCGGTATGGGTATCCAGTGTAAATTTAATCCACTTCATAAGTGTTCCCCCTTTTTCTAATTATTGAAGAGTGGCAAGCAGATATACCAGTGTTGCCGTAAGTCCCAGTGCAAACAGGAGAAGACCAAAAGAGACACTGTAGAGGACCAGTCTGGCAGCGCGGGAAAACTCGGTGCTTCCGACGGTGAACAGGTCTGCATAGGAAGCCCGGGATACCGGAGGTTTTTTCCGGATCTTGACATGTACCAGTGTGAAGACAGCGTCAGCCAGTTTACCGGCTGCGTAGGCGAGGGGATGGTCATTGCGCACATGGGAACGTCCCCCTGGCCGCAGCAGTGTCTTCATTATAAAGATCGACAAACCGTCCATAAGGCGGTCGGCAGCCCGGCTGAACAGAGCGCCGATAAAGGGCAGTATTTTTAAAAATACTGGTTTGTAGACCAGTTCTTCGATATCCAGCCAGGAAGGGTAAATATCGATGTAACGGGTATAGGAACCTTCTTCCCGGCTCTCCTTTTTCATCGTGCAGGTGCGGATGAAGATAAGATAAATCAGAGCGCCGATGGAGAGTGAGATCAGTATTCCTTTGAGATTCTCCCATACCAAGAGTAACTGCAATGCCCCGGGATACAGTCCGATGGCAGGACAGAGAAAGCCAAAGGCGTAGAGCAGGAATACAGAGATAGATCCTGGTTTTGCGATGCAGGTATCTTCCCGACAGCTCTCATTCTGGGGGTGGTTGTGGAACAGGGCAAAATACATTTTCAGCATATAGGCAAAGGTCATGCCGCCGGAAAAGAGGAAGATCCATTCCACGCCCTGATACATATCTGCGTAAGGAGAAATGTGCATGCAGGTCTCGATACCGTGGTGGATCAATGTCTTGCTCACAAAACCACTGAAAAGAGGAACCCCGCTGATTCCCAGGGCGGCGCATAAAAATGGAAGTTTCAGCCACCATTTGCGGTTGGCAAAACCAGCAAGCCGGTTGTAGTCCAGTTCCCCAGTCATACCGAAAAGCAAAGACACGATGGTAAAGAGGATCAGCTTAAACAAGGAGTGGTTCACCGTGTGCAGCAGGGCGCCTAAGGAGTCGCTGCAACCGATGGCCACCAGGATAAATCCGATCTGGGACATGGAGGAACAGGCGAGAGTCCGTTTTACGTTGGAGGAAAACAGCCCTAACAGTCCTCCGGTGAACATCGTCAGACAGCCCAGTATCGACAGGGCAAGCCCCCAGGCTTCCCCGGCGGAATTATCTTGAAAAAGACATAAGCTTACCATAAATATTCCATAGATACCTGTTTTTGACAATACTGCCGACAGAACCGTTGTACCGGCACAAGGCGCAGCGGTATAGGTCTTTGGCAGCCAGGTGTGCAGGGGAAACATGCCTGCTTTGGCGCCGAATCCAAAGAGAAGACAGCTTCCAGCGGTATAGAGCAGCGGCTTATCCGCCGGCGCAAATGATATATCTGCCAGCTGCTGAAAGCCCAGTGTCCCGAAACGTGAGTAGATCAGCAACAGACCAAAGAGCATGACAAGCCCACCCAGGATACCATACATCAGATAGGACATGGCAGCTTTCCGGGATGCCTGGCTCTCATCGCAGCCCACGTAGGCAAAAGAACATAACGTCATAATCTCAAAAAAACAGAACAGGGTAAAAAAATCTGCGGCAGCGAAGATCCCAAGGGAAGCTGCGCCGGTCAGTATATAAAACAGCAAAAACCGTCTGTTATTGCGGGAACCCTTTAAAAGCTGGGGAAGGGTACTGGCCGTGACCAGATATACCGCCAGTGTGATTCCGATAAAATAAGGGCTTAACGGGTTTTCCAGTGTAAAACTCATCATTGAACAATCCATATGTCATCACCTCCTAGATCCGTCCTGACGCCACCTGGCTGAAAAAGTTCATCAGAGGCGCGGAATAAATGCCGAATAAAATGATCAGTATGGCGAACAGGACCATAGGCAGTTTCATGAGCCAGTTAGGATCACAGATCTCTCTGTTGCTGCCCTCTGCCTGTCTGTCTGCCGGAGCCTGTCCGCCTGGTACCGGTGTAAACTTTGCCGGCAGATAGGCTTTTATTATGATCGTAAAGATATAGATCGATGTCAGGAAGGCGGACAGGATCAGGACACAGATCAGCACCGGCGCCAGCCTGTTTCCCTGCTGCCAGGCGCCGGCGGCTGCTGTGGCGATATTCCATTTACTGATAAATCCGGTGAGGGGAGGGATGCCGATCAGGGCGATTCCTGCGATGGAGAGGCAGGCAAATACCACTGGCATCTTTTTTCCATATCCGGATATTTCATATATATAGGTGCTGCCGGTCTGGTGCATGATAGCGCCCACGGCAAAAAACAGTGTGATCTTCATAATTCCATGAAAGATCATATGGGTAAATCCTCCCACCATTCCCTCCGGCGTCATAAGAAGTACGCCGAGCAGGATATAAGAAAGGTTACTTGAGGTGGAATAGGCGAAACGACGTTTTAAATGCTGTTCCTTAACCGCGCTGGAAGAGCAGTACAGAATCGTAGCCGCCACAAACAGAAGTACGGTGTACTGTGCCCAGGTGCCCCGCAAAAATTCCGTTCCGAAGATGTAATAGGTGATACGAATAATGGCAAAAGCACCGGATTTGACGACGGCGACTGCGTGGAGCAGGGCTGTGACCGGCGTCGGTGCAATAGAGGCGGTGGGTAGCCAGCCATGCAGCGGGAAAATCGCAGCTTTTACGCCAAACCCCAGTACCATAAATACAAAGACGGCGAGAAGTACGTTGGTATCAGTTCCGATCTTAGCAGTATCCAGTACACCGCCAAAGGTAAAATTCATAGAACTGCCATAATTCAGGATAAAGATAAAACCGATAAAGGCAAAGGCCGCGCCTCCGATGGAATAATAGGCGTATTTCCGGCCGGCAAATCTCGCTTCTCTTTTAAATGAGTGCATGACCAGAGGAATGGTAACCAGCGTCAGCATCTCATAGAACATATACATGGTCATAAGATTGGCGGATAGTGCGATGCCAAGAGTGATGCCATAGGTGATGGTGTAAAAGGAAAAAAAGCGTTTCTCACTTCCCTCATGTTTCATGTATTCAAAGGCATACAGCGTGGCAAAAGGCCACAGGGTGGCTACCAGTGCCGCAAAGATCATGGCGGCGCCGTCCAGATGTACGGATACTTCCAGCATACCGGCCAGGTTGATGAGCCGCGTGTAGGACATAGGATGTGTGATCAGCAGATACCACATCAGCAGTGAATTGATCAACACGATGGTTTCCACATAGATATTGCGCTGCCTTCTGCTGGTAAATGGGAACAGGGGAAGCAGCATTCCGCCCAGTATGGGCAGAAGAACAGGTATAATAAGTAAGATTCCATTCATTTTATCACCATTTCTTTCAAGTCGTTGGTTTGCCGTCAGGCAGTTCCGCCAGGCTTATTTAAAAAATACCCTTCAGGTATGCGATATCGATGCACAGTTTCTCGAAACCGGAAAAGCAGATCCCCAGTATGACAGTGGCGGCGGCCAGAAGAACAAGAGGAATCAGGATCCAGAGATTTGCCTCGCAGGTCTTCGTTTTTTCCCCCTCCTTCACTCCGTCTGGCGTGCGGTAAAATGCATGGAAGGCGGGGACCAGAAGATAGCCGGCGGTCAACAGGGCGCTGACCAGAAGGATCACAGGACCGGCATAGCCCACGATGGGATACCCAGTGGCCAGAGCCCCCAGACAGAGCTCTTTTTTACTGAAAAATCCACAAAATGGTGGGATTCCCACCATGGAGATCCCCAATAGTGTGAAGCAGATCAGTGTGATGGGCATCTGTTTGCCGATTCCCTTAAATTCGTCTATTTTTGTTTTTCCAGTTTTATAAATGATCGAACCGGAACAGAGGAACAGTCCATTTTTCATAATGGAATGAAAGATAACATGTGCCAGTGAACCAGCCAGGGCCAAAGGATGCATCAGCGCCGCCCCAAACAGAATATAGGATACCTGGCTGACCGAAGAATAGGCGAGCCGGCGTTTGAGTATTTTTTCCTTGTAGGCGAGCATCGACCCCATGAATACGGTGATCAGTGTCAGAGTAATAAAAGCGGTCTGCACCCAGGTGCCTTTTAAGAATGAGACTCCGGCGATATAGTAGATCACCCGGAGGATCGCCAGTACTCCCATCTTGGTATTGATACCGGAGAGGATGGCGCTTGCGGGGGCCGGTGCCACCGGATGGGCTGTGGAAAGCCAGCCATGCAGCGGAAACATACCTGCCTTCGAGCCAAAGCCTACGATCATGCCAAAGAAAATCACAAGGAGCAGTCCCTCATGTCCTGACACCTTTGCTGGATCCAGTACACCTCCCGGCGTGAAGGAAAGAGTGGTACCGAACTGATAGATATAGAAAAATCCCATCAGACCGAGAAATGCCCCGGCGATGGAGTAAAAGATATATTTGAAACCAGCGGATATGGCTTCTTTTGTCTGAGAGTGGATGATATAGCCGATGGTGGCAAGGGTCATACCCTCATAGAAAAGATACATGGTGACCAGGTTTCCCGCGCTGCAGATACCGAGAACTACCCCGAGTGTCATAAGATGACAGCCATAAAACCGTACATTTTTCCATTCATGTTTCATATATTCAAAAGAGTGCATGGTAACAGGAATCCACATGGCAGTAACGAGGGCTGCAAATAGTTTTCCCAGTCGGTCAAGGTGGAACATGACCGGTATGTCTTCCTTGATGTGCCATAAGATTAAAGTGTTTTCCGGCGCTGCAAGATTGATAAGGGTGCACAGAAAAACAAAGATGGTGACCAGGCCAGTAAAGCCAGTCAGCCAGTTTCTCCGCTCCGGAAGATACTTCTCCAGACGGGAAGAAGCAAAAAATAAGATCATACCGCAGAACAGCGGCAGTAAAACCGGTATCGCCAGCATAGCAGCCTCCTTTATTGGAAACGTCAGAATCTCATGACGTTTTTTATAGTAAAGTTCATTTTTTACGGAGCAAAAGAATGGCCGTAGGCAATTCTTTAGAGGTGCACGTTTTTCAGCCGCACCTTTTTTACATAAACATGTCGGTTCCCAACTGGATCGTCTGCCATACGAGGTTGGAACCAATTCCCAGAAACAGGTTCAGAAGGACAAACAGCAGGACGGCAAGGGTAAACTGCCGCTTTGCCCGGAACCCGATCCGGTCTGTCATGTTGACCGGTGTGTATATGGTAAGTACCGTGTGCAGAAAATATACGGCATTCAGCACCGTGCTGATGGCCAGGGCGATCATGGCAGTCCAGAGCTTAAAGGGCGAAGACTCCAGAGTGGCCAGGGCGAAATAAACCTTGGAGGTAAATCCGGCAAAGAGGGGGATTCCGATCATCGAGAGAGCCCCCGTACTGAAACCGATACCGGCGATGATGTTCCGATAGCCGGCGCCCTTCAGATCAGGAAACAGCTTGCTGTTTCCTGATACTTCCGACAGCCCCCTGGCAGAGATAAATAATAGGGATTTGGAGGCCGCATGGGAGATGACGTGGAATAGGGCGGCGAGAATACCAGCCTCTGTGTCCAGTCCGATGCCCATGTAGATATAGCCGATCTGTGCCACCGAGGAAAATGCGATCATCCGCCTTATATCCATCTGGTGGATGGCGCTTACAGAACCCAGGATCATGCCGAGGATCGCAAAGACGAACAGGATATTTTCTACGTGATAGTGCATGATGATGTCCAGTCCGATCACGCGGTAGAATATCTTAATCAGCAAAAAAATGTAGCTCTTGGATACCAGGCTGGATAGAATGGCGCTGGAAGCCGCCGTTCCGTAGCTGTAGGCATCCGGAAGCCAGGAATGAAAGGGAAACAGCGCGGACTTGATCGCCAGTCCCACACAGATGAATACGATGATCACCGTGAGGGGAATGGTATACTGCCCGTTAGCGTTGATCTGTATCACGCTTTCATGTATGTTTGACATGAGAAGATGTCCGGTGATGCCATAGAGCATGGAAAGTCCGATGAGGATCAGACCGGAACCGATCAGGCTCATGATCATGTATTTAGTAGCCGCCACCAGGGTATGTCCAGTATCCCGAATCAGGATCAGTCCTCCGGCAGCGATGGTATTGATCTCTATGAATACATAAGCGGTAAAGAGATCGTTGGTATAGATGAGCGCCAGCAGTGAGCTCATCATAAGGTTGATCAGTACATAGAAAAGGTTTTGTTTGGTCTCTATGATGTCGGAGAGGATGTACTTACCCCCTCCGAGGATAGAGAGGATCATAATCAGGCTGAAAAAGACAGCCATCAGCGCCTCTAAGATCCCCACCCGGATCTCATTGCCCCAGGGCGCCGGAAAGTGTCCCATCATAAAGGTATAGCTTTCACCGGTCCGGAACACAAAGGCGAGAACAAAGGCGGACATGCACAGAATCACGGTTAAAAGCCCCATGGTCAGACGCCTTGCGTATTTTCCCCTGAGCACAGAGCAGGTGACGCCGCCAGCCAGGCACATGATAATATTAAAAAAAGGAAAGTTCTGAACCAGGCTCATGCTAAATCTCCTCTCTCTTGGCACTCAGGGCGATCTGGTCGATATCCAGCGTGCCATATCGTTTGTAAAGGCGGACCGTGATGGCGAGCATCAGCGCTGTCACGCTGACGGAGACAACGATTCCTGTCAGTACGAGTCCGCTTGGAATCGGGTTCGTATATGTTTTAACGGCATTCCTGGAAGGATTCGGAATATCCGCGCCCACCAGGATCGGGGCCAGGTGGCTCATAATGTAGCCTTTCGAAGTCAGGAACAGATAAATCGCTGTATCCATAATATTAAATCCCATAATTTTTTTGATCAGATTTTTATGAAGAAGAAGGGTAGTCAGACCGATTCCAAAAAGGATGACGGCGGCCACCTCATAGTAATTCGTAAATATTGTATTGTTCATCTACAATTCCCCCTTTTTAAACAGAGAGTAAAATCCGTACATCGTACAGGCTACTACCATGCCGACACAGATGTTCAGGGGCAGGATCAGCCCGCTGCTCAGGATGGCGCCGGGAGTGCCCTTGGGGATGATGCTTTCGATATGGTTGGCGCCGGTGTAGAAGGAATAGCTTTTGGCGGCGGAATAAAAGAGCAGGGCAAATAAGGAAATGGATGAATAGGTTTTCCGGGTGAAAAACCTGCCAGTCTGCTCAAAGCCGAAAGCGTTTGCTGCCAGAATCAGTCCCGCACCAATGATAGCCCCCCCTGAAAATCCTCCACCGGGGGAAAGATGTCCGTTCAATACAATATAAATTCCGAAAATCAGGATAAAAGGAGCGAGCAGGGTCGCCGCCGCCTTCAGGATTGGATCTGGTTTAGTTTGCGGTGCCCTTTTGGTGGTATGCTTCTTCCCCTGCTTGTCTGCACGAAGAAGGATCATCACGCAGGTGGCGGCGATAAAGAGCACATGGGATTCTCCCAGTGTATCAAAAGCACGGTAATCCAGGATCATCCCCGCCACGATGTTGACGGCGCCGGTCTCTGCAAGACCTTCTTCGATGTATCGCTGCACCACCTCATTGGAAGCTGGATTATCTGCGCTTCCAAAAGTAGGAAGGTTGGATACCGTAAACAGGAGAACGGTGATCAGCGCAAGACAAAAAAGCACAGCCATACAGCCATAGATCCGCTTGAAAATCGTGATCCCTTTGGTCTCCGGCCATTTTTCATACCGATTATACAGCTCTTTCAGCGTCTCAAGACGCTCCGGCCATTCGGCTTTCTTTTTTTTGTGTGGTGTCACAGGATCCAGTTTCTGGATATCTTCTTTTAAAAAAGATGGATTCTGTTCAAAAATATCATGGTATTCATGAACCTCGATGCGTTCCCCGTTCACAAAACGCTCCAGCCTGCGCCACCATGTTTTCTCATAATCTTCTCTTGGTTTACTCATGATTGTTCTGCCTCTTTCCGTTCATCTGTATGATCTACGGGTGTATGATTTATGGGTTCTTTTTCGCCGCGCTCATCTGTGTTGATGGCATGGATCCGTTTCAGGGTCACAAAAAAGAGCACGCTGGTAACGCCGGCACCCACCGCGGCCTCTGTGATGGCGAGATCCGGGGATTCCAGAATGATCCAAAGAAGGCACATGATCACGCTGTATGACATAAAGATCACGATGGATGTCAGAAGATTTTTATTCAGGCATACAGCGACGGCACACAGGATAAGAAATATAACGAGTATCAGGCTAAATATTGTCATCTTCCCTTTTCTTCCTTTCATACATCATCTGAGCGATCAAATGACTGGATACGGGGCTTGCCAGCCATAAAAAGACGATCACAAGCACTAGTTTCAAAGAGGTGAAGGAAAAGCCAAAGAGCAGGACAAGTCCCATCAGGACCAGAGCCAGGGCAAGAGTGTCCCCCATGGCTGCCGCGTGCATTCTGGTGAGGCATTCCTTAAATTTGAATACGCCGACCGCCGCAGATATGGCGGTAAAGATACCACCAAGGATAAGCAGTGCCGCGATGCCAAATCGTAACCATTCCATATTATTCTCCATTCTGAAGCCCACAGCACAGGAGTGTCTCCGGCTTCTTTTCGTGTTTATAGATCAAAGGGTGTCCTCCTCCTCATCTTCTGAACTGGATTTGTAGCTTCCGATAAAAATCTTTGTCAGAACGACCACTGCGATAAAGCTCAGCATGGCGTAGATCAGAGCTACGTCCACCAGCCATCCCTCATTCAGATGCCAGGCGAGAACACAGATGGCGATGATGGTCAGGGTTCCGGTCATATTTGCCGCTACCATGCGGTCTCCCAGCGAGGGTCCCTTGATGGCTGCTATGAGACAGGCGATGACGCACAGGGAGAGCAGGATCAGCACCCCGGTAAAAAAAGTCGATTGTATAGTCTGCAACATGATTTCTCCTTTTGTCAGTCTTTCCTTTTATTGAATTTATCAGCTGTTGTTTAAGCAGAGATCTATTTTTTTCAACAATGTGACAAAGGAAGAGCGGTCCAGATCCTCCGACATAGACTTGTCCAGGCAGTGTACGGTAAAATTTCTGCCGGAAAGTTCCACTGTGATGGTTCCCGGTGTCAGGGTGATGGAATCTGCCAGTATGACATTCAAAACCTCTGACTCAAAGGGAGAAGTAAACTCCACCACACAGGGTTCCACTTCGGTTTTTTCGGTATAGATCTCTTTTAATACCCCGATATTCGCCTTGACAATCTCTGCCACGAGAAGAAAAGCATATCCCAGGGCATAGGGTGATATGCGGGCAAAGACCAGATCCTTTTTGGGGGAATAGCCGAGAAATCTGCAGCAGAACAGATAGACTGCCAGCGAGATACATACGCCGAAAAGAAAAATCTCCAGATTCAGTTTTCCATTCAAAAGTATCCAAAACAATAGGAAAAGTAAAAACATTGCTAGGTTCCTCTCACATTCTTTTTCTTCTGCTTATTATAATAGATTCATGAGCGGTTTGCAACCGGTTCCTAAGGAAAAATTGACGCTGCCAGATACTTGTGCTACAATATTTTTACATTTTATCATGGAGGACAGCGATGAGTACCGATGAAACCTTTATGCGGGAGGCGCTCCGCCAGGCGAAGAAGGCATATGGAAAAATGGAAACGCCCATTGGGTGCGTGATCGTCTGGGAAGGAAAGATCATCGCCCGCGGTTATAATAAGCGCAATGAGAAAAAAAATACTCTTGCCCACGCAGAGATCAGTGCCATACATAAGGCGAGTAAAGTGCTGGGGGACTGGCGGCTGGAGGGGTGCACCATGTATGTAACGCTGGAACCGTGCCCGATGTGCGCCGGGGCCATCGTACAGGCGCGGATTCCCAGGGTAGTCATCGGCAGCATGAACCCAAAAGCGGGCTGTGCCGGTTCCGTGGTGAATCTTCTGCAGATGGAGGGATTTAATCACAGAGTGGAGGTGGAAAGGGGAATTCTGGAAGAAGAGTGCAGTCAGATGATGAGTGGCTTTTTTCGGGAACTCCGGCTGCGAAAAAAGGAAAAAGATTACTTGAAGTAAATGCTTGTATGTGCTATAATTTTTAGGTACATTTTTAGAAAAGGAGATTTTCACAATGAATAGTAAGACAAAAGGGATCTTTCAGATCTTGCTCATATTGCTTGTGACTGCCGCTATGGGCGTGGTAGCGTATACAGGTATTGGGGCAGGCAAAAGAGGAAGTGCCCAGAATATCCGTTTAGGTCTCGACCTTGCCGGAGGTGTCAGTGTCACCTATGAGGCGACCAAAGAGAATCCGACGGCTCAGGAGATGAGCGATACGGTTTATAAGATGCAGAAACGTGTGGAAAATGAAAGTACGGAGGCATCTGTGTACCAGGAGGGAAGCAACCGCGTTACGGTAGATGTGCCGGACGTAGAGGATCCCCAGGCAGTGCTGGACAAGCTGGGAAAAGCCGGCGCGTTGGAATTTGTACTGCAGACGGACTGCCAGATCGCCGAGGATAAAACCGCCACATACGACAAAGAAAAAGTACTGCTGGACGGATCCATGATCTCCACCGCAGAGGCGACAAGCCAGCAGGACAGCCAGACCGGAGTGTCAGAGAATGTGGTGAAGATCACATTTAATGGAAAAGGCGCCAAGAAGTTTGGCAACGTCACCAGTGACCACGTAGGGGAAGCTCTTTCGATCATCTATGACGGCAAAGAGGTTTCTTCACCGGTGATCCAGACAGCTATCACAGACGGTGTCGCTATTGTTTCCGGAAGTTTTGATAAATTCTCCGACGCAGAGGATATGGCAGCTACACTTCGTATCGGCGCCCTTCCTCTGGAACTGAAAAACATTCGTTCCAATATCGTGGGAGCGAAACTTGGCTTCACATCACTGGAGACCAGTCTCTATGCAGGTCTCATTGGATTTATTCTTGTCATTATCTTTATGATCGTGATGTATCGTCTGCCAGGTGCCGCTGCATCCCTTGCGTTGGTTCTTTATGTGGCAGCTACACTGCTCGCCCTGAATGCTTTGGACGTCACCCTTACCCTTCCGGGTATCGCCGGTGTAATCCTTGCCATCGGTATGGCGGTGGATGCCAACTGTATTATATTTACCCGTATCCGTGAGGAGCTTGCCACCGGCAAGACTGTTCGTTCAGCCATCAAGATCGGTTTTGAGAAAGCACTCTCTGCGATTATCGACGGTAACGTAACGACCCTGATCGCCGCTGTTGTACTTTACATTAAGGGATCGGGAACGGTTATGGGATTTGCCCAGACCCTTGCTATTGGTATTATTCTTTCCATGTTCACCGCGATCTTTGTCACCAGATGGATCCTCTATGGTTTGGTTAGTCTGGGACTGGATAATCCGAAATTCTTTGGGGTTCAGAGAGAGAGAAAAGCAATCAATTTTGTTGGAAATTTCAAAAAATATATCGTTATTTCAGGAGCTCTGTTCCTGCTCTGCATCGGAGGTCTGATCTTTAATAAAGTGCAGACCGGGCAGATTCTGAATTACAGCCTTGACTTTATGGGCGGTTCTTCTACTTCCATCACCTTCGATGAAAATGCCCAGGGTTTTGATGGCAGCGGAAACGCCAGTGCAGATTTCAAGACCGAGGTTACCGATGCGGTTAAGACAGCGGCTGGTGTGCCGGATGCGGAGATTTCTGATGTCGCTGGAGAGAGAACACTGATCATTCGTACGGTGGATCTGACGGAGGATCAGCAGAAAACCGTTGTGACTGCCATCGGTGAAAAGTATGGTGTGACAAAAGAAAATATTGAGATCGAGACCATTTCTGCTTCGGTGAGTAATGAGATGAAGACGGATGCTGTGATTGCAGTGATTATTGCGGCGATCTGTATGTTGATCTACATCTGGATCCGTTTCAAGAACCTTGCTTTCGGTGCCAGTTCCGTACTGGCTCTGATCCACGACGTGATCGTTGTGCTGATGGTGTACGCAGTGGGAAGTGCCTTCATCTCTGTGGGAAGTACGTTTATTGCATGTATGCTTACCATCGTCGGTTATTCCATCAATGCGACCATCGTTATCTTCGACCGTGTCCGTGAGAACCGGAAGAAAGCGGGAAGCCGCACAGAGGTTGCGGATATCGTAAACGAAAGTATTACCCAGACACTGAGCAGAAGTATCAATACTTCCATCACGACGCTGATCATGGTAGTGGTTCTTGCCATCATGGGTGTGGATGCGGTTCGTCAGTTTGCGATTCCACTGATCGCAGGTATCATATCCGGATGTTATTCTTCCGTATGTCTGGCAGGTACCGTGTGGTTCTTCCTGAACAAAATAAGCAAAAAGAAAGCGAAAAGTAAATAAATAACAATCCTGATTTTTTCAATGGATGAAAATAGAAAAGATGCACATACTATGGGAAAATGGTATGTGCATCTTTTTTACGTGAAGGTAAAGGAGAATACCTGCGTATTTCTGGTATACGGTATGATATTCAGTGTGCACGGAATGGAGAATGAAGATATGGAAAAAACTGTTGGAAAACGAAGTGTCCAGTTTGAGGTCCCACCCTGCATCATCGGCGCAGCGTCAGTGGCCGGAGAAAAAGAAGGAAATGGAGCCTTTGGAAAATACTTTGACTTTGTGGAGACCGATCCCCTTTTTGGCGGCAACACCTGGGAGGAAGCCGAGAGCAAGATGCAGCATATCGCGGCGGACATCGCGATACGCAACGCTGGTCTGGAACCCGGTGATATCCGTTATATTGTCGCCGGAGATCTGCTGGGGCAGCTGATCGCCACCTCATTTGGAATCATGAATTTTAATATTCCGATGTTTGGTGTGTATGGCGCCTGCTCCACCATGGGAGAATCCATGGGCATCGGCTCTATGCTGGTGGAGGGCGGTTTTGCAGACTACGTGGTGGCGCTTACTTCCAGTCATTTTGCCAGCGCAGAAAAACAGTTCCGCTTTCCCCTGGCTTACGGCAACCAGCGCCCCTACTCTTCCACATGGACGGTGACAGGAAGCGGCGCCGTGGTGCTGGGCAAAGGAGATGGCAACTGGAAGCGAAAGGAGACGGGTTACGTGCAGATCTCCGGACTGACAACAGGGGTGATCACGGACTATGGAATCAAGGACAGTATGAATATGGGGGCGTGCATGGCTCCGGCAGCCTGTGACTGTATTTTAAACAACCTGAAAGATTTTGGTATCCAGCCGGATTATTATGACAAGATTATCACCGGGGATCTGGGGACCATCGGACAGCGTATTCTGAAAGATATGCTGCTGGGCTATGGCTATGATATCAGCAAGCAGCACATGGACTGCGGCACAGAGATCTATTACAACGAAGAACAGGACACCAATGCCGGCGGAAGCGGCTGTGGATGCAGTGCGATCACCCTCACGGGCTACATTCTCAATAAAATGCGAAAGCACGAATGGAAGCGGGTTCTCTTTGTGCCGACGGGAGCCCTGCTCTCCACAGTCAGTTTTAACGAGGGAAATAGTGTACCAGGCATCGCCCACGGGGTAATGCTGGAGGTGGCACAGTAAGAAAGGAGCAGGAATATGGAATATTTGATAACTTTTTTAGTAGGCGGAGCCATCTGTGCGGTGGTACAGATCGTCATGGACAATACAAAACTTCTTCCTGGGCGGATTATGGTCCTTCTGGTATGCCTGGGAGCAGTGCTTAGCGCCGTTCGCATCTACGAGCCCTTTGCCAACTGGGCAAAAGCCGGTGCCACGGTCCCTCTGATCGGTTTCGGCCATCTGTTGTTTAAGGGAGTCAAGGAAGCTGTGGACAGCCAGGGTTTTGTGGGAATCTTTTACGGCGGGATGGAACAGGCCGCGGTGGGGATCTCTGGAGCTTTGGTCTTAAGCTTTCTGGCGGCGCTGGTGTTCAAGCCGAAGATGTCGTAGCGGAGGATCTATAAAAGAAAAAAGATTTGGTCAGTATGCATCTTAAAGCCGGGAAGATCTTGGTTTTAAGGTGCATTTTTTATTGAAAAAGATTTTGTATAGTAATAATAAGTGATACAAAAGTGAATTATATTGGGTAGCGTAAAAAGTCTTAAGGAGTATAATTAATATCAAATTTGGAGGTGTTTAAGGTGAAAAAGATATTAGATATATGTAAAAAACCGGATATAAATACATATTCTTATCATGCATATCTTAATGCAATACTTCAAAGCGACAGAAAAAATGGAAATGAATTATTAAATATCAATATAAGTAAATTTCAAGATTTCAAATGGGATTTTTGTTCGCAAAATAATTGTATGAAAGTAGAAGATGATAATTTAGAGATAAGTTTTATAAGAGAAGGTTACAATGAACCTAATGAGGGGTTTTTGCTACGTAAATGTCAGCGAGAGGATAGCATCGTTGTAAAAATTAATCGGTATTTACCTTGTTCACTTAATACAATAATAAATGTAATTTGTGGGGAAAGGCAAGGAGGAGCATTTGATCAGAATTCGGTGAGATTTGGATTAATGGGTAATAAGAAATTTTATATTATTTCTAATTGTCAAGAAATTAAACCAAAAATAATATGCATTAAAGAGTTTCCGTGCTGGTTAAAAGCAACCAGAATTAATGAGCGATTAAGTATGTATTATTCTATTGATGGAGTTAATTGGAGTGAAGTTTGTGAGGTTAACGGAATAAATTGGAAGGATAAAAATAATTATATTGGCATTAATTACAATATGTTTGACAATGATTATGAAAATTGGAAGTACTCAAATTATTTTCAGATATTTTTAGATGAGAATAATAGTGTAAAAGTGGATTATTACAATATTTCAAAACGTAATTATGGATATCACTATTTAAATCAGTTTCTAATATTTAACTATAAAAATATAGATAATATGTCCAAGGATGAATTTGTAGAGAGTATAATCAATTTGATTTATGAGGACAAGTATTTATCTATGCATTTAGATGAGTTCTATTTTGAGAAAACAGACAAGGTGATTAAACGACATTACATTCACAGTAATTTAGTTTTTGGTGTAGATAGAGAAAAAGAGATTTTTCAGGTTTTGGGATACAATGATGATGGTAAGTTGTGTGAAAGATATATTAGTTTTAATGGGCTGTACAAAGCACATATGGCAGTGAAAAAGAAAGAGTACAAAAAGATTGAAGTTATCGAGTATAATCCCAGCAGGAATAAATATAAATTTGAAATTAAATATTTCTTGCTACAAATAGAAGAATTTTTAAAAGGAATAAATTCTTCTATCAGACTGGCGGGGGTTTTGCCTGTTATTGAGGGAAAATACGGGGTGGAAGTATATCAATATATAGAAAAACATCCAGATATACTGATAGAGGATCTAAGAATAACCTATCTCTTCGTGGAAAGAAATAGGTTGATGAAAGAACGAATTAAATTTCTGCATGATAGATGTTATCTTAAATATCAAGAATGGAATGAGCTATTTAGAGGTTTTTCAAGTATTGGAGATATGTTAAATAAATTGTTATATATATGTATGCTGGGAAATTTTCGAGGACATATTTCATTGCAGATGGTGTCTGATGAAGTAAGAAAGATTAAAGAAAAAGAGATACAAGAATGCACAAAGCTTTTAAAAATCTTAAAAAAATACGAAAGGAGAACAAAATGAGCAAAGAAGAGATTTATAAAAAAATAATAATTTGTTTAGAAAAGGAAAAAACTGGGGGAATTAACAAGGAGAGTATTACTTCATCAACGAATCTGTTTCTAGATTTGGAACTGGATTCGATTGAAATTGTAAACTTTGTTGTTGCTTTGGAGGAAGTATTTGATGTTAGGTTTAATGAACCATTTGAGCTTATTAACAATTTTGAAAGCATAGATAAGCTGGTGGAATATTGTGATTTCCAGCTTAATGGTGGGGGGAACTAAGTATGGAACAAAAATTAAAAGATATTGTGAATTATGCATATAGAAAATGTGAATTCTACAGAGATCTACAGAAAAATTCCGAATTTTACCTGCAGACAATGGAAGAATTTGAGAAACTTCCAATAATTAATAAAAGTGTATTTCGTGATAATACACAGCCAATTATATCAGAAGATTTTATAAATAAACCTGGAATAGATATCATTAAAAATCATACATCTGGCACTACAGGACAGTTTATTAATGTGTATTGGTGCAGGGCAGATTATAATGCCTCAATGATAGAGTTGTGGTTACAAAGAAAACAATTTGGTATAAAAACATCAGATTCTTTTTGTTCATTTTTTACTACACTTTTTGTCAATAACAGCTTAGTGAGAAATAGTGGTCAAGAATATATGACTGCTGATAAGAGGCAGTTAGTTTTTTCGAATGCTAATTTGGATGATAAAAAGCTAGTGGATATTTACTGGAAAATGATAGAGTATAAGCCTAAGTGGCTTTTGATTCAGCCTAGTATATTACAAATGATTGTAAATGTAAAACGTAACTATAATCTGCCTCAGATTTCTTCATTGAAATATATTGAGTTAATGGGAGAATCTTTTTTAGAGAGTTTTGAAGAAGAGGTAGCTCAAGAGTTTCAATGTATTGTTAAAAATATGTATGGACTTATCGAGGTAAATAGCATTGGTTATGAAAACAAAAGAGGTGAATTGAAAATACTTAAAAGTAATGTTTTTGTAGAAATACTAAAAGAAGGAAAAGATACACAGCCTGGTGAGGTGGGAGAGATCGTAGTAACATCCTTAACAAACCGTTTAATGCCATTAATAAGGTATACTACAGGAGATTATGGCTGCTGGCTGGACAATAAAAAAGATATATTATTATTAAAAAAGGGAAGGGCAAGTGAGTATGTTTGCCTAGAAAATATAAATGTCCCAGTATACGTGTTGATGGCACCTATTCAAATTATTAATTGTGAATTAGGAAACATAATACGAGATGCCAGATTTGTGCAAAAATCTTATAAAAATATTGAAGTGAACTTACATGTATCGAATAGATTTAAAGGATGGGAAAAAACAATTAAGTCCGAGTACATAAAGAATATCAAAGATGAAAGGTTAAGGGAAATGCATTGGGAGATCAATGTTTTTACAGAATATGGAAGGCACAATGGTGGAAAAAGAAGATTATTTGAATTGCAGATGGAGGAAATGTGATGAAACCTTTTATTAGATTATATAAAACAATTAATAGTCATTACTTCTTTGATGTAAATAAAAATGACATTGTCGAGGTTAGTGGCGAGACGTATGATATGCTTTCACAAAATGAAGTATACAAAACAAATGATGAGATAGATACGTTGGTCAGTAAAGGATATTTGTCTGAAAATAAAGCAAAGAAAGTTAGGGGGATACAGGCCAATATAGCAGAAAATATATTAAAGCGTTATATGAAACATTTAATTCTCCAATTGACACAGCGTTGTAATTTGAGATGTGCCTATTGTGCTTATACAGCAAATTTGGAGGAGAAACAAGGAAGAGGACATTCTAATTATGATATGGAGTGGGAAGTAGCTAAACGAGCCATCGATTTTTTTGCACTAAATTCAATAGACAATCCCAATCCCAAAATTTCATTTTATGGGGGAGAGCCTTTAATAATGTTTGATCTTCTTCAACACTGTGTAATCTATTGTGAAAGCATTTTTCGGGGAAAAAATATTACATTTTCAGTTACTACAAATGGAACTTTATTGACAGATGAAGTTATTGAATTCCTCGAACTACATGGTGTGGAATTAACAATCAGCATTGATGGATTAAAGGACATACATAATTTTCACAGGCGTTTTGCAGGTAATGGCAGCGGAAGTTTTGATGTGGTCAAAGAAAATATTATGAAGATAAAGCATACAAAACCCCAGTATTACCAAAAATGTATAATAAATATGGTAATTGATCCCCAAAACGAATTTGATAAGATAAATGCGTTTTTTGATAAAGAAAAAAATGAGATCTATGATATAAAAGCAACTATAAGTGAAATTGAAGATCTTTTTTTGTGTAACAAAAATGTTTATAATCCTCGTTATACATTTCAAAAAAGTTATAATCTTTTTTTAGCATATTTAAATATATTTGGAATTGTTAACATTTCTTATGTTTCTCCAATAGTACAGGATGAAGTTGTAAGATTACTCCATTCATTAAGTGATATCGTACCTATGAAAAGAATTGAGGAAGAGATCATTGTAGGGGGAACATGTATACCTGGACAAAAGAAATGTTTATGTAATTATAAGGGAGAATTATTTCCTTGTGAAAAAGTAAATGAAGCAGATAAGGAAATGATAATTGGTGATGTTTACAATGGATTTAATTATGAACATATTAAAAAACTCTTTTTATATATGGAAGGGAACGAACAACAATGCATAAATTGCTGGGCATGTAGAAACTGTTTTATATGTATAAGAGCAACGGAAGGAAATGGCCGCTATAGTATAAAAGGTAACAATTCATTTTGCATGGCAGCTCAACGTGAGTTTGATACTAGAATTCATGCTTTAATTTTTTTACATGAATTGCAGGAATACTACGATGTTAAAGAGGGGGGTGTATTTAATGTATTGTGATAATGAATATGTTTTCTTTCCCTATTCAAAAGAGATTCTTCCAGTCATCCAATACTATTTATCACGAGGCGTGCCCAGGGAGAATATTAGTGTATATGGCTATGATGGCGATTTCATGATAGGCCGGGATATTGGTCTTATTGAAAGTAATGATATGTTAGGAATTGTTTTAAAAGAAAATATCATGGAAAAAATATCTTCCAATCAAATAATTTATATATGTTCTCATAAAAATCATAATGAGGAAATTTTAAAGCAGCTTGTAGATTTGAGTTTAAAATTAGGAAATAAAGTGTTTTGCAAACAGCAGCTAGGAGTTCAACTTTTAGAATCCATTAAGAGCAATTGGAAAGACTCGGAGATTTTTACATATTGTCCATATTCAGATGCTTGTCATCGGGATATAGCGGATGAGAAGCTTTATACTTTTTCAGTACCTGTAGTGTATATTTCAGAATTAGTTCCGGGATATTTGGGGGGGACTAGTATTTTGCTGAATCTAAAATCGCGTTTGGAGAAGGAAGGATATAAAGTTCTGGTAGTTGGAAAAGGAAATTTGATGGAAGATATCAGTTTAAAAAAGTTTTTCATGGATTTGAAAGATAATTTTTCCAAAAAGATCTTGTTGCTTAACCATTTTATATGGCATGAAATCCAAAAGCATCAATATGACATTATTTTTGTAGAAACACTGGATACATTGTTAAGGTATAATCCCCAGATTGTAGGCAATGGGTTTGGTATGTATACACACCTTTTAAGCTATGCGATCCAACCTAAATATTTTATAAACTGTATTTCGTGTGAAATTCATATCGAAGAAAAGGAAAAGATATCTCAGAGTGTAGCAAATCTTCTGCCAGGATGTGAAGTGTTTAGTATTTGTACACCTCAGATGATCTATGAAGAGAACTTGTTTGAACCAATTCAGATCTGTTCGGATTTTTTTCCCTTAAATGACAATAGTACGATTGCTACGAACGTCCGAGGAATTGAACAAGAAATTGAAAACGTCTTTGACAAGCTAATACTTGATTTGAAGACTTTGTAAGGAATTAAAACGAAAGGAAAATAGAATGGAAAAAGAAAAATTGATTCAAGAATTGATTTGTATATTAGATAAAAAATAGTAAGCGATTTATAACAAGGTGCCTAGAAAAGTAATTCCATTGCTGGTAAG
>CAQOJF010000012.1:0-69285 GCA_948848225.1 uncultured Eubacterium sp.
CCACCTTTTCTGTATCTGCATAAGTCCGACAGATTCCCCGTTATCGGATATACATCCCGGATCCCATCCGCTTTCTTCATATATGAGGGACATGACCAGTTCAAAGGATAAAGTGGCATCCTCGCAGATGTGGAAGATCTCCCTCTGGACCTTTTCGGGAAGAGGGCAGCCTTTGATGTACCGGTACTGCAGTACCTGTATTTCTTCGGCGAGTGATTCCTGGCATGTCTGTTGTGTTGCCCTGCTCTCCGCCTCCTGCCGGATTTCTGCTTCCAGGCGGAGGATTTTGTTATTCCGGTCCTGGCTGACCAGGAGGATGATGGCAAGCGCAGCGGCAACCATGGCGGCGGTGCCAGCGTGATTTGACTTATGCTTTTTGTGCATTGGTTTCCTCCTGGGATTTGCTTTTGTTTAATTCCCTCTTGCATTTATTGATCTGGATATTTGTTATGATCCTGGATAGATTTTTGTATACTCTTTCACGGTTTTCGGGGGAGTTATCCAGTGCATCATCGTAAACCTTTATCCTGACCCCTCCCTCACTTATGTAATCTTCCACAAGCATTTTGGTAGCACCTCCATATGATCTAAGTTATCTTATGTGTAATGGTTTGTCTGTTATCCTTGTTTTGATGTTTCTTTACTTCCCTTCCAATATCTGCTATTCTTTTCTTACAGGCATCTGCCAATGCCGAGTATGGAAAACTATTGTTTTCGGGAAGGTGAAAATATATGGATGTAGAGCGTATTCAGCAAGCCTTGGAAGATTTTAAATTCTATTCAGCTCCAAGCAATGGTGATTCTTCTGCGCCTGCTACTGTTGGAGATATCCGTAATCTCATTAGTCAAATTGAAAAACTCGTTAATGAGATTATAGAATCTTAGAATTCTGCTCAGTCTGCTATTACTCGGTGGTGGACTGAGCAGAGGTTATTTTAAATGTGTTAAAACTTTTCAGTTCTTGATGACACTTCATAATTTCTTCTTGTGCTTTATCAATCCTTTTCATGATCTCTTCTAATTTTTTATCTTCTACTTCAAGATAAGCTAAATATTTGCTCACTTTTTCGCACCTCCTCTTCTTGCTTTTCTTGTCGTCCTCCCCTATACTAAATGTACAGGTTCCTGCCAGAGCCAAGCATATTTAGAAGGGGGAAGTAAAATGAATATACTAAATAGCAGGGGCGTATCTGGCGTCTGCCCCAAAACTGGCATGCATGTCTCACTTGTAACTAACTACCCGGATCCTTCACAGTCATTAAGTGATAAAATTTCCAAAGTTGACCTTGAATGCGGGAAAGAATGCATCATTGAACCATGTCCTATAATAGAACGCCATAATTCAGTCTATTAGTCCTGGATCGCGTGGCCGTCCTGATCCGGCGGTCACATGTATTCCAGTTTCTTTTCCTTTTGCTTTCTCTCTGTCGTCTTCCAGTATTTTTCCTATCTTAATGTAAAGCTCATTTACTGCAGCAGCTATCTTATCCTTTGTTTCTGGAAGATGATAGCTTATGTTGTAATCAAAAAAGTCACACGGGCTGTTGGGCTTAAACACAGTATCCGGTATTGTATTGAGTGTCCGTTCTATTTCTGCCAACCCTTTCACTTCCTTTCCGTTGCTTTATACGAGTTGCTTGGTTGGGTTACGCTGCCTTATACTTTTTCTTTGGATTCTTTATCATGCCTTCCTTGCCTTTCCTGCCATCGTCCCTTATACTGTATGTACAGGCATCTGCCAATGCCGAGTACACAAGAAAGGAAGAATTGCTATGTTTGACTTTCATTTTGTTTATGCCGATGGTAATACTTATGATGTTGAAGGTGTTACAAAAATCTTATTTAGTACCACTACCGGTCCGCGAGAGGTTGAAGGCAAAAGCATCCTTGACGAAAAAGTACCTTTGACCACCATGTGTCTTTATTCCGAGAGCGGAAATGTCACTGTATCTGGAAAAAACCTTATGGTTGTTGATATTCTTAAACGTGACGAGTAATGTTTGTTCTTCTGGCGGACACCAGCTCCGCCAGAGCTTTTATCATTTCCGTTAAGGTGTTTTTCTCTGTACCCACATCTGAGTTCAGTTCTTTCTGAATCCAGTCACACAAAGCATCTATCGTTTTATCTACATTATTCATTATTTGTCACACTCCCTTCTTTCCGTTTCTTTATACAAGTTACTTGGGTGGGTTGCGCTGATTCTCGGATATACTCTGCTGTGCTAAAATACCCATGATGAAAATTCTTACTTTTTCGATCAGTGTTCCACTGTATATTGACCTCCTCACTCCAAAAATATCAATCGACCGCCATCCCACACTTCCATCTGGTATAATTTCCTTATTAGCACTGCCATGCTAAAATATTAAAAGAAAGGAATATTCCATGAAATTAGATATCGAATGTGTCCGCGATATTCTTATAACCCTTGAACAGCAACCAGGTTTTGTAAAGATGACAATACATGACTTTTCTTCGCTGCTCCCGCAATATACAGTCAATCAAATAATTTACACCTGCTGGCGGTTATATGAGGGTGGTTATATTAATCTGTTTCTTTTGTGCCCATACACCAGTTCCGAGCCGATCATCAGATGCATTGGAAATCTTACCTTCCAAGGGCGCGAATTTCTGGCGGATATAAAGCCAAAAGGCAACTGGGACAAATTATCAGATGCATTAAAACTTGGAGGCTCTGCTTCCTTCAAGGCTATTGCCAATGTTGCTATTGGTCTCGGCACAGATATTTTAAAAAACAAACTAAAACTTACCGATAACTAAACCGGATAAATCCTCTGCATTGGTATTCTAGCTCGGATCATGTCCATATATGGGCGAATAACCTCTTCTTTTGTTTTACATTCGCCCATATATGGTTTCTTATAGTTTGGCATTTCTTCCCATCCCTCCGGTTTATCCCCCAAAATTTCTGGCCATTGCCAGTAATTCAAAGTCCTATAAATATCCACTAACACAGAATCAGAGAAATCCATTAATTGTTCCACGGAAATCATTCCCACTATTTTTCACCTCAGTTTCATCACTTTATACGGGTTGCTTTTCTGGATCTCCTCCCCTATACTATATGTACAGGCATCTGCCAATGCCGAGTACATATAGGATCAATATCAACGATTCTAGAAAGGAGGGATTTTTATGTGGACTTGTGCCAGAGGCCATACGGAAAATAAGGATCTTCTCTTGCCAGTGCCAATGCTTCTTTTTTGGCACTGGCTAATTCAGAGCCACAGTTACCGCAATAATTATCATCAAAATCCTTAAAATCTTGCTCACGGCACAACGCTCTGCCACAAACAGGGCAAACAAAATATTTCTGCTTTTCCCCACTTATTGCCCTGCCACAGCTTGGGCAAGCATAAAACTCTTTAAAGTGCATACATATCACCCGCTTTCTCTTCTTTTCTCAATTCTCCCTTTTCGGAAAAGTGTTCCACTGTATATTGATCTCCTCACTCCAAAAATATCAATCGACTTGCCTTCCTACACTTCCATCTGGTGTAATTCTCTTATCTGTAAAAGTCACTTATCGTAACTCTTTGTTGCATTTGTTTGCCACTTCTCCTATACTGTTCTTACAGGCTACTGCCCTCTGGCCAGTGCAGCAGCCAAGTACAAAAGAAAGGAGAATTATATGGCAAAAACAAATAAAGAACTGGCAGTTGAACTATATTCTGCTTTTCTAATTTCATCAGGAAACATGTTATCCAGCCCCAATTTTAAAGGTACCATTAAATATCCGACAAATGAAGAAATGGTAGCACAAATCAAAGATTTAACTGCCAAATTATCTACCGTTCAAGATAACTAACATTCCTGGGTGTATTTTTACGGAAACGGACTGCTTCTCGCCAGAAGCGGTCTTTTTCTTTTTGTTCTTCTTTGCGTCAATCCCATCTGCTCTCATTCTCACCAGATGTCTATCCATTGCCATCCTTCCTACCTCCTTCATTATTGGTATATGTTTATACGAGTTGCTTGGTTGGGTTGACTTCCTTATACTTTTTCTTTGGATTCTTCATCCATTTTCTTTCTTGCGTCGAGCGCTGTTGCTACGGTTTTTATCAGAGTTAGACTCTTTTCGTCTAATCCTACAATGATTGTAAGGATTTTCTTTATGTTGGTTGTTGTTTTATCCATATTTGTCACCTCCGTTGTTTACTTGTAAACATACTATAGTCCCTTTGAAACTATTTGTCAATATGTTTTTGTTGACTTGGGGACTATTTTTTGATATATTGTTTTGTGAGGAGGTATCTGATATGAATAAACGGATAAGGAAATTAAGAAAAAGCCAAGGAATGACGCAAGAAGAATTTGCAAACATACTTGGCCTTTCACGCAATTTTATATCACAGGTGGAATCTGGTGCAAAAAAACCATCAAATAGAACCAAAAATGATATCTGTCGTGAATTCAGCGTCTCGGAGGAATGGCTTGAAACAGGCAATGGAGATATGTACATAATACCTATCGAAGAAGAGGCGCTAATCATCTCAGAGTTAATAGAAAAGGATAGTCCTGTCTACGATCTAGTGAAAAGTATCATCAAAATATATAAAGATCTTGACGTTAAATCTCAGGAAGTGTTGGAGCAGTTTTGTGTTTATCTTGCAGACGAATTATCGAACCCTAAAAAATAATTAAGAAATGGAGAAAGATAAAATGTACACATACACTTGTATTCTGTGTGATTCATCATATGAACCCAGCCTTGAAGAAAATGCCCTAACTGTCGCGTAGATTATAGTATATCGGACGACTACTTATGTGGCAATGCTGATGAAACACTTCCATCCAATACAGAGCAACTTGAACATCATCCAAAGCCTTATGACGGTCCATCCGATCAGGAAATATTAAATTATTACATGTACGGAAATCAATACGATGAACCTGTTGGGAAATCTCCCATGCAATCTAAGCCCGCTATTTTGCATTATTTAAACAACGAACAAAAAATGGCTGTAATTTTTTGCGGTTTTTTGTAACTATTTGCAATGTATCACTTAACCTTTAGTTCTATTGACAGTTTTTGTCGTATATGCTACCGTTTTGTTAATAGCAAATGCATTAGCCTAATACACATAAGAAGTAGTTATTTTACTAAAGTCTAAGAACATCCCTATGGGGTATAGTAGAAAGAGAGGATCATTCATGGAAGAGAAAAAAATTTATACCAGAACAGAATTCATCGCTTGTATGTTCTTTTTATGGTTTCTTATCATTCCACCCTTAGTAGGCTTTATCGCATTATACTTACAAAAGAAGCAGGAGAGGGAAAGGGACGAAAAATTCAAAACTGCTCTTGATATTCAGCTAAAATATCACGAGATTGGTTGCGAAAGATACGAGGAAGTATCAAAACTGGTTGATCTTAAAAACGAAAAACTCATTTCGTTGAACCATTCAATTGAAGTGCAAACACAAGCCAATATTGAAATAGTGGAATCATGCACCGAAATGCAGAACAATCTGAAAAACGCTGAAAAGCGTCTTGAAACACAGAAAAATAAAATAAAGCGCATAAGGGAACTATACAAAAGCGTTACCTATTGTATTGAAAACAAAACACTCCTTGAAAAGCACCTACAGGAAGAACTTGACGAACTCCAGTCATCTGAAATACTGGAACTACATTGCTTAGACGTTAAATCATTAAAAAAAGCCTATAAGGAGAATGACAAACACATCACTAAACTTACAGACGATTATTCATCGCGGTATACCACCAAGGCGAACCAGGCAATATATAAGCTCATGACCATTGCATTGCGTTCCGAATTGCAAAACATTCTATATTCGCTAAAGTATAAAAAATTGGATGAGGCAATAGAAAAGGTAAAGAATATGACGGCAAAATACTTAACCATCGCCGGAAATGGGAACCAGTCAATAGCTGGAACTCTCACATCTTTTATCGGTGAACTTGAGTATTTTTTTATTGAAGCAGTAAAGATTGAATATAATTATTATGTAAAAAAAGAACAAGCTCGCCAGGAACAGCTTGCTATCCGCGAACAAATGCGACAGGAAGCTGCCGAACGGAAAGCACTCGCAGATGCCAAGAAAAAAATAGAAAAGGAAGAAGAAAAATATCATTCTGAAATCGAAAAGCTACAGCAACAATTACAAGAAAGCAATGAACAGGAAACTTCCGCTCTCCAATTACGAATACTTGAACTGGAGAAACAACTATCCGATGTTGCAATTAAGAAAGAAGAAATATCCAATCTCCAAAATGGTAAAGCTGGAAACGTTTACATAATCAGCAATTTAGGATCCTTTGGTGAAAATATATTCAAAATAGGAATGACCCGCCGCTTAGATCCCCAGGATCGTATCAATGAACTGGGAAGCGCCAGCGTACCTTTTAAATTTGACGTACACAGCTTGATTTTCTCTGATGACGCGGTTTCCCTTGAAAGCAAACTTCATCAATTACTAAACGAAAAACGTGTCAACAAAGTTAATTTACGAAAAGAATTTTTTTACACAAACGTTGATGAACTGGAAAAAATCGTATCCAGCATTGACCCCACTGCTGAATTTAAAAAGACGATGTTGGCAGAAGAATTTAGACAATCACAAGATAATATCATATACGACACAGCTAAATCTATTGCAGAGCCACAAACACTTAACGATGGAGAGTGATTTTTTACGAATTTGCCCCTTGTAGGCTTAGCCGTTATAATTTTGCATCTCAAAAATAATAGGAGGAAGTCAAAATGAGTACTAATGGAAAAAAATTATATATTGCTTTTTTAGTTGTAATATCCTTAATTATACTGGTGGCAAATGTGTTTATTGCCATCGAAAAAGGAAACGATGCAACGGCGAACGATGCAGCTACAACAAATTCCACTAAAACCAATAACTATGATCGAGATGAAAGCACCGGTGATGATGGCGACGAATCTCTTTTTGAAGATGATGATTTGGATGATTCATCCACTTCAAGCTTTTCTGAAGAAGACGTGGAACCTAAAAGTACAAAACTTTTTAAAAAAATATATATTCCATATGCAGCACGTGAGAAAAAATGTGCGTTCAGTGGAGTAAATTCATACGTGAAATCTAGCGGATTTAAATATAAAACAGTAAAGCCTTCAAAAAAGGAAAGCGGAAAAATCACTGTGTATGCAAAAAATGGCGATTATGTATTTTTTAGCTTTTACGATTGTAACGGTCTTGATGTAATTATGTCAGTAAGCTATTATTCAAAGGAAAATGATTGCGAAGTATCCCGTTCAAATTATTCCAGCGACAACGCCGAAGAATATGACCAATTAAGCACTCATATTATCGGTGATTCGGAGGAAGAAGTGGATAGTATTGACGAACAATGTTTATTTTTGTTTGATAACTAAATCTTTTGCATACAAAGTATGCTTTTATCTTATGAGTGATATCAAGTTTTTTATTTCTATTTTCAAGATATTAATTTGAACTTTTGGTATATTGAAATATTTTGTCGTTTGTGCTAATATTTTTACAAGTTAAAGAATAGGAGATGATCCATATGAAAAAAAATAAAGCTATAGTTGTATTTATCGCTACCATGGCATTACTACTTTCTTCCGTCGTTGGATTTAATTCTATGTTCTCTCAGGCAAAGAGGGTAGCATACGGACAGTCAAACGCATTGCAACAAGCACAAAACTATCTAAACTTTGCTCCTTTTTCTAAAAAAGGACTGATAAAACAGCTGAAATTTGAGGGTTATTCTGACAACGAGGCAAAATATGCTGTGAAAAATTGTGGAGCAAACTGGAAAGACCAAGCAGAAAGGAAAGCAATAGACTACTTAAACACAGCACCTTTTTCCAAAAGTGGACTTATTAAACAATTAAAGTTTGAAGGTTTTACAGCAAAACAAGCAGAATATGGTGTCAAAAACTGTGGGGCAAATTGGAAGAAACAAGCAGTAAAAAAAGGAAAACAATATTTAGACTCCATGCCATTTTCAAAGAGTCGGTTGATTAGCCAACTAAAATACGAGGGTTTTACAAAGAAGCAAGTAAATTATGCCATAAAAAAAATTTATTAAATTAATGTACCTTTTTACGCATAACGCAAAAGTCCCTGAGTACTACTCCGGGCCTTTTGCTTATTAATTATTCCCACACTATGTAACCGCCCATCTAGCCCAGACGGGCAGTCCCCCCATATCCCCTATTCTTTTTGATGTAAACTGAGTAAGCCATAAATTATTAGTAAGAAGCTTTTATCTTCTTTTCCAAGCCCTTCCATCATGACAATTATCTGTTTTTTGATCGCTCCGATTTCATCCATTTTATGTACCTCCTCTATTTCTAATTTAGTATTATTTTTTATTACCAGCTGGTACAAATATTTTACTAAATTTTTTTACAAAATAAAAGGGGGTCAAACGTTTTGACACGTTTTGCGAACGTTTTAACACAAATCGTCCATCTTTTTTCTAAAATCTTCCAAATATTTTCTGGAAATCAGGATATTTTTCCCATCTGTCATCGTAACCTCTCTTGATGAATATCCTTTTATGTATCTCGTATTTATGTAATAGCCTTTACTGACGCGTATAAAAATTTCGGCACTTTTTTCTATCTGCTTCTGGATATCGTCCAGCCTGCCACGGAATGTATATTCGTCATCTGTGGTCACAACTTTTATTTTGGGCCGATTTGATTCAAAATATCTTATCCTTTTTATTGATTCCCCCATGCGTACTCCATTAATTTTGATCCATATTGTCGTCTCATACTCCACACGGTTTCTAATTTTTCCGATCGCCTTGTCAACAAGCTCAATTATCCTGCTATCGTGTCCAAAATTGGGTTTGGGCACAAAACCAAATGGCTCATGTCTCAAGAGTTCTTCACCGTACGGAAACCTTGAAAAGAATATTACCAGAGTATCCGTAAACATATCCTTGATTTCGTCCGCCAGAAACATTCCATTTTCCATAAGTTTCTCCGAGTAGCCTTCCGGCGTGAGCTCTATGTCCGTCATCAGTATGTCGTACTTTTTCGCTATGAATTTATCATATAGATCTGGTCCGTTATCAAAACAATCAATCTCCAGTTCTTCGCCAAGATCGCAGGAAAGCAATAGGTTCTTTACTATCTCCGCCGCGTACGGAATATCATCGCACACTGCTATTTTAATCATCTTTTGCACCTCCATTACCATTTTAAATACCAAAAAGTGGTAAGTCAAGTGGTGACTTTTGGTAATTTTTACATTGCTTTTTATGAATTATATGTAATAACAATTTGCATACAACCAGCGCTTGGTTAATAAGGCTTGGATTTTGTTTCTCTTGTACTTTTTGGATAAAACACAAAACACGTATTGACTTTATACGTGTTTTGTGTTATTATAAAAATGCAAGGGAGGTAAGTTAAAAATGCCAAAAAAACCAAAAGAAATGGAAAAAATCATCCTTGCAGATGGATGGGAATTTAAAGCACAGGCGGGTTCGCACAGACACTATTTCCATCCAGAAAAGCCCGGAAAGGTAACGATCCCTTTTCATAATAAGGACATCCCGAAGGGCACCGAGAACTCGATCCTAAAGCAAGCGGGGCTGAAATAACCCCGCCACTTTAGGGAATACTATATTTAGGAGGTATTTATATGCTATCTGCTTATCCTGCTTGTTTTATCAAAGAAGAACAGGGCTACTCCGTTATTTTCCCTGATTTGAATAATCTAGCTACCTGTGGGGATACATTAGATGAAGCCCTTGCTATGGCGATCGACTGCCTCGCAGGTTATCTATACTGGCTTCGGAACGATGGGGAAACAGCACCAGAACCTTCTTCGTCGACTGATATCAACCCTGCTGAAATAATGAGAGACCTGGAAATATCATCTGAAGAAGCGTTTGTGAACATAATTACTGTTGATGTCGCTGAATACGCTAAAACTCATTTTGAAAAATCTGTCAAGAAAACACTTACTATTCCGGCTTGGCTCAACAAGGCCGCTTTGGAACAAAATATTAACTTCTCACAAACACTACAGGATGCCTTGAAAAAACAACTTCATCTCGGCAGCTAATGCAAATGTTAACATAAGGAGCTGATCCCATGAATTATTTTATTTATCTTCGTAAGTCCCGAAAGGACGAAGAACTGGAAAAAGAATATGGCGATACCCTTATCCGGCACAGGAAGGTACTTCTTTCCCTGGCAAAGAGAATGAATCTGACCGTAACAGAGATTTTTGAGGAAGTGGTGAGCGGGGAATCTCTGGCTTCCCGGCCGGAGATTCAGCGCATGCTCTCCGAAATCGAGCGCGGAGGCTGTGATGGTGTTCTTGTTATGGAAGTAGAGCGTCTTGCCAGAGGCGATACCGTTGACCAGGGGATCATCTCACGAACATTTTCCGTCACCGGAACCAAGATCATTACCCCGGCAAAGACCTATGATCCAGAAAATGAGTATGACCAGGAGTACTTTGAGTTCGGGCTCTTTATGAGCCGCCGCGAGTACAAAACTCTGCAGCGCAGACAGCAGGCCGGGCGCATTGCCTCCGTGAAGGAAGGTAAGTTTGTATGCTCCACCGCTCCATATGGCTATAAAAAAATAAAAATAAAGGACGGAAAAGGCTATACACTGGAACCGGATGCTCCCGCCTGTGATGTTGTCAAAACCATCTTTGACTTGTATCTAAATGGTCGCGACGGAGAATCCTTTGGCTCGTACCGTATTGCAAATTACCTTGAATCCATGCATCGTAAAACAGCCACCGGAAGACAGTGGTCCGCCAGCAGTGTCCGCGATATCCTAAAAAATGTAACCTATGCCGGATATGTGGTCCGCGGGCGCGAAAAGGAAGAAAAATATGTAGTGGATGGAGTAGTCCATAAAAGACGAGTACGCTCAAAAGATTACCTGGTAGCAGAAGGGCTTCATGTCCCCCTTATATCAAGAGAAGATTATGAAAAGGTACAAGCGAAAATGAAAAATAATATCCATCATTCCGTGAATAAAGATAAAAAATTAAAGAACCCCCTGGCAGGGCTTGTTTATTGCGCCAAATGCGGCCGGCTCATGACCAGGCTAGGTGAACATCCTCACAACCGCTATGCCACCCTCATTTGTCCAAATCGGGACTGTGACAATATATCCTCACCTATCTCTCTAGTGGAGGATGAAATCGTGTCCTTTCTGGGGCACTGGATCCATGAGCAGAGCATAATAACACAGACAACAGAGGCGATCTCTGACAATGCGGATTCTGTATTGAAAGAAATTAGTGGAGCAGAGAAAGAACTGACCTCACTTAGGGCACAATTAGAAAAAACATATACCTTTCTCGAAAAAGGTATTTATTCCGAGGAAGTTTTTCTTGACCGGAACAAAAAGCTGACTACAGACATTGCTTCTGTGGAAGCCTCTCTTTCTGTCTTAAATAAAGAATATGAGGAAAAACTGGGAGAGATAGAAAAAATCAACCATATGATCCCCCATGCCGCGGATCTGCTGGAATCCTATGATACATCCAGCTGTGCGGCGGAACGCAACAGTATTTTGAAAGAGCTGGTGGATCGGGTGCTTTACTTAAAAGACACACCTAATAAAAAAGGAAATGCCCTGGAAAAGCGCTTTACTCTTGAAATCCACCCGAAAATCCGTTGACTATTAGGTTTATCCTTGAAGTTTAGCACATACTATGTTATGTATTGACGGATTTACCTATATAACGTATAATGCAGATACGAAAGGAGCTGATAAGTATGTCAACAACATGCAAAAGTAATAAAGAAAGAGTAATGCAGCTTATAGAAAATATTCCGGATAATAAGCTGGTTTTTATCGTGGACGTGTTGGAAAGTCTCAAGGCCTATGCAGGAGAAACAATCGAGCCAGATGACTGGGACCTGGAGATGGTCAAAACTGCAGAAAAGGAGAATGATGGAACGACTGAATCAATAGAGTCTCTTGCATCAGAATTAGGAATAACATTATGAATTATAAAATAGTATTTCAAAAAGCTGCTATAAAATTCCTGAAAAAACAGGATAAGAAAACTCAGGAAAGATTGCTCACCACAATAAACCAGCTGCCACAAGGAACAGATATAAAAAAATTGAAAGGTTTGGATATGTATCGTATGCGAGTTGGAAACATGAGAATCTTGTATTTGATCGATGATACAATTAAGATAATCTCGATCGAAAATATTGACAATCGTGGCAATGTGTACAAAAGATTATAAGCTAGTTTACTTTTTAACCTTTAGCCTATGTGGGGACATTTATAGCCCCACTCATACGTCATCAGCAGCACCTCATCCGCTGCATTTCCCAGAGCGCCATAATCTTTCCCCTCATACAACAGCCCCTTCTGATCCGCCGAAGTTTTGGGCGCCAGGGCAACGGAAACCACAAAACCCTCTGCGTGCATCCGCTCCACAGTTTTCTCTACAAAGGCGGTAAAGGCATCTCTGTCCTCTGCCAGAATGAATTCAAAATCAATATCGATGCCGCCATAGCCCTTTTGCTGCATGACAGAAACCAGATTTTCTAAAAGCGGGTCGGACACTACGTCATTAGTGACCAATTGATGGATCAAATTATTATTAAATTTGCCATCACGGTCGAAGGGAGTGAGAGTCAGTATCGGCATCGTTCCATTTTCCCGGCATAACTCGATCATCCAGTTCTCATCTCTGGGAGGATAAACCAGTGATCCATCCAGAGTAAAACCATAAGAAAAAATAAAAAGCCGGTTCAAAAAAGGAATGGTCTGCTGCAGAACCCAGTTGCTGATATAAGTATAAGCATACCCCCCGGCATCGATCCGCCTTGGATTTGCTGTCTCGTCATACTCCCCCACCAGAAGCGCCTGCCCCACCGCCAGCGGATAGGGAAAGACCAGCTGGTTGTTCCAGATGATGCTCTCTGTCGGTACAGAAAATTCCTGGGCGATCTGGTCTACGGAATCCCCCGGTCTCACTACATAGATCTCCATAACAGCCCTTCCTTTATTTCGTGCCGCCAGACTGCAGCCGGGCGGCAGATGTCATGAATAATATATGCAGCATAACTTAGATTGTGACCAGAAAACATATTTTAACACTGTTGTTGTACATATTGGATAAACTCAGACTCCGGCACTGGCTTGGAAAAATAATATCCTTGAAGATAATCGCAGCCCATCTCTGTCAATTTATCCTGATGCTCTTCATTCTCAACGCCCTCTACCACCACCTGCAGGTTCAACCGCTTGGCAAGATCGATGCTGCTCTCTAATGTGATCATCGCCTTTTCATTTTCAAAAGCTCCCCACAAAAGGCTCTTGTCAATCTTGACAATACGAAAAGGAAATTTGTATAAAAAGCCGATATTTGAGTATCCGGTTCCGTAATCATCCAGAGAAAAACCTATTCCCTTCTGGTTCAGGGCAGATACATTGTCCTGAAACGCTCCCATCTGAGTTACCTCAGCGGTCTCCGTGATCTCCAGATTGATCTGGTCCGGCTCTACCCCGTACTCCGCCATGATATCCCAGAGCCGCTTGTGAAGCCTCTCCTGCATACACTGCACCACAGACAAATTCACCTCAATAAAACGGATGCCATACTGTTCCAGTCCATGGGCCCGGATAAACTGACAAACAGATCGAAAGGCAAACTCCCCAATCTTCATAATAAGTCCATTCTGTTCCGCGATGGGAATAAATTCCTCTGGGGATATGAAACCGTGTTCTGTATTTTTGAGACGGATCAGCGCTTCCGCCGATACCACACGTTTTTCTTCCACCGAATAGATCGGCTGGTAATACATCTCAAATCCATCCTGATCCACCGCTTCCTGAATCAGCTTCTGCACCAACAGACTCCGTGCCACCGCCCCGATCTTCATATCCTTCATCGTCAGTACCGGATGATCGATGAGACGGGAATAATCATTGATATAGTCCAGACACTCTTTCAGCTTTCCCGCCTGATTGAGATCTTCTTCTTTTCCCCAGGAAAACATGCCGATATGGTAAGCACACCGGATCTGATTGTCTCCGATCTGCCATGCCCCACTGAACCTCTCATTCAGACGCTGCAGGGCGCTGTCTGCCGCCTCCTGCCCAAAATCTTTCTTAAAGGCAAGCAAAAACTGGCTGTTAGTATAATGAAATACATACCCTTGGGGAAATGCTTCCTGCAGATACAAAATAACGGTTCGGGCCAGCCTCTCCTGAAAATCCTTTCCCAAGGTAACCCGGTACAACTGAAAATCATGAACCTTGATCACAAAAAGATACCGTCGGCCGATCCAGTTTAAATTGCTTTCAATAATATCCATAAAAGCATGACGATTCAGCACCTTAAAATCCTCGTCATAAAAATCGGCTAATTTCGCCGTAGAAAAAAACAAGATCATAAGCGCCACCGTGACACCAAAACATTCCACCAAAAGCTTCGGATAAAAATACTGAACCCCGGCGCTTAAGACACAAAGCATAATATAAAAATATGTAACCACCCTCTGAAGCCAGGATAGTCTTTCCCGATATTTGCTGATCATAACAAGAGACAGCAAAACATAAAACAACACAACAGCATAAACAACCAGCAGCAGAGAGCCCCGATAATACTTAAAGTTCTCATCCAGACGAAAGATCCAGCCCGTCCAGAAATTCGATACCACCAATACAAAAATACCCGCCATCGGAAGACAGGTAATGACCTGAAGCCACCGCTTCCCTGCGCCATACTGATCCGCCATAAAACAGCAATAGAAGAAAAAAGCAAATGCCGTCACACTGTGCAGTAGAAAATAGCACAGATGGGAACCATACAAAATCTGATAGATAAAAGGCAGGGTAAGCTTCAACCCCATCACATTGATGATATCCATACCGATAACCAGAAAATGGCTCAGCAACATGACTTTCAGCATTCGGTTCTGCATATTGTTGATGTGTTTGATCATATAAAAGGATATAATCAACACCGACATAACAATTAGAGAAGCATAATCAAAATATATGATATAGTTCATATTGGCGTAATCCAATCTCATCTCTCCTTCTCAAAGCAACAGAATTCATTCTACAATCCATATTTATTTTCCAGCATATCAGCGATCCGTTCTGCCGACCTTCCATCCACATAAGAATGGAACATCTCCTTTGCGCGCATTCGCTCTGTCCTGCTGATGTCTATTCCCTCCGCTGTATCCTGGATAAAGCGGGTGAGATCTTCTATATTTTCAACATAAAAACCCTTGATAAATGCCTTATAATCTGGAAACGCCGGAGTAAAATGCTGAAAATATTCCTCTCTGTCTTCAATGGTAAGCGCCACTGGCTGGTCCGTCAGTAAATAGTCAAAATACACAGAGGAATAATCGGTGATCAATCCCCCTGAATTTGCCAAAAGCTCATACAGTGTCATCTGGAATTCTTCCAGATACGAATCGTCTGCAATCCTGATATGTGTCAACCCGCTGTCCCGAAACAGGGACAACTCCTGAACCGGATGGGGCCGGAACAGAACCAGGACATTTTTCTCACAGAGTACCTGGTGGAATGCCTCCAATTCTTCCCTGTCGTGGATACAGGGCATGCCGTAGGGATATTCATTTGCCATGGCTCCCTCCAAATGCCGCCGGTGCTGGCGGTAGGTCGGCATCCAGACAACCACCCTGCGGTAATCTGCTGCCGCTTTCTTCCATGCCGGACAGGGGGGGGGATTTACCAGCACATCATTTCTCGGGTAACCCAGATAGCACAACTTCTGTTCCGGGACGAGTATCTGCCTGGTATAGATTTCTTTCCAGAACTCTGACAGCACCAGGTATTTATCACAATCCCCAAATTTTCTGCTGTAATTCAGATCGATCTTCACTGGCATGCCATGTCCCAGATGAATACGGATCTGCCCCTTTCTCCGTTTGTAGATAAAGGAGTTGCAGTCAATGATATACTTTGACGTATTCAGGATATATGCCCTGCGGATCGTCTCCAATAATCCTCCAGGTTCATTCTCAAAGACAGACACCCCTTCGGGAAGTTCTGGCACTTTCCCCCCACGAAAAGTCTTCAACCAGTACAGACGATACCGTCTCTGAATCCCCCGCCTCAAAAATTCCTGGTATAAGGCAAAAGAATTATCTGAAAAGTCCGGATGACTCTCAAAAATAACAGCCCTTCTCAATGGAAGGATCCAAAAGATTAAAATAAATAACTTTTTGATTATTTTTCCCAAATTTCCCATAATTAATGCGGAAGCTTCTTACTGGATTCATAAAATTCTGTAAATTTGTGATCCAGGCTCTTTTTCTCCCGTCTTCGTTCCTCTTCTTTAATGTGGTAGGTAGGTACAAGATCCGAAATAATTTCTTTGATATTTGGGACCTCACTGTATACCTCTTCATACAATCGCTCCAGCTGGTCAAAAAATGCAGCTTCATCAAACTGAATCGGTTTGCCAATATGGATCAGGGCATTTTCCGTCTCCGTCAACCCCTCCTCATCCATAAGGATCTCTTCGTACAGTTTCTCCCCCGGACGAAGCCCGGTGTAAACGATCTTAATATCCTCATCGGGAACATAGCCAGAGAGCTTGATCAGATTTCTGGCCAGGTCATCGATCCTCACCGGCTCCCCCATATCGAGAACGAAGATCTCGCCACCCTTGGCAAAGGCTCCCGCCTGCAGTACCAGAGAAACCGCCTCCGGTATCGTCATAAAATACCGAATGATGTTCTTATCTGTCACCGTCACCGGTCCTCCCGCCTCGATCTGCTTTTTAAACAGCGGAATGACGCTTCCATTGCTACCCAGTACATTTCCAAAACGGACTGCCACGAAATCCGTAGAAGACTGTCGGTTCAGTCCCTGCACGATCATTTCGCAGATCCGTTTGGAAGCCCCCATGATATTCGTAGGATTCACAGCCTTGTCGGTAGAGATCAATACGAATTTTTTCGCACCATACTTATCCGCCGCCAGAGCTGTTTTATAGGTGCCAAATACATTATTTTTGATCGCCTCATTCGGGCTGTCCTCCATCAACGGCACATGCTTGTGGGCCGCAGCATGATAGACGATATCCGGCCGGTATTGTTCAAAAATCTTATCCACCCGGCTGGTGTTGCGCACCGAACCGATCAGAACTTCCAGATGCATATGGGGATACTTCGCCCGGAGCTCCTGCTGGATGTCGTAGGCATTGTTTTCATACACATCAAATATAATCAGCATCTTGGGTCGATTTGCCGCCAGCTGCCGGCAAAGCTCGCTGCCTATAGAGCCGCCCCCGCCGGTGACCAGCACCACTTTATTTTTTACATAACCGGTGATGGATTTCAGGTTGGTCTCCACCGGCTCCCGTCCCAGAAGGTCTTCAATCTGAACTGGACGAAGCTTTTCTACCGCCGCCTCGCCATTCACAAACTGATACACCCCTGGAAGAATCTTCAACTCCGCCCCGGTCTGCTGGCAGAGTTCCAGGATCTCTTTCACATCCTTTTTGGGCGCACTGGGCATGGCGAGCACGATCTCATCGACGGCAAAATACTTCGCCGCATCCAGGATCCGTTCTCTGCCACCGATCACCTTCACACCGTTGATAAACGTGTTGTGCTTGGCTTTGTTGTCGTCGATGATACAACAGATATTGCTGTCCAGTTTCTTACTCATTTTCAGCTCATTGATCACGATATTACCGGATTCTCCCGCTCCGATCACCATCGTATTGCGCATCCCTACGCCATGGACGTTTTCGTTGTACAAAAGCCGGATGATCCGGTAGGAAAACCGGACGCCCAGCGTCATAATAAACAGAAGCAGCAGATAGATCACAAAATAAGATCTCGGCAGTCTACGGTAGGTTCCAAACACTGTCAGAAAATGAACCACCGCGGACAGTGCACATGCCACGGCAATATTTAATACCTCTCCAAGACTGGCATAGCGCCAGAGGCTGTTGTACAGACGGAACAGGGCGAAGATCAACAACGTGATCAGTGTATTGATGATGATAAGCTCCTGCAGTGTCGTCACATATCCCTGGGGATAGTCCGACGTGATACCGCTTTTTATAAACCGGTCCCATCTCAGTTCATAGCGGATAAACAGCGCCGCAAAAGAACACAAATTGATACAGGCTGCGTCCCAGACCACCAGAAGAATCCGATAGACCGTGGACAGCCTGCCGCTTTCCACATATTTTTTAAACCAGAGCATTGCTCTTCCTCCCTTTCCGTCAATCCTTATTTGTCTCATGGCGCCGCTGCACCACTGGACATTTCCCTCTTTAACTCTCATTATTTTCCTTTTCTTCAATTATTATATAAAAAAAAGTTGAAAAAATCAACATTTGAGAGTATACTCACTAGAGTGTACTCTCAGGAAGAAATGGAGGATCATCATGAAAAACAAATTACAACAGATTATTTGCTGTTATATAATCTTTTATGCGCTATACAGTGTCTCGACCCGGTTCATTCCAACGGCTGTACTGTGGGAAGGGCCGGCGGCAGATATTTTATATAAGTCCATAATTATCGGTGGGGGGATTCTCTCTCTTCTCTGTCTTTATGTTCTGAGAAATAACCGGAAGCCGGATGCCCAAACCATTCTTCTCGGTGTATTTATCCTGGCTCTCGGCGTCTCTTCCCTGCTGAATTACAAATATGAGCCGGCAGGTAATATTCTTGGACTCGCTACCTTTGCATCCCAGCTGATCCTTTTTTATTTTCTGGCAAAGATTCTTACGGAAGACAGAATTGTGCGCTGTCTCCAACTTACCGCCCTTTTTACCTCTTGGTTTTGGAACATAGGCTGCGTCGCCTCACTCTGGCAATATATAAGAAATATCCACTATACGATTTTGAATCCAGAGGGACACAGAATCCGGCAGGGCATCGTTGACGGCAGGCTGTTTGGGTTATTTTCAGATCCGAATTTCGCCGCCTTTACTTCCCTGGTCCTGATTCTCCTTCTGCTGTTTACCATTCGGAAGACCAGCTTTTATCCACTGAAAATCTATAGCTGGGTAAGTATAACTATAAATACCTGTTATATCATTATGTCAAACTCCAGAACGATCTTTATCGCAGCAGCGGGTACGATTTTATTTACCGTGGTCCTCATCACTTACAGGCAGCACCTCTCCAGAGAGGAAGTAACTCCAGGCAGATTTTTTCTTCAGAGTGCAAAGAGGGGGCTCATCGCCCTGGCTGCCATGATCGCTGTCTACTCTCTGATCTTTTTCCCACTGCGCCAGATTGGACAGATGCTGGAACCGAAACGCGCCGTAAATGACATGGTCCGTGAGGATGTGAATACCGATAACATCACCAATAACCGCTCTACTATATGGAAAAATTACCTGTCCCTGTATAAAGAAAAACCTCTTTTTGGCTTTTCCGTCCGAAGTGCTCTTCCCTATGTGACAGACAAGTACCCAGACAGCTATCTGGCTAAAACTCAGTACGTCACCCACAATGGCTATCTCTCCCTGCTGGTGGAGACCGGAGCCGTTGGTTTTTGCGTGATGGGAACTTTTTTCCTTCTCGTTTTACTACAGTCCATAAAAAAACTCCGGCAAAAAGAAACAGTCAGAGAGAGCTACTTATTTTTTACCTCACTGACTGTATCCATCCTAATCTTTCTAATGTGTTTTCACGATGTGTTCTTTACGGTAAATATTGAGACCATGCTGCTTTATATCGCCGTCGGCTATCTCCACTGTGCCAACAAAGGAAGTTTGGCAGCACAGTCAGCCTGACACCATATCCTCGATCAGTGCCCGCCACTGGCTGAGGATTTTTTCTTTTCCGAATTCCCCAAGATTCCTGCCGGAACACTCTGACATCCGTACCCTCTTCTCCTGGCTGCACAGAAGATCATAAATCTGACACGCCATCTCTTCTGTGTCATAGGGCGGTATCAATATACCATCTGTTCCATTTTCTATGATCTCCCCCGGTCCCGACACGATATCAAAACTCACCAGTGGCAGATGATTGGCTTTCGCCTCTAAAAGAACCAGAGGAAGTCCCTCCCGGTAAGAGGTGAGCACATACATACTGTGTCCCCGGTAACAGCGTTCCATCTCGTTGGTCAACCCCATAAGTTTTACATTTTCCTCCAGTCCCTCTTCCTGAATCCGCTGGCGGATCTCCTCCCACAAATCTCCTTCGCCATAGACTTCCCAGACAAAATCCGTCGTCTTCTTTTGCAGCGCCGCCGCCACATCCACCAGAAGGTCCATTCCTTTTTCCCTGGAAAAACGTCCCGCGGTCAGTATCTTCCGGCTGTCCGCATCATAATCCCCGGTCTCTCCCAGGATCACATCATCAATCCAATTGTAAATCGTAATGACCCGTCCCGGTGGATACCCAAATTTATCATAATACGCTTCCTCGCTCTGTCTGGTCAGTACCACCGTCCGTGTCGAATACCGGGAACCAATGGTTCTCATGATCCGCGCTGGCTTCTCATGCCACTGATTCAAAAGAGCCCCGTGGTCACAGAATACCTTTGGTATCTTCAATCGCCGTCCCAGCAGTCCGCCACACAGGCCGGCATAGGCTCCCACATAAAACAAAAGCTCGATGCCCTCCTGACAGCAGAAACGGCGAAATTTCTTTCCTGCTTTCAAAATCACATCCCGTATCCTCCCCTTGTAGGGCAGGATATTCTCATAATGAATGCCCTTTTCTAACGGATAGGCACACGCCGATTTCTCATGGATCAGGCTGATAATATAAATTTCGTACTCTTCGTCCTCTCTGGCAAGGACATTGGAAAGGTTTTGAAGCACCTGCTGGGCGCCTCCCCTGGTACTCATATCAAAATTTACAAAACCGATTTTTTTTTTCATAATCCATCTTCCTTCCAAAATCCAACCTGGTGTCGCTAGCTCAACGAATCCATCGAGCTAAGCTAATCTCCCATGATTTTGTAATACAAATATAAAGCTCTTGTCCTCTGGCGCTTTATGAGATTCAACAAAACTCTGTCCTTTAACCCAAAGCACTGCCTCATCTCGTAAAGCCTGCCCACACTTTTCAGCTTCCCCCATTTTTTCATGTATTCCCGACAGGTTTCGGCGTCAAATCCAGATCTCCCCACCAGGGCATATAATTTATTTTTCACCGCAGTCAAATAAAAATGGTATAAAAATTCTGGATCCGGTTCCCCTCCGCAATGATCCCAAAAAGCAGCCACACTCTGGAACAGCCGCTCCTCGATCTCCATGGAATCCTCCCGGAATTTAAATGAGAGGGATTGATCATTCACATTGTGGTAAAAATACAGCGCCTCCGGCAGCAGGCTGATCTTCTCCGCCTGCTCCAGCACCTTCAGGTTAAACAACAGATCCTCCCCTTTGTTGAGATCCAGCGGAAATGCCGCCTCTGCCTGCTCCAGCACCCTTCTCCGATACAGCTTGTTCCAGGGAACATGAATCAAAAACCGGGTAAAAAGAGAGGGAAACTGTTCCAGGATGCGATCCCGGTGCTCCAGTAAGAGATCCGGAGGCAGAACCTCCCTCTTCTCTCTTTCGTTATAGTAGCCACAGATGACAAGATCACTGTCATCCCGCTCCATACGTTCCACCAGACGACGGCAGGCATCCGGATACAGCATATCGTCACTGTCTGCAAACTGGATATATTCCCCCTGTGCCCTGGCAAGGCCATAATTTCTCGCCGCCGATACACCCTCATTTTTCTTCGTGAACACATGGAAATAAGAATAGTTTTTCTCATATTCCCGGCACAGCTCCAGACTTCCATCACTGGAACAGTCATCCACCACGATGACCTCCAACCCCTTATCATTCTGATTTACGATACTATCAAAACATTCTGCCAGCCGGTCCCTGGAATTATAGACCGGAATAACGATAGACAGCAGACCTTTGTTCATCTTCCCCTCGTTCCTCTCATGGTTTTTCTGATATACGTTTCACCGGATAACTGGTTCCCCGATACTTTTTGTAACTGTTATGAACATCCACACACACGCCGTCATGAGAGGGAACCTGCTTTTCCTCCGGCGGCAGTTCCATATAATTACCAAAGGCCATTTTCAGATACGTGTCATAACCGACGGGAATGGGCAGCTTATAACCCTCAAAATCTTTGTACACAGCAGATTCAAAGATCTCCCTGGGATACTCGTTGACCATATAATTGTAACGCACACAGAGTTCTGTCACATAGTCGCAGTCGCGAATGGAATACCGGGACATATGACGTTCACAGATACGCGCCATCCGCCAGCGGTTCTTCCACCCCGGAGCCAGCGCCAGCATGCACTGTCCGATGACATAGAGCAGCTTCCCTTTGCTGGTGGGCGCCTCCTGGTTGATGTAGATCTGATAGGCAAGTCCCCATAAAAGCTGGCATTTGCGTCTCCAGCGGGAGGACGGGCAGCCATCCAGAGGCAGGATCTCCAGCCGGACGCCATGGGCCATGTCCAGGTCCATCTGCCTCTCTTTTACAAAAGTAGTCTCTTCATCGGTAATCGCGGTGAGCTGGGACCGCAAAAACTCCTTTTCATTCGTCCGGCTCAGCCGGTACCTGCTCTCGTCCATCTCCTGCTTCCACAGGCGGCACATTTTCTCATAATCCTCCCTGGGCATAAATACATCGATATCGTCGTCCCAGGGAATAAATCCGCCATGACGCAGAGCGCCGATGCAGCAGCCCCCGCACAGATAAAACAGCAGATGATGTCTCTCACAAAATTCCTGAAACACCAGCGTAATCTCCAGACTTTTTTTCTGAAGTTCTTTTAATTCTGCCAGCTCTCTTTCACTCAGCATAGTTTGTCCTCACATTTCTTTTCTATCTCCCACCGGAACACAGGGGCGGTCCAGATCCAATAGGACGCAGTCATGATGCGCTTTCTGTTTTTCCTTTGGCGGCAGCTGCATATAGTCGCCAAAGGCTTCCCGGAGGTATCCTTCGTAACCGATGGGAATGGGCATCTTTCGTCCCTCAAAATCCACAAAAACTGCCTTTTCAAACCATTCTTTCCGGTATTTTTTCTTCATGTAATAAGGCCCCGAACAGAGCTCAGTAATATAACGGCACTCCCGGATCGGATAACGGGTCATCTTTTTCTTTGCCAGCTTCCAGATCCGATAGCGGGTCTTCCTTCCCCGGAAGATCCCAAGGAGCAAACGGCTTCCCGCAGCCATCAGCCCTCCATGTTTTTCCGGCACAGTCTGCGCCCGGAACAGCGAGTAGATCAGCGCCCACATGCACTGAAACTTCCTCTGCCACCGTCCCTCCGGATACCCGTCCAGGGGAATCACATCCAATGCCACTCCGTGGGGGATGGCAAGATCCTTCTGATAGGGTTTCACCTGGGTGGTCATGCTGTCTCTGAGGGTGGCAAAATTGTTCCGGTCCACGTAATCCTCTGTGGTATCTGAAAGAAGATAGCGCTTTCCTTTTTCATAGGAACGCCACTGGCTCACAAATACCTCATAGTCCTCTCTCGGCATAAAGAAATCCAGATCGTCATCCCATGGGATAAAACCTTTATGCCGCAGCGCTCCGATGCAGCCCCCACCACAAAAATAACAGACCAGACCCCGTTCCTGACAGAACGCCACAAACACTTCTGCCATCTCCAGACTCACCCGGTGCAGTCCCTCTAATTCCGTTTCCGTATATTCTCTCTGTTCCATCGGCTCCCTCATTCCTTTTCCGGTTGGTTTTCACCAGTACGAAAATTAGTTGTTCAACTACTGGTTGTACCAGTATGTTTTCTCCGCCAGAATGGCATCTTTACCAGTCCTGCCATCGTTCCCACCCCATAACTCACATGCAGAAAAAAGAACAGCGCAGGCAGCAAAAGATATCCTGGATATTTTTTCCGTCCTCTGACAGCCAGAAAAGCCATCCCCACAGCCATCAGCCAGTACATGGACCACATCAGCACCGCCAGCTGAGGAAACGACAGCCACGCCAGAAGGGAAGTAAACAATATCCCGCACAAAAAGGCAAAGGGCACAAAATGATAAAGGGACAGGCAGCCGGGACAGACGCCCACTGTCAGGCCGATCCAATAGCCATTGGCACACTTCTGTCGGCACATTTTTCTCAGATTTGGTCGGATCATCTGGTAGGAAATGATCTCTGGCACCATACAGAGCCGGAACCCATTCTGGCGCAGGCGGTAGTGAAATTCATTGTCCTCCGTCCGCCCCAGATCCTCTCGGAATACACCCGCCTTTTCAAAGACTTCCCGTCGGTAAGCTCCGTGAAAAAATGACTTCACATAAGCTTTCTTCCCCTCCCGGCGAAATCCCGCGGCGCTGCTGCCGAACATAGAGCTCTCGGCAGTGAGAAGAACCTGCTGCCAGGAAGATTCCTCTTCTACGATATTAGGTCTGACACCTCCTGTCACCATCTCTCCCTCTTCCAGCGCCGCTACATTCCCCGCCACAAATTCCGGCGGAATACTGCTGTGAGCGTCCACCCGGATCAGCGCCTCCGTGGTAAATGCCCAGATGGCACAGTTCCAGCCACAGCTCTGGCGCCGTTTCGGATTGTCCACCACCTGGATATTGGAAAACTCTTTTTTATGCTCTCCCGCAAACTTCTTCATCAAATCTCTGGTGCCGTCCTCAGACCGGCTGTCCACCAGTACAACTTCCATCTGATCGTGGGGAAATGTCTGCCTGGTCAGATCCTCCAGAATCCGCGGAAGATTCTTTTCTTCATTATAGGCGACGATGCCAACTGAAACTTTCAAAGCTATCCCTCTTTTCGTCGTGCCAGGTCAATCCCAAATACACTTAAATACTACATATTATAAGGTAACCTCTGGATACTTGCAAGTCCTTCTCCGGAAAAACTTCTTGCCCTTCTGTCCGGAAAGGTTTATACTTAAAGAAAAATAAGTACTTGCGGAATTTTTTTCCACTCTCCGGCGGCGCGCTGGAAATTATAGGAGAAGATTATGGGGACATTTTATCACGAAACAGCCATTGTTATTCCCGCCCTGAATCCAGACGAACGGATGATCACTCTCGTGAGAGAGCTGACGGAGGCCGGTTTTGAAAATATCATTCTGGTGGACGATGGCAGTGAGATCAGTAATCGAAAATACTTCAAGACCTGTAAAGAAGAATATAACTGCCGCATCCTGCGGCATGTTATTAATTTTGGAAAGGGCATTGCGCTGAAATCTGCTTTTAACCACATTTTGGACAACCGTCCCGATATAAACGGCACCGTAACTGTGGACTGTGACGGACAGCACGTGATCGAAGATATCCTCACCTGCGCCAGACTGGTGCACGAACACCCGGATCACCTGATCCTCGGTTGCCGCCAGTTTGACGATAAGGAGATTCCCCTGCGCAGCCGTTTTGGCAACAAATTTACCAGACACTTTATCAAACTTTTGTGCGGCATCAACGTATCCGATACCCAGACCGGGCTGCGTGGCATGTCCCGGACGCTGATGCAGGAATATTTTGCCAAAACCAAGGGGGAGCGCTTTGAATACGAAATGAATATGCTCCTGTGCGCCAGGGAGTGCCAGATCCCCATCCTGGAATTCCCCATCCGTACCATTTACCTGGAAAACAATGAGAGCTCCCATTTTAACCCCTTTATCGATTCCATCCGGATCTATAAGGTATTTCTCAAATTTATGCTCAGCTCTCTATCCAGCTTTGTTATTGATATCGCTCTGTATTACGTGCTGGGACTGATCTTCCGCCCGCTTATCGGCGACAAAGTCCAGATCTCCTTTTTCGGTCTGGAGATCTCGCTGTTTATTTTGTTGCGCAGTGTACTATCCAGGTTGGGATCCTCCTTGTACAACTTTACCATCAACAAACGCCAGGTATTCCACAACGAATCAAAGGATTATAAAATCATATTAAAATATTACACACTGTGCATCTGCCAACTAATCATATCTGCACTGCTGGTGGACAAGGCTCTGACCTTTATCTTCTCATCCACCATACGCAAATGCATCATTGATACGATCTTATTTACTGTCAGTTTCCAGATTCAGAGGGAATGGGTATTTAAAAAGCGTAAGTAATATTTCTTTTGCTTACAATCGCTCTACTTATCATCCAATATGTCCTGGATGGCATATTTGGGTCTTCCCTTTGTCTCCATGTACACCTTCCCGATGTATTCGCCCACGACGCCGATGGCAAGAAGCTGCAGCCCTCCCAACGCCCAAATGGAGACGATCAGGCTGCTCCAGCCCGGCACCGTATCACCTAGTACAAACTGCATAATAGAATAAAACAGCATGAGAACACTGACAAAAAATACAACAAATCCAAGCCACACGATAAAACGAATGGGCTTGACACTAAAGGAAGAAATTCCGTCAAAGGCAAATGCTAACATTTTTTTCAGCGGATACTTACTCTCTCCGGCAAACCGCTCGTGTCTTTCATAATACACCGTATCCGACGGATAACCGATCAACGGGATCATCCCTCTCAAAAACAGGTGAACTTCTTTATAATCCTCCAGCTGCTCCAGCACACGCCGGCTCATCAGCCGGTAATCTGCGTGATTGAATACGATATCCACTCCCATCCATTTCATCATTTTATAAAAGCCCTCTGCTGTGGTCTTCTTAAAAAATGTATCCTTTTTCCGGCTGCTCCTCACCCCGTAGACCACATCATTTCCGGCATAATATTTATCTAACATCTCATCAATGGCGTTCACATCATCCTGTAAGTCGGCATCGAGAGAGATCGCCACATCTGCGTACTCTTTGGCATACATCAACCCCGCCAGCACCGCATTCTGATGCCCCCGGTTCCGGGACAGGTTCAGCCCGCTCACCAGGCGGTGATCCCCGTGTAGACGCTTAATAATGATCCATGTCTGGTCTCTCGATCCATCATTTACAAAGACGATCCGGCTGTCATCGCTGATTTTCTCCGCAGCGATCAGGTCTTCCATCTTCCGGGTCAGCTGCTTTGCCGTCTCATCCAGTACCTCCTCCTCATTGTAGCAGGGTACCACAAGATAAAGCGTACTTTTTGCCTTCATATTTTTTCCCCCATATCGTATATTTATTTTCATTTTATACATTGTTGCCCCGGTTGTCAAACTTAATCTTTCCTTTGTAATTGACATAAAATACAAATATGGTAAAATAGATTGAGATGCACGTTTATGAAGAAAGATATTGAGAAAGAATAAGTATATGGATAAACGATTGAAATATAGATTAAAACAAGATCTGTCTTTTTTAAAAAACCGGATCAAATACAAATTGTGCCGGATCTTTTATGTCACCCAGGACAAAATGGTCTTTTTTGAATCCTATCACGGAAAACGCTGCGGAGACAGCGTAAAAGCAATATATGATGAGATGGCGGAGGATGAAGCCTTTCGTGACTATACCTTTGTATGGGCATTTACAGATCCGAAAAAACACAGGGAACTGGCAGAAAATCCCCGTACGATATTGGTAAAAAAGGGGAGCCGGGATTATTTCCGCTATGCGGCCGCCTCCCGGTTCTGGGTAAATAATGTGAGTGTTCCCGACTTTCTGATTCCTGGGAAACATCAGGTCTATATCGAAACCTGGCACGGCACACCGCTGAAACGGCTGGGCTGTGATATCGAGACAGACAGCGATCCGAGACAGTCCAGAGAGCGTATGCACAAACGTTACCGGAACAAAGGAAAGAAAGTAACTCATTTCCTCTCTCCCTCCCCCTATTATAGTGAAAAGATTGCCTCTGCTTTTGGTCTGGGGCATCCGAAGGATAACCAGTTCATCGAATGCGGCTACCCCAGAAACGATGCACTCTTCCACTACAGTGAGGAAGACATCGCGCAGATCCGGGAACGGCTGGGAATCCGGGAGGGACAGAAGGTGATCCTCTACACCCCCACCTGGAGAGATACGGATTTTCAGACACAATCCGGCTTCCGTTACCATGCTTCTGTGGATCTGGAAAAAGTAATGAAAGGCCTGCCGGAGGATTGTATGCTCTTATTCCGCGCCCATCATCAGATCGGGCTCTCCGGCATTATTGAAAACACATCCCAGATCATCGACGTCACGGACATAGACAATATCAATGATCTTTATATCATCAGCGACCTGATGATCACAGACTACTCCTCTACTATGTTTGATTTCAGCGTCCTGAAACGCCCCATGGTATTTCACATGTACGACAGGGAAGAGTATGCCAATAAGATCCGGGGCTTTTACTTTGACCTCTCGGAGCTGCCAGGTCCCATCACCGAAGATGAGACAGCGCTTGCCCAGGCGGTCACACAACAGCTGGAACACTTTGATTACAGCAAAGATCCCAGATACCAGGCCTTTCATGATAAATTCAATCTATGGGAGGATGGACAGGCTGCCCGGCGCGTCGTCGACAACTGCATTGCCATTCCAGCCCACAAACCTGGACTGTGGGAACGGCTGATCCGGACTTTCAAAAAAAATATGAACCGCATCCGCATCGTATACATGATCGTTCGCTACAACATTACCGGATGGTTTAATATGCACGGCTTTTTCCTGAACAATAATGGAAGACGCCTCATGGACATGAAGGACTGCCACAAAGGAGAGCGGTGCTTTCTGATCGGCAACGGTCCCAGCCTGTCACCGGAGGATCTCCACCTGTTAAAAGACGAGTACACTTTTGGGACAAACATGGTGTATAAAATATTTGACAAAACTGACTGGCGTCCCAGTTTCCACTGCGTATCCGACAGCATCTATGCCACAAAACTGCGGGACGAGCTGTATAACAATGTAAAATCACCCTTATTTACCATTGAGAAAACCTATCATAAAATGACCAAGCGGACGCTGGACACCACCTATGTCCACACCATCGCCAGCGAACGGTATAAGGTGAGAGGAAACATCTTTGCCTACTGTATGGTAAAGGCAACGGTTCTGTCCCTTGCCGCCGAGTTTGCCTTTCATATGGGCTTCTCGGAAATCTATCTGCTGGGGGTGGACTGCACCAATCCTCATGCCGCTGGAGGTCATTTTACCGACAACTATACAACAAAAGAAATCGCCCAGACTGATATTTCCCGTATCAAAACCCGTATGAACAAAGAGAATGTGACCACGGAACAGATCGGGGAACATATCATTGACCGGTCCCTGTTCGTCTACCGGCTGCTGAAAAAATACGCCGACCGGCATGGGATCAAGATCTACAATGCTACCCGGGGCGGAAATCTCGAAGTCTTCCCAAGAGTTCAATTGGAAGATGTTCTCGCCTCCGAAAAACCCGGGCCCGGTACCCATAACAAAAAGAAATAGAAAGAAGGTATATTTATGAAAATTATCGGTGTTATCCCTGCACGGTATAAATCCAGCCGTTTTCCCGGCAAGCCACTGGTGGATATCTGTGGCAAACCAATGATCTGGTGGGTGTACCAGCAGGCAAAAAAAGTCCCTGAATTCGATGAGGTTTATGTGGCGACGGACGATGAACGTATCAAAGCGGCCTGCGACGAACATACTATGAAAGTGATCATGACCTCAGACAAGCACGAAACCGGATCGGACCGGGTGGCCGAGGTAGCCTCCAAAGTAGAGGGCGACCTGTTCATCAACATTCAGGGGGACGAGCCCGTCATCAATCCCGAAATGATCCAGGAGGTCATCTCCATCTTTTTCGAGGACGATTCTGTTTACTTTGGAAGTCTGAAAAAAGAGATCACCGATCCAGAGGAGATCAAAGCGGCCAGTACCGTAAAGGTCGTTACGGATCAGCGGGGAGATGCCATGTATTTCTCCCGCTCTGTTATTCCTTCCAATGTTAAAGACGGACATCTGGCAAGAGTGTTCCGCCATGTAGGAATTTACGCCTATAAGAGAGATTTTCTCAAAGAATTTTCCCAGATGACCCAGACCGAACTGGAGCTGGGAGAGGGAATTGAACCGCTTCGCGCCATGGAACGGGGTTATAAAATGCGCCTCAAAGAGACAAAACACTCATCTATCGGCGTGGATCTGCCTGAACACATTGAAAAAGTGGAGCGGGTGATCCAGGGAATCGATACATTAGATTAACCAGGCCCTGTGCGACTGGATCTGCGATAACAGGGTATTAGCCTGCACTCCGGAACTCCCGGAGAGAAAGGAGTAGAAGATATGAAACGAGTACAACTATTGGACTGTACACTGCGGGATGGGGGATATCTCGTGGATGCCCAGTTTGGAAATACGGTAATCAAGGGTATGATCAAGGGACTTGCAGAAAGCGGCATCGATGTGGTGGAATGTGGTTTTTTAAAGGATGAGCCCCACAAAAAGGGAAGTACGATATTTAATAATGCGGCGCAATTACGTCCTTTTTTGCCGGAGGACCGCCGCCAGGCCTCTTACGTCTGCCTGGCAGACTACAGCCGCTACACCATCTCCAATCTGGAGCCTTTTGACGGCACTTCCATCGATGGCGTCCGCGCCTGTTTCTTTAAGAATGAACGCTATGATGTGATTGATTTCTGCCGGGAGATCACAGAAAAGGGCTATAAACTCTATGTACAGCCCGTGGATATCCTGGGTTACTCCGACGCAGAGCTTTTGGAACTGATCGAAAAGATCAATCCACTGGAGCCCTATGCCTTTAGTATCGTGGACACTTTCGGTTCCATGTATAAAGAAGATCTTCGCCGGGTATTTTACCTGATCGACCGGAATCTGAATGCCTCATCCCGCATCGGCTTCCACTCCCACAATAATCTTCAGATGTCCTTCTCTTTATCCCAGGAATTTGTGGATATGACCCAGGGACTAAGAAAGGTAGTCATCGACGCCACCATGGCAGGTATGGGCCGGGGCGCCGGCAACACCAATACCGAACTGGTCATGCAGTATATGAACCGCAAATACAATGCCGGCTATGATATCGATGTCGTTCTCGATCTCATCGACAACTACGTGGACGGAATCCGCAGCACCTGCAGCTGGGGATACTCCACCCCGTATTTCCTCGCTGGCTCTTACAGCGCCCACGTCAACAACATTGCTTATCTGACGGCAAAAGCCGGGATCTCCAGCCGGGATATCAATTATATCCTGAACCGCATCGGCAGTGACGCCAGAAAGCGTTACGACTATGATCTTCTGGAAAAAACCTATATGGAATATAACGGGACGATCCGGGATGATGATAAAGATGTGGCACTTTTAAAAGAGAACCTTCAGGGTAAGGATATTTTGATGCTCCTTCCGGGTCACAGCATCGTCACCCACAAAGAAGAAATCCTGAAATACTGCCAGGAAAAGAAACCTGTGGTGGTCAGTGTCAATCTGCTCTCCCACGATTATCCTATCAACTATGTGTATTTCAGCAATAAAAAACGGTATAATTACTGGAAAAACGCAAGCCGCTTTAAAGAATACAAAAAAATCGTCACCTCCAATGTGACGAACGTCGAAGATAAAAATCAGCATATCATCGATTTTACAAGGCTGGTAAAATGCGGATGGGATCAGCTGGACAATTCAGGCATCCTGCTTCTTCGTCTTCTGGACGAACTGAACCCCGCTTCCATCGCCATGGCGGGCTTTGACGGCTACAGCCACGATTCCAGCAGCAACAACTACATGCACAAGGAAATGGAAAAGACACGAAATATCAAAAATGCCGATGAGGCAAACCGCGATGTCCAGAGTATGCTGGAAGACTATTTCAATACCAGGCAGTCCGACTGCCCAATTCAGTTCCTGACACCATCACGGTTTGAGATCAACCAATAGCCCAAACTTGGTAAGAACTTTTAGTTCTTTGATGCGCAAAAAACGTGCGCGAATGGAGGAATAGTATGAAAGACCTGAAAGAAATCAAATTATTTGCCATGGACGTAGACGGAACTCTCACAGATGGCAATATCTATATGGGAAACGACGGAGAGTTGTTCAAAGCTTTTAATGTCAAAGATGGCCTCGGCATCAAGCTCCTAAAAGACGTCGGCATCGTTCCTGCCATCATAACCGGAAGAAACTCCCAGATCGTCGCCAACCGCTGTCAGGAGCTGGGTCTGACGGAGTTCCATCAGGGAGTGAAAAATAAGGCAGAAAAGCTCACGGAAGTGATGAACAAATATGGTCTGGCTCCGGAGCAGACCGCCTACATCGGAGATGACATGAATGATCTCAGCGCCATAAAGACCGCCGGCATCACCTTTGCCCCCTCAGACTGCGCCGAGAGCCTGAAACCCTATATCGACATCCTCCTGACCAGACCTGCCGGACAGGCACCGGTACGGGAGGCCATAGATATGATTCTAAAGGATCGGTATGATTTCAGTGAGTTTCTGGATCTGTAAAAGATCAGATAAAATTATCCAGATCCACCCGGTCAAACACTTCCAATGCCCCGCCTCTGGTGGCATTATAGATCGTCACACCATGCTTAATTGCATGCTCTTTCAAAAGCGTATAGGCATTTAGTGAACCATCCAGAAAATATTTTTCATAATCATCACTCTGGATTCCCAGACGACGCATCCGGTCAACAATCTTTTTTGCATCTCTTGCCTTCAGTTTATCATCGGTATACCCCTTGATAAAATGGGTGTTGCCGCTGAAGGTAGAGGTACAGTCACAGCCGATCAGATAGATCTCGGAAAATCCCATGTACACCGCCATCTCGATCATTAATGACATCACCGTAGATCCCGACGGGATATAATAGGCCAGCGGAGAACGCTTCACCTTATATTTATCTTTGGCAATATTATAAAGAATCACCGGATTTTTAGGCTTTTCACGGAAAATATTGTAGGTAGTGATATTCGTAAACAATGGAATCTCCCCGATGGCCTCGTTGATCTCCTCACTCTGGAATTTGGCACAGATGCGGTCGATCAGGAAATAATAATCTGGACGCCAGCTGGTCTCGCCAAATACTTTTGTCACCAAATTACAGCCAAAGGTGATCTCACCTTTCTTGTTCAGGCCCTCCAGGTCAGAGAGCTGCAGACTGGGACCATTTCCCACGAGGAAACACCTCTGCCCCTTATGTTTATTTTTATAAGAATATAGGAGCTTACTATTTTCCGTGCGGCAGAGCCCCATACAGCGAAGCATGCCAGAAAAGGCGATATAGCCATCCCGAAATGCCTTGCGGATGACATTTTTTGTATGGATCACCCACTTATAAAAGCGAAAGGCAGGACCCATTTTTGTCTTGATCGTCGCTTCGATCACTCTTTTGGCCCCATGGGCATCGTCGAGATAATTAAATTTCTCCGTAAAAGCACGATATTTCCCATCATAGACGAAGTTGGCAAACTGGTCTTTGATTGCCTTTACCAGCTCTGGCTGGGTCTTGACGATGGGTCCCGGAAGCTCATTGATATCAAAATAAAAATCCCGGATCTCACCCTGGTACTCATCCAGGTCATACATATAAAATACCATCGGACGCCTGAGATCGCCGTAGTCAAACATGGTAGAAGAATAATCTGTGATCATCAGATCACTGATGATATACAGGTCATTGACATCATCCACCTCCGTCACATCGATCACACCTGGTACATCCGAGGCCACATTCTTAAACCCAATCTGATGATGGGCGCGGAACAACAGGACATATTCGTCCCCCAGCTCCTCCATAAGAGTCTGGAAGTCCAGCTCCGTATTGTACTGGAATCCCTCTCCCTTTTTAAACTGGTTATCCCGCCAGGTCGGCGTATACAACACCACTTTTTTGCCTGCTGGCACGCCGATCTCCTCTTTGATGCGCGCCACATCCTCTTCGGTAAATTTAAACAGAGCATCGTTTCTAGGATAACCGGTCTCTAAAATAATGTTTTCTTTATGTGACTTGTCCAGCCGGAAGGATGAGATCATTTTCTCGGTATAAAACCGGGAGGGGGAGATCAAATAATCCATCTTTCTTCCCTTGATGTAATATTTTTTGTGCATCTCCGCCAGAGACTGTCTCGGATCCACCTCATACTGGATATCATTTCCCAGCCTTTTCAGAGGCGTTCCATGCCATGTCTCCACATATACCTGATGGGGTCTCGGAATGAGGTAGTTAGGCAGCGCCACATTGTTAAACCAGTACTTTGCCTTGGCATACAAAATAAAGGCAGAACGGGAATCCTTCAGCACAACCCTTGTATGCCGTCTCACTTTCAGGTCGGTATGGGCTTCCACATCATTTACGATCCACACAAAGCGGAAATCGCGGTAACGCTCATCCTCCATCAGTTCTTCATAGATCGCCCGGAGATTTCCGCCGCACCGCTTGCCGCTGAACGCCTCAAAGACGATGAGATGCTCATTCAGGATCGGATGTGTCAGGCAGTAAAACCAGAATTTCAGCCTTTTTTTCAAAAACCGTTTTGTCTTATTCGATAGAAAACCACTCATCTCTAAGCCTCCCAGATCATAATCGTTTTTCCAAATTCTTTATAAATATCAGCTTCAAATGCTTTCTTCATATCCTCGATGGTCCGCACTCGCATCCGGACTCCGATCAGGTTCTGCAGATAGGCAGGAATCTCCGGATTGGACTGGTATAATTCGACGGTCCTGATAAAATCCCCTCGTCCGCTGCGGCTGCTGCCAAACATCCGAAGCCCTTTCTCCAGCATCATCCGCGTATTGATCGCCGCCTCATTCTCGGAAACCCCAAGGATCGAGATCGTTCCCTCCGGCAGAATGTTGTCGATAATCTGATTGATCGCTTTCGGGGAGCCCTCTCCTCCCACGCACTCAAAGGCATGGTCAAATTCCAATCCCGCCGGAATGTGTGTCACGAGAAAGGTATCATCGGCAAAGGTAAAATCCGACAGCTTGTCCCGGTTCAGCCCGAAGACATACAATTTTGTCTCTGGAAACATCGCCTTAAAAAGCAGCGAAGTGATATACCCCAGGTTTCCATCTCCCCAGACCCCCACTGCCTCCCGCTTCTTATGGGCGATCTCATCAAAGCGGCTCAGGGCATGGACACTCACCGTCACGATCTCGGTAAAGGCCGCCACACAGGGATCGATACCCTTCGGAAGCCGAATCAGCCGGTCCCGGCGTATGTCCACCGCATCCTGCATAAAACCATCAAAACCACTGGCGCGGAACCGGGAATCCAGCCGGTAATTTTCTGCCACCACATTCCCGTCTGCCACACCTGTCATGTCCTCTGCGATCTGCTTCGGGGTATTGGGGATCATAACCACCCGTTCCCCCGCCGCAAATTCGCCCTCTGGATCATACACCACCTCACCGATCCCCTCATGGATCAACGCCATGGGCAGCTTTTTCCGCAGAATATCGTTGGCCCGCTTCCCCTGATAATACCTCTGGTCTGCATTGCAGATGGACAGATGGGTAGGGCGCACGATCACAGCCCCGCTGCACAGATCAATATCTGTAAATTCCACCTCAAAACGTCTCGGCGCCACAAGGCGGTACACTGCATTTAACATATTTCTTCGTTCCCCTTCAACAATGCTTCTGCCACCCGCAGATCATAGGGATAGGTAATCTTTATATTAAATACCTCTCCATCCACGATATGAACCTTCTCCCCCTTCATGACAAAGATCTTTGCCGCATCAGTGAGAAGTTCTTTCTCTGCCGGCGTCAGAGCGTGGTACAGCTCTTTGAGCTTCATGGCCTGGAAGGTCTGGGGCGTCTGTCCCTGGTACATCTTCCGCCGTTCCGGAATGTCACTGATCACCACATTGTCCTCACTGCACACGATGGTATCCGTCGCCGCCACCGCGGTATCACATGCCCCGTACTCCTTGGCGTAGCGGATATTTTCCTCCAGGATCCTCTGGGTGACAAAGGGACGCACCGAATCGTGGGTGACGATGATCGTCTCCTGGTCCAGATTCCCCTCCTGCTCGATATAATCAATGGCATTCATGATCGTCTCATTGCGGGTATCACCGCCCTCTAGCACCACGATCCGGTCCTTGTCCGGAATATATCTGCGGATCAGATTCTTTGTGTGGCTCAGCCATTCCACCGGACAGAGCACAAGAACCTTTTCAAACTCACTCTGCATATAGAATTTTTCCAGGGTATGAATGAGGATTGGCTTATCCCCGATCAAAAGATACTGTTTTGGTTTTCCCATATTTCCCATTCGGCTTCCCACTCCGCCGGCAAGTACTACTCCGTATATCATAGTTTCCTCGTTTCTGCGCTGTTTATGCGAATAAGCGATGTTTGTGGCAAGCAGCGCGCAGACCACAAACTCGTTGAGTGAATTTATTTTCACACTTATATCAAACTATATTTTAAAGCTTTTCCACGGAAATGTAAAGAAAAGCTTTATCCGCGTTCTTTTTTGCAGGGGCGCTGCAAATAAAATCCTCTTCTCCGCCTTCCAAAGATATCCGTCCTGCAGCCGGAAATTATGCCTGGTATCCGGCGCCATGCCAAGCCGCTCTGCAAACTCCATCCGCACCCTCGCCTGATACATTCCCCGGTAACAGTACATAAACCGTATCCCCGCCGGTTTTTTCCCGGCTGGAAATTCCACCAGAAACCGCTTCCTCCGGTGGAGCAGCTCACCGAGAAAACAAATCTCCCCGTCCTGTTCCAGAGACAGCTCATAACGGCGGTTCCGGTTGTCCATACAATAGTACTCGATCTCACTGTGTTCCAAGGGCAGAAGGACATGCCCGGATATTTTAAATCTGCCTTTAACCAGTTTCATTTCCGACACCACAAAAGGGATTTCTTTCAGCGGAAACAGAGACAGATTCTGATATTTCAGTTTCCCGCTCCGGTAAACCAGCTTTTCTTCCACATCCTCCCCATACTTAAGGGAAAGGATCTTAAGCAGCACATCTTCGTAAATACAGCCAGTGCCACAAAGAATATCGTCATCAATATCCGCAAGAATCTGTCCCAGAAGAGATTTATGATTATCATCCTCTTCAAAAAACAGAGGGAGCATATCCACGATGATCATATTCTGAAAGAAGGGAAGAAGCTCCCCATATCTTTCCCTCAGTTCGCCGCATATCTCCATGTATTTTTCCGGGTCTGTCCCAAAACTTCCCGCATTCTGCTTCACATAGGGATAGCCTTTTTTCTTCGGCTGCCCGGGCTCTAACTCCCAAACAGCAAAGCGCCCTTCATCCGCAAACAACCGGCAGAGCCCTGAAAAATCCAGAGGCGAAAGCCTCTCTGCCAGGTTTTTCCGCAGATAAATCTTCGCCGGATCTATCGTGGCAAACTCATAGTGCTCCCTCACGTCCACGATGTGGTTCCGGCATTCACAGGGCTCCCTGGTAAAGACAAGAAGATTGACTGTCGGATCAGTCCTCTTCTTCACCTTGAGAAGTCTCCGCTCACACCTCTCATCCAAGGTTCCACTTCCCTCTGGTCCGTGATATGCCTTAGTATAAAGTGCCAGGCAAACAAACTCTTCCATCCAGCATCCCTCCTCACGACTGGCGATCCAGTGCTTTTATATCCTCATAAACCCGCCGGCAGTTTTCCGCGTCAAACCAGCGGTAAAACCGGTTCCCTCTCTCATCATAAACCGGTTCCAGCCGACAGTCATTTTCCACATAATCAATGATGGTCTGCAGAGTGGTCTCATAGTCATAGCAGACCGGTCCCAGTCCATCCCTCTCATATTCAAAATATCCCTTGGAATAAACCTGTCCCTGAAAAAAGGTATCAATATCAAACTGGGTGTAGACCACCGGCTTTTTCAGGTAGGCAAAATCAAAGGCCACACTAGAAAAATCCGTGATCAGCAGGGCATTGTTCTGGAATTCCTTCTGATAATCAATGCCCTCCCGAAGCACTTTCACCGCCTCGCCGTCGTTGAAATCACCGATCTGAACCTTATGGTGGGTGTGCAGGAAAAACTTTCCCGTATATCCCTTTTCTTTCAGCACCTGGTTTAACCGCTCATCATGGATCAGGCGATCATAAAAGCGATAAAACTCCGACTGTTTAAAGAGGGGATTATAAATCCTCTCTCCGGTATCATTGTCCAAGCGACAGGCCAGGGAAAACCGCCAGGTGGGCATAAAAATGATGGATTTCTCCGGCGCTATATCCTGTTTTAAGTTATCGTATCTGGGCAGGCCGGTCAGCCGCACCACCTTTTCATCATAAAAATAATCCCCTTTTAGAATGGACTCATATTCTGGTTTTGCTGACGTCACGAACATCTGCAGGTTTTTATTGAATTTATTCAGCCATTCTGAGAGGTCATCTTTTATGATACCATGCTGCAGAAATACAAAATGATACTTATAAAGATCCCGGATATAGACGCTGTCCTTGTCCCAGGGATTAAAAATGTTATCCTCTCCCTGGGAAGAAATAATATTTTTTGCTAAGAGAACATTTAACTTATATCGAAACTTTCGGAAGGGAAGCACCCTGCCGATCCGGCTCATTTTCTCAAAATCATCACTATCCTCAGATATGGTAAAATAGGATTTTATGTCCCTGTCGCCGTGCTCCTGGAGAAACTTGAAAAAGTGTTCTGCGTTATCCCCTGCCACATTGATCCGCTCCATAACGATCCACCGCTCTTTCCGAAGAAAAGGTTTTACCAGATGATAGAGGCAGCGATAGCCGGCGATCTCATATCTTTTGTTCCGCACACAGCGCAGAAGCAGCCTCAGCTCTTTTGCCAGATGGGGCAGCGCATGTTTTTTCCGCACACAGAGCCTTTCCCCCTCTACATCATAGCTGACCATATATCCGTCCTCGTGATAGTAGAGCTCCGGCACCTCCTGGCTCAGATGGGAAAACTTCCCCACCCGGATATACAGCTTCTGGGGGTATTTGTCCTTATACTGCCCATATACACAAAACTGCTTCACTCCTTTTAAGGGAAGCCGGACCTCATACCCCCGCACCCGGACCAGTTCTTCCCCGAAAATCACCGCTTTGCGGAAACCGGCAGGCTTAGACTGCACCTCATAGCAGTCTCCCCGGTTATTTTCTATGGTGACGGTCAGATCCTCCGCAAAGGGGCACCAGATCCGTCCCGACAAATGCAGCACACCATCCTGAATCTGCAGAACATCCGCTGTAAAGAGAGATTTCGCCTGCAGGCTGTAGATCTTAATGTTGTTAAAATACAGGCTCCCCTTACGGTATTTCAATTCTTTTCGGATATCGTATCCGTATTTCAGGGAAAGGGCATAGATCTTGTATTCGGCATACATCTTATCCAGGTGACAGATCAGGTCATCATCCATATAGGACAGCATTTCCTTCAGACAGTCCTTATACCAGCCCTGTTCCTTTTCACTCAAAACCCTGGTCAAGTCATCCCGCAGCCTCCACTGGAAATCATATAGGATCAGGTACTGGATGTAGAGCAGAACACTCCCATACTTTTCGATGGATTCCTGGATGATCTCCAGATAATAATGCCTCGGAGTATCCAGATACCACTCCTTGGAGGTCCCCTTATTCTGGATCGCCGAAGAGGCATTCACCCGCTTGCGGTACAGATGAAGCGCCTCTGCCACCACCCCGTACTTAAGCTTATCTAGGATGACCGAGGTCACAAACTTTGAATCTTCTGCATATTTCAATTGTTCATCAAAACGATGATGTGCCAGCACCTCTGCTTTCACAAAAGTAGCAGTGACATGCATCTGGATATAATTATACTTATCCAGTACATCAATGATGCGGCTGCCATTTTCATATTTAAACCGCAGCCAGTGATACTCATTCCTCGCCTCAAAAAATTTCTGGGGACAGGAGACCAGATCGATCTTATCCCGGCGCTTTTCAAAAAATTCATATACTGCCCGGAAGCTGTTTTTCGTCCACTTATCATCGGAATCCAGAAAATTCACGTACTTTCCGCGGATGTAGGAAATGGCATGGTTCCTGGCCGCACTCACTCCCTGGTTTTCCTGCTTAAGATAGACAATATTATCCGGATACCGCTTCTGATATTCCAGACAGATCTCTTCACTCCGGTCCGGACTCCCGTCATTCACCAGAATGACCTGAATGTTTTCCTCAAATCCAATATCCTGTTGTATGACGGAATCCAGCGTCTCACGAAGATATCCGTACACGTTATAGACCGGTATCACCACCGAGAACTTATATTGATATTCCACCGCTTCTCTCCTTCTTTCCTGCCGCTCTCTTTGCCAAAATGCTGCAGGTGATCCAATAACCGGCACATGTCAGAAGTCCTGCCAGGCTGATGGCAAGCCCCAGCCTGAGATAAGGTGTCTCATAATACAGCTCCACAGCATTGTCCCCCGCTTTCAGTGGCAGCGCCATATACGCCGTATTGGCACGACAGACCGAAGTCTTCTTTCCATTGACCAAAGCCTTCCACCCCTCACTGTAGGGAATGGATAAGAACAACAGCTGGTCCGACGGCACTGTTACATCGCCGCGAATGCAATTTTTATCAGTCACCACATGTTCCAGTGCGTGTTCTTTTCTCGCCTGCATCGTTTCCCCATAATTCTCCATACCCTGGGCGATAATCCTTAACTTCTCCAGTTCAAAGCTGCCCTTGAACTGGAAACGGATCTTGCAGAGGTTTTCTCCTTCCTCTCCCTCTGCCATACCGAGATGAAACAAATATTCCTCTCTGCCAAAGTACCAGTTCCACTGATTTGTCAGCGCACGGATAGTCTTTTTCTGCTTTCCTCTGACCGCTGTTATGTCACAATAGGTCCGGTTCTTCTGTGCCATCTGATATCCCGGAAGATACAGGTACAGCTCTGCCTCTGACACGGGCTCCTTCAGGCGAAGGGTGAGGCTTCCACCGTTTTTTTTCACCACAGCCTTTCCTTCCCGGATCTCAACCTGATTCGTGGATTGGATCTCATAAGGGATCTCTTTGCTGCTTAACGCCGGGGCACTGCTCCTTCTGTTCACTCCTGCGATCTGCTTCTGAAAACCAGAAGTCTCATCTGTCAGGGACGCCTCTTCTAAGATCACCGTCTTCAGCATAAGTTCCTGCAGCTTCACGCCATCTTTCCGGGTCTCCTCTTCCAGCTGACTCTCTGTCATATAACTGTCATAAGTGATGCCAAAAGGAAGAAAATACTGATTTTCGTATAGTCCATAAATCTTCTTTCCTCTCTTAAACTCCCTCACCAACTTATATCCATAGGGAAGCTGGAACTCCTTCCCCTGTTCCACCGCATAGTATCCCACAGAAGCCAGGGCTGCCAGCCAGGCACGGTCATCCAGACCCGCGATCTTAAACATGCTGTCTAACACCCCGCCATCCTGCATCTGGAGAAGATACTGAATCCGATAAGGATTGGACATGCTGAAATAACTGGATACCCCGTACTTCCCAGTGATCATTCCGGTGTTTTCCGTCCGCTTCGCCGGAGAATCTGTCCGGTAAATCCCCTTGACCACACCGGTCTGAGAGGCTTCTTCCTCCGCTGCTTTCTCCACCTCTGCTTCCGGGGAGCCTGCGACGTACTGGTATGCCCTTCCCCGGTCGATAAAACTCTCCGCATACCCCTGTCCTTTATTACTGAACAGAAACCATCCATTGCCTATGATGTTCAAGGCAACTGTCAGGGTAAGCAGCACATAAATGTTTTTTTTCAGCCATCCCGCCACGGAGAGGGGCAGCTGCTTTCCCCAAAAGCCTTTTTCTGCACGGCACCAGTTCCAGACCAGCAGCACCAGAAACGTCATCACCAGCATGACAAAACCAAACCAGCCGATAATCTGATCCGCATCCGAAGAAAAAAGCACCAGCACGAGATAGATCCCTGCCCCGCCGATACAGAATAAAAATTTCTTCCTTGTCAGTTTTAACAGCTCCGGCAGCCCATATACCATACCCAGTGCAGATACAAAGGTGGTTAAGTACATAAAACGCCCGGAAACATAAGAAAAACCATTCATCATATAGCCGCCAGAGGGAACCAGCATCAAAATCGTCCAACACAGAATATTGGCCTTTAACTCCACATTCTTCCTTCGCCCGACGGTAAAGAGCACAAGAACCGCCGGCAGCACAATGGAGGCCATCCCTAAATAATCCCAGGTGATTCTTGGCGGTCCGATGATTCTCGTAAAAATGGCATTATAACGGCTGGCATCAAAAAGCAGCAGGTTCCCCGGATCAAAGGCACTCTCACTCCGGGTACTAGACAGATACGCCGCAATGGATGGCACAAAAAGTACCCCCGCCATCGCCGTCCCCATGACATACGCCACGACGCAGCGCCAACACCGGACAAACAATTTTTTCTGGCAGATCATCCGGATCAGAGCGTAGATGACCAAAAAAATCGTGTTCATATAGAAAAAATAAAATCCGTTCAGTGCGGTAAAAAACGTGACAAAGATCAAAAGTGTCAATTTTTTATTCTCCAGCGCCCGATCCACTCCCACCACCGCCAGCGGCAGGAAGATCATAGGAATGACAAAGAAAGGGTGTTTCACTGCCACATGCAGTATATAACCAGAAAAAGCATACACCAGCGCCCCGATCAGGGTAACGCTCCAGCCTCTTCCCTTTTTCCGGCAACACCAGGAAAAGGAAAGCCCCGCCAGATACATCCGGAGAACCACCAGAATGTCATACAGATATTCCGTCTTCTCCTGCGGCACCAGCGCTGCCAGTAAGGTCAACGGATCTCCCAGTCCATAGAAATTCAGGGTGGTAATTATATCTTCCCCCATTCCCAGGGAAAGGTCAAACATTGGCGGCACAAAATCCGCCCGCAGCATACCAGAAAAAAATTCCCGATAATATCTGCCCAGGTAACAGAGCGCCGCATAATGCTGTTTGATGCCGTCATAATTCCAGATAAAGGTCTTTCCATTCTTCCAGAAAACGAAATACGTACAGCCAAAAACTACCACAAAAACAACGGAAAATAAAAGCAAAAAGCAGAGTGCCTTTTGCTTTTTATTTCTTTTCATCCCTTACATACCTCCGTAAAATATGCTTCCAGAGAGGCGGTGATCCGATCTCCTGCCTCCTCGCTGTCTCCCTTCACCAGATAATACATCTTGATCTTCGGCTCCGTTCCCGACGGTCTTACCAGCACATTTACGTCATGTTCCATATTAAATTCCATCACGTTGGATTTGGGAAGATTTCCCACTCCTGCCCCATAGTCTTTCACATCCTCCACCTTAAATCCGGCGATCTCTGAGGGCGGGTTCTTTCTCAGGGAATCCATCAGTTCTGTCATCTTCTTTGCCCCGCTGGCGCCCTCAAAAGTGATGGACTGCAGCGCCTCCTTAAAGTACCCATACTTCTCATAAAGAGCGTTCAATACCTCCACAAGAGAACTTCCTTTTGCTTTATAATGAGCAAACATCTCGCAGATCAGCAAAGATCCGTTGACACCGTCTTTATCCCTCACATGGCTGCCGCTGAGATAGCCATAGCTTTCTTCAAAACCGAAGACATAGCGGTCCGCTTCTCCCGCCGCCTCCAAAAAACCGATCTGTTCACCGATAAACTTAAATCCCGTAAGCACCCGCCTTACCTCCACGCCATAGTCGGCAGCGATCTTATCGATCATCTTTGTGGACACGATGGTAGTCACTACCACCGGATCTTTTGGCATCGTTCCATTGTCGGTATAAGTTTTGCAGATATAGTCAAAGAGCAGGATTCCCATCTGATTGCCGGATATGAGCTTATAATCTTCTCCATCCCTCACGGCGATACCCACGCGGTCACAGTCCGGGTCCGTCGCCAGCAACAGATCGCTTCCTACCTCTTTCGCCTTTTTCAGACCGACCTCAAGAGCTTCTCGGATCTCCGGATTCGGATAGGGACAGGTGGTAAAATTCCCATCTGGCATCTCCTGTTCCGCCGGGATCGTGATCCTGGTATACCCATTTTCTTTGAGACATCTCGTCACCGGCATCCGTCCGGTCCCGTTCAAAGGCGTATATACGATGGATACATCCTTGTCAATCTCTTTCGGGTTCAGCGCCCTCTCAGACACTGCGTCAATAAAACCTGTGATGACATCTTCCCCGATAAAATGAATCTTTCCCTGGCCGCATCCCTCTTCAAAATCCATCTGCACCACATCATCAAATACATCCACGCTGTCGATCTCGTGCAGAATTGCCTCTGCCACCTCCAGCGTGATCTGGCAGCCATCTGCTCCATACACCTTATAACCGTTATATTTCGCCGGGTTATGGCTTGCAGTCACCACGATACCGCCGTCACAATTCAGGTCGCGCACTGCATAAGACAGCGCCGGTGTCGGCATCAATTCTTTATAGATATGAACCTGGATTCCATTTGCCGCAAAAACCCCGGCGGCTGTTCTGGCAAATACATCGGATTTGATCCGGCTGTCATAGGCGATGGCCACCGAAGGCTCTGCCGCAACCTTTTTCAAATAATTGCTGTAGCCCTGGGTCGCTTTTGCCACAGTATGCACATTCATGCGGTAGGTTCCAGCGCCGATCACGCCGCGGAGCCCACCTGTACCAAACTCCAGCTCCCGGTAAAAGCGATCGTTAATCTCTTCTTCCTTCCCCTCCACACTCTTTAATTCTTCCAGCAGATCCTCTTCCTTTACCTGCTCCACCCATCTTTTATAATTAGAAATAATATCCATCATCTGTCATTCCTCCTTATATATCCTCCGCTATGAAATCTGCTCTCTCCAATAATTCAGTGTATCTTTCAGTGTCTTTTCCAGACTGATCTTCCGCGTCCAATCCGTATGCTCTGTAATTTTCGTTATATCCGCTGAGATGATCGGCACATCGATGGGCCGCAGGCGTTCCGCCTCCACCTCCACCCGGATCTCCTGTCCAGAAAGGGCGATGATTTGATCCAAGATCTCCTGGATCGAATACGCATTTCCCGCTCCCACATTGTAGGTCTCCCCGGCGTGTCCCTGACGTACCAGGCACTCATAGGCGGCGATCACATCTCTCACATCTGTAAAATCCCTTTTCGCTTTCAGATTTCCCACGTGGATCACCGGCTCCCGAAGCCCTTTTTCCACTTCCACTACCTGTTTGCAAAAATCCGACACCACAAACTGGGGAGACTGCCTCGGCCCCACATGGTTAAAGGCGCGGACCATTACAAGATTGAGCTGGTATGCTCTGGCATAAATCGCCGCCAGCATATTCTGGCATCCTTTTGTGGCGGCATAGATATTTCCGGGACGCAGAACTGTATCCTCAGAGATCGGGACCTCCTCCGGATTGACATATCCATATTCCTCTCCGGAACCGATCAAAAGCACTCTTCCCGTATACTTTATTTCTTTTAACACATCCAGCAGATTCAGAGTTCCCTTAATATTTACATCCACCGTAAGCTGTGGATTGGACCAGGAAAGGGCCACGGAGCTCTGGGCCGCGAGGTGGAAAATATAATCCGGAGCACATTTTGCCAGCACCTGCTCCACCTCTTCTTTTGCCAGAAGATCCATATCCAATATGTCAGCGTCCGCATACTCCAGCACTTCCTGTCTCATTTTTGTAATACTGACCTCATATCCGCATTCCCCGGTCAGATATTCTGCCAGATACCTCCCCACAAACCCAGCACCGCCGATAATCAATACTTTTTTCATTGTTTCCTCCAGTTAGCACTTATTTTCCTGCCCTGGCAGGATTGCTGCACTCCCTCGTTTTATAGAGGAATATATAAGGCGGCGCGAATTCTCCGTTTTCAGGCGGGTTCCAATTCGCGCCGCTAAGCTAATGTAACAGCGCCTCATGATACCTCATGTTTGACGCCGAATCAATTTATATAGACTGTACTTTGATTTCCTTCTCTACCAGTGCCAGATCGTTCTTTACCATTCCCTCCACCAGCTGGCTGAAAGAAATGTTTCGTTTCCATCCCAGAACCTTCTCTGCCTTCGCAGGATCTCCCAGAAGTACTTCTACTTCTGCCGGACGGAAGAATTTCGGATTGATCGTGACAATAGTCTTGCCTGTAGCTTTATCCACTCCGATCTCATCCACACCCTGGCCCTTCCACTCAACATCGATACCAACATGGCCAAAAGCCAGCTCGACAAACTCACGAACGGTACGGGTCTCTCCAGTAGCCACTACATAGTCATCTGCTTTGTCCTGCTGCAGCATGAGCCACATCGCATGAACATAATCCTTGGAGTGTCCCCAGTCTCTCTTGGAATCCATATTTCCCAGCTCCACATGATCCTGAACACCCAGCTTGATCCTTGCTACCGCGTCTGTAATCTTACGGGTAACAAACTCCAGGCCACGCCTCTCAGATTCATGGTTGAAAAGGATACCAGAGCAGGCATACATATCATAACTCTCACGATAATTCTTGGTGATCCAGTGTCCATATACCTTTGCTACACCATAAGGAGAACGGGGATAAAACGGCGTTGTCTCCTTCTGTGGCATCTCCTGAACCAGTCCAAACATCTCACTGGTGGACGCCTGATAAAATCTCGCTTCCGGTTTTACGGTGCGGATCGCCTCCAGCATATTGGTCACACCGAGGGCATCGATGTCTGCTGTGGCAAGAGGCTGCTCCCAGCTGGTAGCTACAAATGACTGTGCGGCCAGATTGTAGATCTCATCCGCCTGGCTGATGCGCATAGCGCGGATCAGGGAAACCACATCCGTCATGTCGGCATAGATAAAATTCAGCTTGTCCTTAATGTGTTCTACATTTCCATAATCAACTACGCTCTTACGGCGCATAATGCCATATACTTCATATCCTTTCTCCAGCAGAAGCTCTGCCAGATAAGAACCATCCTGTCCTGTTATACCTGTAATTAATGCTTTTTTCATGATATCTCCTTTCAAATTGCATATTGCTGTAAAAATCTTAGATGTATTCATTTCTGTTACAGATTCTAAGATTTTCAAGAACTTTTTTAATGTCACCGGCATGATTTTTATCACAGATCAGAAGAGCATCCTCTGTATCCACAACGATCATGCCTTCCAGTCCCACTGCCGCGATGAGCTTGTCCGATCCCTCAATAATTGAATTTTTGGTCTCCACCGTAATCACATTGCCCTGGACCGTATTGCCAAATTCGTTGGTGGAGCGAATCCGTCCCACCGCCAGCCAGGACCCCACATCGTCCCAGCCAAAGGTTCCTGGAAGGACATAGATATTATCTGCCTTTTCCATAATGCCATAGTCGATAGACTCCGATTCAAACTGCTCGAATTCTGTCTCCAGCACGGTCTCCTGGTCTTCGGTTCCAATGGCATCTTTGATCTTCAAAAGCCCCTCATAGGTCTTCGGAAGAAAGGTTTGAATATTTTTAATGATGGTGGAAATCTTCCACACAAACATACCGCTGTTCCATAGATAGGACTCGTCTGCCAGGTACTCCTTTGCCGTCTTGAGATCCGGCTTCTCCACGAAACATTCCACACCATAGGCACGTCCCTCACTCTGGTCCGGATCAAATTTGATATACCCGTATCCAGTCTCCGGATAATTTGGCGTAATACCGATGGTGGTAAGGTTGTCTCCTTTTTCCGCCACGGCACAGGCATCCTTTAGTACATCCACAAACATAGAGTTATATTTGATCAGATGATCCGAAGGAAGTACGATCATCAGCGCGTCCTCATACTTTTTGCTGATATGCATCGCTGCCAGCCCCACACAGGGCGCCGTATTTCTGCCAATGGGTTCACACAGGATATTTTCCTCTGGAAGCTCCGGAAGCTGCTCCATGGCAAGTCCTTTATAATCCCGGTTGGTAACGATGTAGATATCTTCCATATTCACCAGAGGCTGGATTCTCTTCACTGTGTGCTGAATCATCGTCACGCCATCATCGGTCAGACTCAAAAACTGTTTGGGCAGATTCTTTCGGCTTTTGGGCCAGAATCTCTCTCCCCGGCCTCCTGCCATGATCATCGCTGTTATCTTCATACTCTTTTTCCTTTCTCAATGCTTTATATCCGGCCAACGAAACCATCGGCCAAAATTGTATCTTATAATTTAGACATTAGTACCTCACTCGTTCCATGTATATAATACTCCCCAAATCCTGCCGGAATAAACATACTGTCTCCTGCCTGGAAATCATATCGTTTTCCCGCATGCTCCAAATAACCATTTCCAGAAACGACAAGAAGGGAGTGAAAGCTGCTCTTGTCACACCAGAATTTAATCTTTCCATTGTCTACCTGGATGCGCAGCACGCTAAAATAATCACACTCAAAAAGTCTTCGTAAACTTCCTGACTTCAGGCGTACTTCATTGTTGTCAAACACCTGGGAAGGAATCACCGGCGTCCGGTCGATCACATCGATGGCCCGTTCCACGTGCAGCTCACGGTAATTTCCATCCTTATCCTTCCGCAAATAATCATAGACCCGGAAGGTGGTATTAGAATTCTGCTGAATCTCCGCGATCACAGCCCCGGCCCCGATGGCATGAATCGTTCCGGGATGAATAAAGAACACATCTCCGGCGTGTACCTCAACTTTATTCAGTACTTCACATACGGTACCATCCTGAATCTTCTTTTCCAACTCTTCCCTGCTGATCATCTGGTTCAACCCATAATACAAAAAGGCACGGGGTTTTGCCGAGACCACATACCACATCTCCGCCTTTCCCTCTTCTCCCCGTTCCCGCAAGGCGGTATCGTCCGAAGGATGAACCTGAATGGACAAATTTTTCTTAGCATCTATAAATTTAATTAAAATCGGAAATTTATCTTCCGGCTTAAATTCCGGAGATACGTATTCCGGAAATTCCTTTACAATATCACTCAGAAACTGCCTCTTAAATCTGCCGTTGACGATCTTGTTCTGTCCGTCCGGATGGCAGCATAGTTCCCAGCTCTCCGCTGTACAGAGACCTCCTCCAGACTTTCCATACAGTCGTTCCAGCTCTCTTCCGCCCCAGAGATATTCCTTATACACAGGAGATAATTTCATCGGATACATATATAAACCTTCCTATCATTTACCGGCGATACGCGTCACCGTAAGTCGGCATAATGTCTTGATATAACTCATAATAAATGGAATCAGGCGTCTCTTCGATTCCCCATAAATCCGCTTGTCAAATTCGATCGGTACTTCGCCGATCTTCAATTTTTTATCTTTTTTATTCAAACGAAGGCGCAGCAGCACCTCCTGTAGTACGTCATAGTTATGGCAGGATAGCGACACCTTCTTGAGCTCATTGGTGTGATACATCCGGTAATCCGTGGAAATATCCTTTGCTTTAATGCCAAGAAAGAACCGAAACATACCATTCAATATATGGGACATGATAATGGAACTCTTGGCATCGTTGGTCTTTCCGCCCTTCACATAGCGGGAACCGATGACTACATCGCAGTTTTCCTTCGTAAATTTCTTATAAATTCCAGGAATGTATTTGGGATTGTGGGATCCGTCGCTGTCCAGGATAAGAAATTTATCCATTTCCGCATATTTGATCCCTGTTTTAAAGGCGCCTGCAAAAGCGGGCTCCTCCTGATTGATATATCTGGCTCCAAATTCCTCGCAGACACCTTTGGTATTATCCAGCGGTTCCGCCGTATCTATTACAAGAATTTCAAATTCTTCTCCTGTCTTTTTTACATTATCGATTATCTGCGGCAAAAGGACCTTAAGATTCTCCTCTTCTTTGTATGCCAGCAGAACCACACTGATTCCCATGAGCTTTCCTCCAAATTTATTCTACTATCTTCTTCCTTACGTTTAAGCAACTTCTGCATTTCTCGCATAAGCACTTCCGTGCTTCTCGCATAAGCGGCTTCGTGCTTCTCGCATAAGCACTTCCGTGCTTCTACTCGCATAAGCGCTTCGTGCTTCTCGCATAAGCACTCACTAAGCTCCTTCGGCGCCCCGAAGGAGCTTAGTGTTCGTTGCACTCACATACCATCTCCTGGAGACAGCCTCTCCTGCAAGCAGGAGGCTGTCTCCAGGAGATGGTGCGTTCGTGCTTATGCGTTCATTTTACCATATGTTGGCGGATTTGAAAAGGATTTTTACTTGTTTTCCGTTTTAAATGCCCAAAGCTTATTCATGATAAAGTTGATCGGTATCGCTATGATCAGGCTGATCAGCGGCGCTATAAATTTGCTTATTCCCAGCACATTCACCCACAAATAGGCAAGAAGGTTGTTCAGAATGATACCAGTAAAACCATAGGACAGATAGCTCTTCATCAGCGCCTTCCAGAAATTCCGGCTCTGACCTTCCTCCAGCGTAAACACAAACCTGCTGTTGAGAAGAAAAGATACCAGAACGCTTATAATAAATGCAATAGTGTTAGATACGTACATATCCAGGTCTGCGGTCTGCAGAACTCCTGTTTTTTTAAATAAGAGCAGACACAAGACATTTATTGTGTAGGAGAATACGGTATTCCATACACCCACCAGACCAAATTTTACGAACTGGAGCAGAGCATCCCACTGCTCCTCCGTCGGATCCATTTTGATCAGCTTGAAAATCACACCAAAGATTCCTCTGACTATCGTTTCTATTATGCCCCATAATTTTTCACTAATTCCATTCATCATCTTTCATCCTTTTTGTCTATTCATCTTTCTCTTGTTCCATAGCATATTCGCGGATCCTGTGTTTCTTATCTCTCGAGACCATGTGATACTCCGTAAACAACTTTCTGGTCTCCTCCACCAAAGGTTGTTTTCCGATAAACAAATACGCTTTCTTATAATGTTTTACAATTTCCTGGAAATTATTATCATGTTGGGAAATAACCTGTGGCCTGGTTCCATAAAATCCTTCAAAATACATCTCTATCCCAGCTCGAACATAGGAATTATCCGTCGTCACAACGACAACGCCCTCTTCCATAATATCACTCTTTTCTGCCAGTGCACCCACAGAACCACGATAAGAAATTTTTTGCTCCTGATGAAGCTCTTCTAAAAGCAAAGTTCCATTCTGTACCGCCAGTACAAGAGCAATCCCCACGCATAACGCCGTAAATTCACGATTTCGCTCTCTGCCGACAGCCAACTGCCATCCCCACAAAATCCCCTGCGCCATCATCAGATAGCAAAAAGGCAGCAAACCAATAAAATAGCGGTTATAAAAAATTCCACCAGAAGGATTGATCACGGTACTATAAAGATACATAATCGCTGGCACTGAGATCACAAGCCCAGGTAGAAAGAGTTTTTCCGCATCCTCTTCAAAAGTAAACCTGCCAAAACGGCACCTCGTCAAAAAGCAGGCAAAGCATCCTGCGATCCCCAGACAGAGAGTCCAGAGCTGAAACTCACTCTCGCTGCACATAAAACGAAGGAGGTCAAATAAGGCATTCAGATCTGGCGGCTGAATCCAAAATTCTGTGATACTCCTCGTGTGATTGATAAAAACCAGTAGTAGCCAGGGCGCAAAGCCTCCACCCGCTGCGAGATAAGGATAAATACTTTTACGACTTTGCTTTTTAGCGATAACAAAGACCAGCTCCAATAGGAAAAGCACCCCTGCAATCACACAGCCATAATAATGGGAATACAAAAGCAAAAGCAGAGATATCACCAAAAAAGCATTTCCTTTCTTCCCTGAACTGCGGATTCGTTTTGCCATGGCACAGGCCAGCAAAGCCGCCGACAAAAAATACAGGGAGTAAGAACGGAATTCGTATCCCGCATGTAAAACCAACACTGCAGAAGACGCAGAAAGGATCTCTGCCAAGAGTCCAAGTTTTTTACCCCCCAGCTCCTTACCGGCAAGGGCAGTAAAAAATATACCTGCTGCGGTAAATCCTTCCGAAATTAGAAGCAACCAGGGAAAAGAAAATGGAATCACAGCCCTCCATATCCATACTATGATGGCATACAGAGGAGGTGTATAATCTTTTAGCTGCATATAGGATCGAAGCACCTCTCCAATCCCCTTGTCTGGTCCCACAAGCCCAAGCTGATACACCTCATCGTACCAAAACTCTTGTACGCCTGAATACGCTAACATTCCCACAAAGACCAGCGCGGCAATCACTGCATAGACAAAACTGCAAAACTTATCTTTTTTCTCCATAACTTTTCCTCATAGTCACTTAAAGCAGTATCCGTTTCTATAAAAAACAGATCAGCAGAGAATACGCCATAAAACCGACAGCAGGAAGAACTCTGCACCAGACAGCATATCTCTCCCATTTTCTCATTTTCTCTGCCGCCTCGCACATATTCCTTCGCTTGTAGCAGTCAAAAGCAAAGACACCGATCATCCCCAACACAACCCCGCATAGAAGGGATGAGTAGATATCAATCGGAATGTCCGGAAACTTTCGCAACAACACTTTGTGTATCATATAGTTTTTATTGATTTCCAAACCGAGAAGCTTCGGAATAACGCCTCCATTGAGCATTCTCACATCATAATTATGAAGCCAGCCCAGCGCTGTCACAACAATGATAAGCAAAGAAAACAGGCATTCAAAAATACATGTTATACGGATATTGCAGGTATACAAAAGCATCAAAGCGCTAAATGGAACCACCAGAACCATCCAATTCGGATGCCACTGGACAAACATTACAAAAGCCCCCATCACCATAAATGGAAGGGCAAAAACCAGTTCCCATCTCACTTTCCGGATCATGTAAGCAGCTGTACAGATCAGCACAAAAGCAACGATAAAATAGCTCACAGTAGAATCATAACAATTTCTCTTAAAAGCAAATCCCACTCCAAAAAATCTTCCAATAAAGCCATAGGTTTCACTCATAAACTTCTGTGTTTCTTGATATCCTGGATCAAAACCATAAACCACACTCTGGAGGAGGATACCAAACATCACTGCGACAGCATCCCGGATCAAATAGAGAATTCTCTTTTCTCGAAGAAGCAAAATCGGTATGATGCCCAGCAACACAAATGGCTTATAGGAAGCTGCCAGCATAAAAAACAGCAGTTCCAGCCAGTGATTCCCTTTGGCCATACATTTTATGCCAAGAAGCAGAAATAGAATCGAAAAAATATCTAGATGAGATATAATGATCGAGGCAAACAAAAATACTGGGGATGTTAAAAAGCAAAGAGCTGTCCAGCCAGCATCCTTCTCATCTGATTTCAGAATCTTACCAATATCAAACACAATCTTTGACATATAGATCATGATAGCCGCAAAGGCAGCTTTCACAATCGCTTCATACACAAGAAAAGAAACCGAAAGATCAAAAAGTCGATCAAAAATATATACTGGCAGACAGATCAATCCAACCGTAGCATAGTTAATGATGGAATAATTGGCTCCCGCCAGAAGCGTCTGGGGCCATGCCTTGCTGTAATGTCCCGACAGCGCCAGTTCGTTGATCTCACTGTAATAACGGAACAGCTTCCCATGGAATAAACAATCGTTAAAATCCAGAGACTGTGTAACCGTCAGCTTAAAATCCTTCGTAAAACAAAACATAAAGGCCGCAGCGATAACGATCAGGGCGCCTACAATATATTCTGCCCGGTAAGGACCTGCCGTCACATGGTTGAAATCATTAAAATACTTTTTGATCTTCTGCATAGTTTCCTCCACTTGCACTATTCTAGATACATCACTGTCATCTTCTTCACGAAAATTCCCCGGTCTTCCTCGGAACCATTCTGTTTCACTTCGAATATATCATCCGTGTTCAAAAACAGCCAGTTTACACCGATCCGCCGTTTCTCATCAACAGTTTCCTTTAGCTCTGTATCGAAAGAGACGGTACCAGACTGCTTATTATTGATACTCAGCTTTTTGCTTCCATTGACTTTAACCGTAGTCTTTCCTCGCTTTTTGCCCGCTTCATACTCCAAAGTAATACGTACTTTTTTCGCTCCACCGGAATAGATACGCAGTACGCTTTGTTTGGTGGTCCACATTCCCTCTTCTCCATAATCCGGCAGATTCCACCCATTGTGAGCAAACCGCCTCGCCTGTCCGGTATAGGAAAAGTCCATCTCCAAATAGGGATCCTCTTTGCTGATGTATACATCATTATAAGGTTTCAGACCCTCTACCGGTTTTTTAAAAGCAAGGATCAGATTGTCAGCCAAATACAGATGACATCGATCTTTAAATTTATGGGCATTGGCATAATCGGTAATATAGACCGTGTCCTCCGCCAGTTGATTTTCCTCAAATATCTTCTTATTTTTCCGGTCTTCCTGCTTCGCCAGCTTGTCTTTATAATAGCGGGACATATAAAAATAATTCATATCCATGTTAAAATACGATGCCTTTGTCCCGATCTGAAGCATATGGTAAAAACTACAGGAATCCAAGGGATAATACACGATGTGACGATAGTTGCCAAGCTGAGTTGTCCAAAAAGCGTCCTTTGCGTAGATGTCCTCTTCCACTGCTTCTCCGGTATACTGGCTGTGTATTTTTACAACAGGTTTTGCCAGATCAGCGATCTGAAGAAAAACGCATACCAGCAATATTATTTTCTGAAGTTTCTTATTCCGAATGAACCGGGTGATCACATACAATCCCAGGAGCATCAACAGATACATAATCACCCACATAAATCTGCCGGAAGAACGAATCACCGCAAGCAGATCCAGCAGTTTATCCGGAATATATACCCACATTACCATCCGGCTGCCAAAATAGACCGAAGCCGTAAGCGCCAGCAGCCAGAATACGATCACTACTACCGCCAGAGAAATCACACCGGCTCTGTGCCTGCGGTATTTATCCAGAAGGCACCGCCTCGCAGCCAGAACCCCGCCAAGCTTTACAATCTTTACCACCAGCAATACAGCACAGACCAGATACAGCAAAAGGATTCCCAGGCCCAGATAGGAAAATCCTTCATACTGTCCGGAATGCCAGGGTAGTTTATGCAAAAAGGTTGAATAATTAAATGGATTCACCAGTGCATTGATATTGGCGGAATACAGACCAAAACCGCCCGCCGTAGATTTCAAGATATTGGAAAACCCTCCTACCACATAAAAAGCAGCCAGGGAACATATCATAAAACTGGGAAATACGATCACTAGCCGTTTCCAGTCTTTATATTTCAAAAGATAGTGCAGGAGATAACCGCACATGATCCCTCCCACCATAAAAATAATGTACATCTGGATCAGGATACACAGAACACCGAGAACACTAAAAGCCAAGGCTGCTTTCCAATACTTTTCGAAAGATTCTTTATACATCCAGATCCCCAGCGCCGCCAGAATTAAAAAATGGGCTGCCAGAGAAGTATGTCTGGAATCTTCTGACAACAGACCAAATAATCTCTGGAGAACTGGTGTGGACAGGATAAAAAAGACCGTTCCAAAAAGACAAAACAATCTGCTTTTGTTAATTTTCGCAACCAGCAATGCTCCGATTCCACCATTGAGCATAAAACACATCAGACCAAAGAGTCCAAAATACTGAAATGTCTCTGGCAAAATCGGAGAAAAGAGTTTGAAAAATATGGCAAATAATGGAATAGAATCCGTATAGAGTACGCTGACGTGATACGGATAGGTCAGGCCGTTATGCATACCGATGGGAAATGTCCAATCGGCTTCCCTGAAAAATTTCCATCCAATATAATGCTGCTGAAGATCCTTACCTGTTAAAAGCCATGAATCATTAGTGACATTCAACACTTCAAAACCGTATATTACAACAAAAAATACAGCCCCCAGCAACATCCCCAGTAAAAAACTCCCAAGCCAATGTTTTCTTTTTCTAATCTTCATACTCTATACTCTCTCTCTAAACCATCTACTTTTTCTCTTCTAATTCTGCCTTGTCAAAATTCACCCGTTCTTCCTCAATAACAAGGGGCCTCCTTGTCACTCTGGAATTGATATTCATGATATACTCTCCCAGCAGGCCGATAAAAAACAGCTGAATCGAACCAAATATAAAAATGCCTAAAAGTATCGGTGTCATACCCGCCACAAAACGCTCCCAGAAAACCAACTTCATGATCAGATACATCAGCGCCACCAGTATACTTATTCCGGACAGGATAAACCCCAGAATCGTAGCGATACGCATGCCAACTTTGGTGTAGGAAGTAAAGCTGAGCATTGCCGCATCGTAGAGACTATACCAATTATTATGAGTTTTGCCCGCCCGGCGTCTCTCCTGCTGATACTCGATATCCTTTCTCTTGAAACCAAGTTCGGCCACGATTCCCCGCAAAAAGGGAGTGGGGTCATCCAATCCCCTGAGCACATCGATAAACTCTTTATCATAGAGTCCAAAACCGGTAAAATGTTCGATCTGTTCCACACTGGACATCCTTTTAATCAGCTTATAATAACAGCTCCGAAGGAAATACATGATCTTATTTTCCTTGCTCTTGGACTTGATCCCGATGACGATCTTATTGCCCTGTTCCCACTCATGCACCAGCTTGGGGATCATATAGATTGGATCCTGAAAATCTGCACACATCAATATCGTACATTCACCATTGGTCTGCAAAAGCCCATAATACGGGGAATTAAACTGTCCAAAATTCTTCGCATTGAAAATAGCACGAATCTTAGGATTCCCCGCACACAGTCCTCGGATCTTTTCCCGCGTCCGGTCATTGGAATCATTATCAATAAACACGAGTTCATAATCATACTGGGGAAGATTTTTCCCCATCTCTTCGATGATCGCCTCACTCAATGGTTCTACATTTTCCTCTTCGTTGTACGTCGGTACAAGTATACTGATTACTTTTTTCATAATTTCTCCATTCTGTTACTGCTGCAAAGCTTCTTTGATCACCTTTGCCATATAATCGATCTTCGCATCTGTCATGCCCGGATATACTCCCAGCCAGAATGTATCTTTCATGATCCGGTCCGTCACCGCAAGATCGCCAATCACACGGTAGCCCTTGCCAGAAGCGCGGAACTCATCAAAACATGGCTGCTTTACGATATTTCCAGCAAACAGCATACGAGTCTGTACACCGTGGTCCTCAATATACTGAACGACTTTATTCTTATCTACACCCTCGCGGCAGGTAAGAAGGAATCCAAACCAGCTTGGCTTGGAATTCGGACATGCTTCTGGAAGGATCAGTTTATCTTCCACATTCTCCAATGCCTTTCTCAGACGGTCAAAATTATGTCTTCTCTTTTCTACAAATGTAGGGAATTTTTCCAGCTGCGCACAGCCCACTGCCGCCTGCATATCCGTTGCCTTCAAGTTATATCCGAAATGGGAGTACACATACTTGTGGTCATAGCCCAGGGGAAGTTCCCCGTACTGTTTATCAAAACGGTGTCCGCACATATTATCCCGACCGGAAGGACACACGCAGTCTCTTCCCCAGTCTCTCAGGGATCGAACCGCTTTATGGATCAATGGATTGTTGGTATAGACAGCTCCGCCTTCTCCCATCGTCATATGATGTGGTGGATAGAAACTGGAAGTTCCCACATCACCGATGGTTCCTGTAAACTTTTCTTCTCCATTGATGGTGTATTTAGACCCCAGTGCATCACAGTTGTCCTCTACCAACCACAGTCCATGCTTATCACAAAATTCTCGAATAGAACCCAGATCCCATGGATTTCCCAGCGTATGAGCGATCATAATCGCCTTGGTCTTATCGGAAAGCGCTTCTTCCAGCATAGAGGCATCCATGTTATACTGAGGAATGGTCATATCCACAAATACTGGCACCGCGCCGTATTGAATAATCGGTGCAATCGTGGTCGGAAATCCGGCTGCCACGGTGATCACTTCATCTCCCGGCATAATCCTACGATCTCCCATCAGCGGGGAGGTGAGGGCCATAAATGCCAGAAGGTTGGCAGAAGAACCTGAATTTACAAGAGAACAATGTTTGATTCCCAGATACTGTGCAAATTCCTTTTCAAATTTATCCGTATAACGGCCGGAAGTAAGCCAGAATTCCAGTGAACTGTCTACCAGATTCACCATCTCCTCGTGTCCATAATATCTTGACGCGTAAGGAATACGGTCTCCCTCTTCAAAAGGCTTTTCCTGATTGTGGTATTTATCACAATACTCCTTTACCTGCTCCAAAATGCTCTCTCTCGCCTGTGCCTCATTCATATTTTCAAACATAATATCATTTCCTTTCACTTCCGTTTTTTCTTTATCTTCCAACAAACTCCTGGATCTGACGATCCATCACATCCGGGATATTTTCACCGGCAAACCATGCCTTGGTCCACTCCACCGTCTTATCCAAAGCTTCCGAAACAGACCATGTCGTTTTCCAGCCAAAGGTTTTCTTAAGTTTGGAACAGTCCAGCTTAAGGAAACCTGCCTCATGGGGACCTCCATCGTATTGATCAATCCACTTGAGACCCTCTCCCCATTTTTCCACAAACATCTCTACCAGATCTCCCGTGGTCACACAATCCACCTCATCCGGTCCTACATTATAGTATCCCTGAAGTTCGTGATTCTCATACTGCTCTTTTACGATCATCAGATACGCGATCACTGGCTCCAACACATGCTGATAGGGCCTGGTAGAAAAGGGATTTCTTATAATGATATCTTTCTTTTGCTCTGCCGCCCTGACGCAGTCCGGTATAATTCGGTCATTGGCAAAATCGCCGCCACCGATGACATTACCTGCCCTTGCAGTAGACACTGCCACCCGGTCGTCGGTAAAAAAGGAATTTTTATAACTGTGAGTCACCAGCTCGGAACAGGATTTACTGTTAGAATAGGGATCGTACCCATCCAGAGGTTCGTTTTCCCGGTATCCCCACTCCCACTCTCTGTTCTCATAAACCTTATCGGTGGTGACATTCAAAAAGCTTTTTACGCATTCATTCTGTCTCACGCATTCACAGATATTTACGGTTCCCATCACATTCGTCTCATAGGTATAGACTGGTTCCTTATAGGAATCCCGAACGATGGGCTGCGCGGCGAGATGGATCACGATCTCTGGTGTAGTTTCACGAAATACTTTGGATAACTTGTCCAGATCTCTGATATCTGCGATCACAGAGTTCATCTTATCCTCTATTCCTGCCATAGTAAAGAGATTAGGATCTGTGGGCGGTTCCAAAGAATATCCTGTCACCTCTGCCCCAGCTCCAATCAGGGTGCGGCACATCCACGTCCCCTTGAATCCGGTATGACCTGTAACCAGAACTTTCTTTCCTTTAAAAAACGATAAATCGATCATATATTTTCCTCCATATTTGCTTTACCAAGCCAGTACCCTGAAACTCTTAATCCCAGACCTTCCACGGAGCATTTCCGTCGGTCCACATCTCTTCCAGCTTCATCTTGTCTCTCTGGGTATCCATACACTGCCAAAAACCGTCGTGTTTACGTGATACCAGCTGTCCTTCTTTCGCCAGCATTTCTAAAGGTTTTTTCTCGAAAACCGTGGAATCTCCTTCAATGTAATCAAAGATCGCCGGTTCGAGAACCATGTAACCTACATTGATCAGTCCGCCGTCAATATTGGACTTTTCCCGGAATGCCGTGACAAGACCATTGTCATCTACATCCAACACACCAAACTGCTGTCCCACATTATAGGAACTCATGGTAGCAATTCTGCCATGTTTCTTGTGAAATTCGATGAGCTCTTTGATATTGATATCACTGACGCCGTCGCCATAGGTCAACAAAAAAGGCTCGTCTCCGATATATTTTTTAATTCTTTTCACACGGCCACCAGTCATCGTATTCAACCCGGTGTCCACGATCGTCACCTTCCATGGTTCTGCAATATTATTGTGAACAATCATCTCGCCACCTCTGGTATAATCAAAGGTGATGTCGCTGTTATGAAGAAAATAATCGGCAAACCATTCCTTGATCACATGTTGTTTATAACCAGCACAGATTACAAACTCATCGATACCATAATAAGCATACAGCTTCATGATATGCCATAAGATTGGTTTCTCTCCGATCTCAACCATTGGTTTTGGTTTCAAATAACTCTCCTCACTGATTCTCGTCCCAAATCCGCCTGCAAGCAAAACTGCTTTCATTTTTTCTACCTCCTGGATATAGTGGTGATACTCCAACTGATCTTAGCTGCCTAAAATTTATAAAAATATAAATTTCCATTTTCACTTAAAATCGGTTCTTTTCCGATACAGGAATTCAATGTACTAATTAAATTGCCAAATTCCGCATCATTATATGCCCGTTTATCAATATAAATCCCTGCGAATCCTTTTTCCTTCACACTTGTAACCATTTGATCCGGCGGCAGGGCAGAAACCGACTGATTCCATAAATCACCTTCTCTCCCTTTGCTTCCTCCATAGCTCCAACGAAGCGTGTCGGAGTACAAAAATCCAACCAACAGATGGTAATCCGCCATATTATTAACAGGCCCACCTTCTGGATATGGATGATATGGTAATTGGTAAATCATGGCTCCTTTTGCCACTTCTCCTTCGATCCGCTGGATAAACTCACTGTCTGATTTTTTCTCAGCCGCAAATGCTACTGAATTTCCGGTTATTTCTCCGGGTATCTGGTCATACAGTCCTAATACCACAATAGCGGCAAACAATATACATCCCACTGCTTTTACCCATTTTTTCCGTCTGCCTTTTATAAAATCTGTCATGAAAATGCAGAGTGCCGCAATACCAAAAAAAGCAATGAAGATTGAAACGCGATTTACACCGCGAATCAGCCCTGTCACAAAATTAGAAAATATACTGCTAAATCCACCAACAGTTGCAAATAAAACAGCAAATAAGTTTAATTCACATAGAAGCAGGAGTATGTTTGTAAAATTATTTTTTTCATGTTTTTTGCAAAATACATAGAACAAGAGGAAAAGAAAGCCCAAACCAGCCACCAGTCCCAGGTATGAAGCATGCGCCTCTGTAAAAACAAACACATTATTATATTCTTCATGAAACTCCTGCATCTTTTTAATTCCATAATCTTTATAAGGTACCAGAAGCTGAATTATTTTCATAGCATATAACTCAGAATCCAAAACGGAACGGGAAGTCAGCAGAGAACCATTTCTAAACTGATACACAAGGCATGGTACTAGTGAGATCAACATAAAAACAGCAACACTTGCAATCATTCCAAACATTTTTGCCAATGGACGCAGTCTTTTTTCTTTGATTGCTTTTGACACCCCTGTAATCCCCAAAAACAAACAAGTAAAAAAAGGATAGTACGCAATACCATTATTCGCGATAAGAAGAGAAAACAATAAAATAATATAATTCTTCTTATATTTAAAAAACTGTCTTCCGCCATCAAAAATTCTGTCATCCTGCCACAGCCAGATACAAAGAAGCACAGATAATGGTACAAATTCATAAGCACTTAAAGAAAAATGTCCAATAAGCCTCACATAATGATAATATATAAAGTCAAACACTACCGCCCCGGTAATGGCAAATTCACCACGCACTCCCATCTTCCTCAAGCAATAATAAGCAGTTCCTGCAATCAGAAAAAACAAAAAAAACACTGTTAAATTTACATTCGTCACTACATCGCTGGTAAATATCCCCATCACCTTAATCAATAAATTATCAACATTCATCAAAGAATCTGGCATAAAATCCAAATATTTTGCCCCATATGGTGCTCCCAGACGTTCTGTTTCAAAAACCCAGCCAGTATTTTCATCCAGCATTTTAGCATTCTTATAAACAGAATAATCATCACCGCCAGCATACAATATCGGCATAGATATATCAAAATTTCTAAAATCAAAAGAAACCGCAATCAAGAAACCAACAATCATGACCAAAATTGTGATAAACATGATTTCTTTAACACATTTTGAATTTCCCATTTTCCCCTGTAAATTTCCTTCCTTATATAACATTTCTTTAAATACAGTCAAGCCCATATAAACATACACTTTTCTAGTATATGTTATAACAATTGGCTTGTCAACCTGATTTTACCAACCTCCCTGCAATCTCTCCGCAATCCCTCTTCTATTTACCAGATATATCATAAAAATACAATAAACCATCTTGTGATATAATTGGTGTCAGTCCTAACTCTTCTGAATAAAAATGAATCAGTGCATTCCTCTGCGTCTCTGCATATGCTGTCATATTAATATAAACACCTGTGAAGCCTGCCTTCTTGATTCCCTCCAGAAAACCACTGCCAATTCCATCTGAAACATATAATTTCCTAGCTGTTTCATTTCTCCCTTTTATCCCACCGTTACTCCATTTTAAAGTATCTGTGAAAATATATGCGACCAAGTGGTTATATGCATCCATTGATTCTATTTGAGTAAAAGCTGGTTCTGGGAATTCAACAAATGGAAGCTGATAAATCATTTCTCCCTCTTTCACTTCTTTCTGCACTTTTGAAAAAAAATCATCATACATCTCTGCCTGAATGCCTGCCCCTGTCCAGGCATCCTGATTATTTATGACGACCTGGTCCACACCACCGATACCAAGTAAAACAATAAAAACAACTATTTTCAACCACAGCTCCATCTTCTTCCTTGAAAGAAAACAAGCAAAGGCTATATAGCAGAAACAAATGATGTAAATACTAATCCTGCAGTAACAGCGTATTTCGGGTGTAACAAAAAAATTAAAGATGGTTCCAAATCCTCCGACAGTTGCCACCAAAACAGCTATCAAAACGCACAATGACATAAAATCTGTAAAACGATCCCCCTTTTTTTTAATAAAAGAAACCAGCAAACAAATACACAATGCTACAAATGCAACTGCCGCAATAAGTCCTATCGATGAAAACCGGTTTTCAGAAAGAAAAGAATTCCCATCTTCATAGCGTCCCACCAGTGAACTTCCACCTAGCTTACTAAAAGAAGGAGGAAGCAGAAGCTGTATTAACTTCAATCCGAATAACTCAGAATGGAAAAAGGATCTTGCTGCTCCTTGCGCATTTACTCCATTAATCAAGCTATAGATCATTCTAGGCAACAAAGAGACCCCGACGGATAAAAATGATACCAGCACATAGCCTGCATACCGCATATTCTGCTTGATCTTACCACTCCAAACCATTCGGTACATCAATGCGACAGACATAAATATCAAACCAAATGCAGCAAAATAGATATTAGCTAAACCAAGCATCACAGCAAATACATACAAGGCAATTTGATTTCTTCTCTTTCCCTTGGCAAAAGGACGTTCAACCCTGTCATCCCTGCCATCAAACGCAATATAGAATGACAAATAAACAGCAATCGGCACTATAAAATAATTTGATAATGTCAAATGTCCCATATTACGGTAAGTGTGGTATGTAGAAAAAGAGAAAAGAAGAGAAAACACAAATGCCACCACACGATTATTTTTCAGTTTACTTAAACAAAAAAACATTGTGACTGCCGAACTAACATAAGTCAGCACATAAAATATAACCATAATCCTTGCCGGATTATCGATAAACCAAGAAATAACCCATACCTGTATTACATATAACCAATCAAGAAAAGGAGTATCAATAAAAGCAGCCCCGTCCGGAGCACCAAGCCTGTCACAAAACAGATTGCCCATCAGACCATTTTCCTTTATACTCTTAACAAAAGCTTCCCCCATCACCCCATCTCCGCCACCAAAAGTTAATTGCTGCGGCAGAGAGTAGGAGGCTGTCAAAAATATAGCCAGTCCAAGAGAAACGGCCATTAATAAAAAATAATATATCGCTGTTTTCTTCATAAAATATATTCCTCCACTCAAATTCACATTTCATATCAAATCACTCTTCCAATGGCTCTTTTTCTCCATGCCACTGTCTTTTCTATGCCCTCACGAAAAGCGGTCTCCGGTTCAAACCCAGTATCCCGCTTCAGATCTTCTATATCGGCACACAAATACATCACCTGTTTATCGTAATATGGAACCTCTCCAAAAGTGATCTCCTGGCCTGGGCATACCACATCACCAATATCCTGTATATAATCCTTTAGAAGTCTCTCCTGCCCGCTTCCCACACAGTAAACGGCGCCATCCCTGCCTTTTTCCGCAGCCAGATAAAAGGCCTTCGCCGCATCGTCACAATACAGATAATCCCAGATCTGCTCCCCCTTCGTATACTTGGGGATCTCACCCCTCAGCATGGAACAGATCCCGGACATCACCATGGTCCTGTCCTTGTCCCCTGGACCATATACGCTAAGAATCCGCGTCCAGATATGGCGGATTCCATAATCCCTGCACGCAGCACGGCTCATCTGCCCGGCACACAGTTTCGCGATGCCGTACCCTGTCTCCGGGTTAGCAGTTAGTTTTGCCGAAAGCTTTACCCCTTCCGGTACCCGGCCAAACTCCGCCTGAGATCCCGCTCCAAGAAATACACTGCATCCCAATTCTTTAGCCGCCTCAACAGCATCCAGCGTGTAACTTACATTTTGCAGCTGCCCGTAATAATTATTTCTCGTATTCCCAAAGGTTCCTCCCCATCCAAAATGAAAAAAAGCATCACATGCCTGTTTGATCTTTTCTGGCAGAGACGTCAATTCTGTCAGATCACATTCTACAGGAATCACTCTATCATCATGAAACGCCTCCGCATTTTGCTCGGACCCCGGCCGCAGTACCGTATACACTTCGATTTCATTTTGTACCAGTAATCTAGAAAGCGCCTGGCCAAGCATTCCGGAAGCCCCTGTTATAACCGCTCTTTTCATTCTTTCACCCTTTCTTCTGTCACCGCTGCTCTCACCCTATGTATACCAAATCGTAAAACCGCTACAACTCCATAGACTACCAGTGCCGTGAGCAGGGAAATAGCAACATAATATACCATCAATTGGCTAATAGACGCCCTGGGAAATATCGTCCGCATGCATTTACTCCAATAAAAATTATTGAGAAAGACCGCCATACTCAATGTTCCTAACACTCCAAATATTTTAAAATTAAAATATTCATACCAGATACTCTGCCTGCTGGTGGTTATCGCGATCCCGGCAAAAAGCAGCATTATTGCCAATATGTCCGTTTTCCCCGGCTGATATTTATAGGCGATATAGGCCACCCCTGCATAGCAGAACACTTCTGCGATACCAAAAAGCACCTTTGAGACAATAGATGACTTCCATCTGCTGATATAAGAGGATACCCCAAAACAGACAGCGCCCAGCGCGATCTCTGCCACGGCGCGAACCAGGCCTTTTCCAAAATATCCATCCCAAAGCCCTGGATCGTTTCCTACGCTGCCATAGGTCAAAGTAAGATGACCTAATATCAAAACAGCCATCAGAGGAGCTATAACGTTCAGGAACATAGACCGAAACTTCATCGCTATGGGAAAAAGAAACAGCAGCGCCAATATCAGTGCAGACAGGTACCAGGCTGCCCCTGTGGGATAATTTCCCCAGAATCCTGCCATCTGCAGCATCAGCAACTCAGAATAGGCGTACACGATACCATGAAGAATCCCCTCTTTTAAAACGATAAAACAGACGACGATGGACACCACATCAGAAATAAGTAAATAAGGCCATATCTTTGTTAATTTTTTAAGAACAAAAGTTCTCGTCTCACCGCCAAGATCCATAGCCTCTGTCTGCTGCTCCCTCCACCGTCTTTCTATATGGACCATCATATAATAACCGGTCACGATGAAAAAGAATTCAACTCCGATATAACCGCTGGGGGCATACCGGAATTTTCCATCCGTGATCAAATACGAGTGATGGATCAGAATCATGATACTAAATAAAAAGCGCATCGCGTCAAGAACATAATTTCTTTTGTGCTCTATCCTCATACATTATTCCTCCGAAACCGGATCTATAATCATCTCATTTAAGAATGTCTCTCTGTCCAGGAACGGCGCCAGGTCCTCCAGTGGCGGTGACACCAGTGTGCCATCCTCCAGCCGCTTGGTAGAAGACTTTGGCTCAAAGTTCTGATCCGTAGACACCATAATCTCACAGATCACTGCCCCTTCCGTAGCGAAGGCCTGCCGAATCGTCTCCTCCAACGTGTCATTGCTCTCACAGCGGAAAAACGGATAATCATAGGCATAGGCGATCTTTTTCATATCTGGAAACTCAAGATCGTGACTCTGAGGTCCGATTCCCACAAAAGGCTCTCCAAAGAAATTGGTCTGGGTCTGGCGTATGGAATGATATCCATTGTTGTTGATCACAAAGATCTTGATGGGCAGTTTATTGGTCTTGATCGTCTGTAGTTCCTGAAGATTCATCTGGATGCTTCCATCGCCGCTCAGGCACACCAGCTCCCTGCCCCCCTCAGCTACGCAGGCACCGATGGCGGCTGGCAGATCGTATCCCATGGAAGCGATGGCCGAATTGATAATAAACCTCTGTCCCTTTTTGATCTCATAACCATGGCTACCCACCACACAGGCAGAACCATTTCCCACCACCGTCACATAATCTTCTGGAAGGACTCTGCTGACTTCCTTGATAAATGCATAGACGTTAGCCATTCCTTTCTGTTCGTAATGTTTCGGCAGAACAACAGGATAGGTTTTTTTCCAGTGATCGCATTTATCCAGCCAAAACGGATCTGTATCCAGTTTTGTATCCCCAAGCTTTTCATTGATCATCCGCATTACATCTCTAACATCTGCACATACCGGCATGTCCACATGAATCGTAGGTTTTTTCAGCTCCTCACCATCCACATCCACCACGATGGTATACGCCTCTCTCGCCCAGGTCTTATAATTGTAACCCACCTGGCGGATACTCAAACGACTTCCCAGAGAAAGCACCAGATCACTGTTCTGGATCGCAAAATTTCCTGCCCGGTCTCCCATGATACCACCCCGGCCCACATACAATGGATGTTCGTCAGCGATCAGATCGATGCTGTTCCAGCCAGTCACCACTGGAATATTCAGCTTGTCTACCATCTGGCAGAAATCTTCATAACCGCCGGAGATCCGAATTCCATTTCCGGCATTGATCACCGGACGTTTCGCCTGTTTGATCTTTTCTATAATCGTATCAATGATCTCCTCCAATGGCTTTGCCGGAACCTCTGCGGCGCATTCTGCCGGATCAAAAGAACGAAGTTCCTCGGTCTCGATCATTGCTCCCTGCACATTCACTGGGATATCCAGCCAACATGGCCCTGGTCTTCCGATCTGCGCCAGATATAACGCCTTTTCCAGACAATACCGAATATCCAGAGGATCAATCACCATCTGGCAGTATTTCGTCATACTGTCCACAGCCTTACAGATATCAAATTCCTGGTCTCCCATCGCCCGGATTCCAAGCCCGGTGCTTCTCGCCGTAGTGTCATAGCGGACCTGACCGGAGATCACCAGCATGGGGATGGAATCCAGCCATCCTCCTACCACACCGGTAATAGCATTGGTCCCTCCCGGTCCCGTGGTCACACACACGGCGCCAATCTTATTGTGTATTCTCGCGTACGCCTCTCCCGCGATGGCGCATGCCTGCTCATGGTGCTGATAGACACAGTGCAGTCCTTCCTGGTGCCCCAGCCCGTCATTCAGGTGCATGGCGCCGCCGCCGGTCACAGTAAACACCGTATCAATCCCATGTTCCACTAAAAACTGTGCTACATAGTTGGATAATTTTATCTTCATGATCGTCCTCCTGAGCTTACATTTCATTCATCAATTTACGCATATAAGGATAGTATACCACTTTTTGTCTGTTCTTTCCATAGTAAATGTCAAAAACCAAAAAATAGCCGCATAATTCCCCATAGGAATATACGACTAATTTTTATATAAACGAATGAAAACTTATTTTCATTGTACCTACTCAATGGTGCCATAGAACTAATTTAATACCAGTTCCTTTTTTTGAGTTACCGCCTTCATGCTATAAATATTCTTTTTCTTCTCTGGTACTTTCAAGATATCCATGCATTTTTCCAAATCCCAGCCTGTAGCCTCCATCATGTTACATACATCCTCATACTTCGCTTCATCCCAGGCTTCATCCCAGGCTTCTTTCCAAAGACCAATCCCCAGATCACACATTTGCGACACCTCTCTTTCCATATTGGTTGATAATATAATTGAAAAATCTTCCTGCAATATCCTTTTTTTCTCTGCGGCAGGCATGCCTTTCTTCAAAAGTACATCCAACATCTTTAGCAGTCCTTTATAGTTTTTATCATCAGAATTGCCAAGGCAGATCATGACAACGGTTATCAGATCGTAGTTCCTCTTCTCTTCCTTTGTTTTTCCAATCAGATCGTGCTGCTCCAAGGAATAACTTACAATAGTATTCCTTCGGTACCGTGGCGGGTTTGTACACACCCAGATCGAATACACCTTATTTATCTTTTCATAGTGTGAATTTGAAAATACAGTTCCACACTGGGATGAAATCAACCTGCTGCCGTAATAGACGCCTCTTTTTATCAATGGATAGCCTGGATAAAAATCCTTCTGGGCTTCTATATTAAATATAAGTATCACAGAGGTATCGGAATCAGGCTTGATTGCTCTAAAATGTATATCAAAGGAAACAGTTCCCTCCATCATCGTGAGATCTTCCGTCACTGCTCCCTCAATAAACTCACTACATTCATCTGGATATATAGGAACCGCTGTTATACCAGGGCGGCCTTCAATATATTTTTCTGCGATATCCTGTAAGCTGCACTCCGCAAACTCAGCCACACAACCTTTCAGTATCCATGCCAGAATCTGCTTATTTGCCAGCAGTCTTTTACATAACTGATCATATGACGAACAGATTTCTGATGTGTTGATACGTTTTGCCAACAGATTTTCGTTACGATGCATATTCATATCCCCTCCTAAGATAAACGCTATATCAGGAGAAATGGATATTCATTTCATATGTATAATTTCCACGCTCCTGCTTAATAAATAAAAAATAGAATTGATAAGCAAGAGTTCCAAAGAAAAAGATTATTGAGAATCAGAAATATAGAAACTTATTGCTTAAGGATAGTATAGCATAGTTCACTTAGGATGGCAAGAAAAAAAATAAGGCTGGCAGCAGCACTGACCGAGACCGGCACCATTAAGCTTAATGACTTATGTCAATGTAATACTATTCGACTCATCAGTTTGTCAACCATTTTATTATATCCACTGTACTTCTTAAGCATTTCTACACAGACGGAGAATAAAAGAGTCGTAATTGTCAAAACTAGTACAATGAGCCAGGCATTCCCGAAAGAATAATAGAAATCTTTGAAATAATAAGTTTTAAAGAACGTATGAGCAAGAAACATATTCATTGAGTATTTTCCACAGATTCCTGCTGCCTTTTTAACCACACTTCCTCGCTCGCAAAAGAATTCAAAGCTGATATAAATAATACATACAGCCAGTAAAGCATCTGTTATATCAAGCATCATCCCTGTCTTATGACGGAGAATAAAAAGGGAACAAAGAACAACTGCAGCCACTATTATCTTTCCCATATGTAAAAATATTTTATCCCGATACACTACTTTACAACTTTTTCAAAAAAGAATAACGTACAGGATAACTTTCGTGTT
>CAQOJF010000013.1:0-68242 GCA_948848225.1 uncultured Eubacterium sp.
CATATCATGAAACGGTGAAAAATAAAAGAATTATTAAACTGAATATAAATGTGTCAGTACACTAGCTTTATTTCTGAATTTTATAGGTATTGAATAGCCACACATGTTTTGATACATAAATAGTAAAAAGGCCTTTCACATAAAAGGTAATTATCAAAATAAGAAAGAGGAGATGATTTAACTATGCCTGCGTACAAGAACAAAAACAATGGAACATGGTACTGCAAATTTTATTACAAAGACTGGAGTGGAGTGTTAAAACAAAAATGGAAAAGGGGCTTTGGTACAAAAAAGGAAGCGCAAGAATTTGAAAGAAACTTTTTACAGAGGAAGTCATTCAGCCAGGATATCTTATTTGAGAATCTATACTACATTTATATAGAAGAAATGTCCGTGCGCCTTAAGTACTCCTCCATTTTAACAAAGAAAAACATCTGCGAAACAAAGATACTTCCTTATTTTGCAAAAAAGCCGGTCAATGAAATCCAGGCCGCCGATATCAGGAAATGGCAAAATTCTCTATTGGAATCTGAGCACAGTTATTCAAAGACATATTTAAAGACCATTAACAACCAGTTGTCCGCCATTATTAATTTTGCCCGCAAATACTACAATCTGGAATCAAACCCCTGCGAGCAGGCGGGAAGCATCGGCGCAAGCCGGGCCGAAAGGATGCAGTTCTGGACGCTGGAGGAATTCTTAGCTTTTCGGGAAGGAATTATGGACAAAAGAAATTCCCTGATCTGTTTTGACGTGCTCTATTGGACAGGCATAAGAGAGGGAGAACTGCTGGCGCTTTCTGAACAGGATATCAACTTTGAAAAAAAGGAGCTTTTTATCAGTAAATCTTATCAGCGTCTTGAGAAAAAGGATATCATTACCTCACCGAAGACCAGAAAAAGCAGAAGACGGATTCCCATTCCGGATTTTTTATGTAAAGAACTGCAGGAGTATCGGAGCGGTCCAGACTATGATGCGGGGAGTGAAAGATTTTTCCCATTCAGTAAAGCTTTTTTAAATTATGAGATACGGCGTGGCTGCAAAAAGACAGGCGTTAAAAAAATTCGTGTCCACGATATCCGGCACTCCCATGTATCTCTTCTGATTGATCAGGGATTCGATGCCCTGGTGATTGCAGAGCGGGTGGGTCATGAAAATGTATCAACAACTCTGAATACGTATGCACATCTATTTCCAAATAAGCAGATGGCTTTAATCTCTTCGTTGGAAAATCTGGGAATGGGACAACAGAATTTGACAAAAACAGTTGCATTTTAATTGCAAAAAAATTTATCAGGAAAGAAAAACCTTGATTTTACAGGGATTTCCAAAATAGTTTATTATTCTACCACATTAGTAAGAAAAACGCAACTATAAAATGGGTATGCTTGTCAATTTTTGTCTATTACATATATTTTTATATATTATTAACTTTATATATACGTATTTTGACCGGACGACGCCTGTTTTAAATCTTAGTTCTCTAATACTACTCCTATACTTCCCATGGAGTTCCTTACTAATGTGGTAGAATAATCACGCAACTGACATACGTTTTTATTCAATAAAAAAATAAGGAGGAAAAAGATGAGTAAATGGATTCAAAAATTAACGCGGACATCCAGACGCGGCATGGCGTGTGCCATGGTAGCCGCCCTGGCTCTGTCCTCACTTGCCCAGGCGCCCTCTTCTGAGGCGGCAGGCAAAAAGAAACCATCACTAAACATGAAGAAGAAGACGATGTACTGGAATAAGTCAGACAGAAAAAATTATACCTTGAAAATCAAAAAAAACAAGGTAAAAATGATTGTAGCTACTACATGGAAGACAAGCAAAAAAAGTGTGGTTGCACTTAGCAGAAAAAAAGACACCTCGGTCAGACTCACCGCTAAAAAAAAGGGAACAGCTACCATCACTGCTACTGTCAAATACGTTCCCATCGGAGCATGGGCAATTAAGACGACGAAGCTCACCTGCAAGATAACTTCCAAAGGAACTGCCCCTGCCAAAACACCGCCAGCTAAAACGGAGCCAGCTCAGACACCACTGATCATATACACAACAATGCCAACACTCCCACCACAGGCGGAGGTCACCGAAACACCTAACAGCACGCTGGAGCCGGGGAAAACAGCAGATCCAGACAGGACACCAGGTCCCGATGACACTCCAGAACCCGGGGAAACAGCAAATCCAGATAAGCCACAGGAACCAACTTCTACACCGAATACCCCCGATGACTCTACAGTAACAGAAGTTGATTTGAGTTCCGCGGAAGCACTGCTCAGCATGGAAAAGGGTAGAAATACCATCGTCCTGACAGCAACGGCAAAAGACAAGGACGGTAATTTATTGGATAACCAGACTATTACCTGGACCTCAGATAATGAAAATGTTGCTGCCGTAAAGGATGGGATTGTAACAGCGGCCGGAGATGGCATCGCCCATATCACAGCGACAGTGAATAATGTAACTTCAAAACCTTGTGTCGTCACAGTAGATACAGAAAAACCAGTTATTACAAAAGCGAAACTAAGTGATGGCAAATCATTTTTTCTAGCTTTCAGTGAGCCTGTCACAGGAACGCCATCTGTAAATGTAAAAGCGGGGGATAATACAACCATAGAATGTGAATCCCAGGTACTGTCAGAGGATGGAAAAAGCCTGATCATAGCCTGCCAGAATGCACTGAGCGCGGGCAGCTACGTGCTCACGATCAATGGTCTGGAGGATCTGGCTGGCAACAAAATGGCTAAAGACAGCCGCATATCCGTAGAAAAAGAATCAAGTGTTCCAACAGCTATTCTTTGCAAGACAGATCAGGTTCCCGCAGGTCAGACTTCTTTTGATGTTTATTTTTCCATTGTTGACCAGTATGGCGAAGAGTATGATACCCTGGGAATAATGTCGGAAGGCGTACTTACCGCATCTGCCCAGACAGAAAACGGCATGCCTTTTAAGGCTCAGGTAAATCAGCAGGAAGGATATGTTAGGGTTTCCGGTTCTGCCAGCGCCTTTACAGAGGGTAGAAAAATCAAATTAACCTTAACCTATTCCGTATCGGGCGAAACAGTCGTTGAGGAAAATATGACAATTACACTTGTGGACGCAGCGGACAAAGGAAAAGCAGTGAAAATTGCTGGGCTCAATGCTACAAGTAAAACGATGGATAAGAGCGGCTCCGACGACAAACCGGTATTCCAGCTTAGCGGCATGGAAGAAGACAATGTATTCACACTCTCTTCTAAACTTCTGGATAAGTTTGGATATGAAGCAGATCCATCAGATGTCATTTATATGATCAAAGACGAAAGCATACTTGCCTTCTCCGGCACAGATGGAATTTATACATCCAGCCAGCCAGTTACTGTGCGGGCGCTCAAAGGCGGTACAACAACAATCACCGCATATCTGGCTTCAGATGACTCCAAATCTTACGACATCACGGTAACAATAAAATCTACCAGTCTCCAGGAAATCACGGTGGCGGATCTCAGTGAGGGCACAAATGGAAAGATGAGTGAAGCAAAAATTACACTGATTCCCGCAGGAACCGGACTTACAAAAGATGACTTGCAATACCGGGTGACAGAAGGCGACGAGCGCCTTAAGGAACTTGTCTTTGTTCAAGAAAGCGACGGAATTTATATTAACATAACTGCTTTTCCTGACGGCAAAGATGAACCCATTCGTTTTGTTGTATACAGTGACGGAGCTGAGTCGGAAGAGATTTCTTATACATCCACGCCCTCCCTGTCCGCAGCAAAAATCGAGATTGATAAATTTGAAGCAAATACTGTTACGGCAGGCAGCACCGCCACCACCGCCTACCGGATTCGAAACCGCTACGACGAGGACATCACCAAACGGACATCAAAACAGCCTGAATGCGGAATCTCAGTTCCAAATGTTGTAAAATCAGCAAGTACAGGTACTGGCGCTTCTGCCGGAACACTCACAATTGAGGCACAAAATGTAGGAACATCAGAAGTTACTCTGTCGATGCCAGGGGATTCCTCTGTAAACGCAAAAGTAAATGTGACAGTTGTAGGTGCAGCCTGTATCAGAGAAATCCGCTTCGGAAAAGCAACGATGGACGGATTGAGGCAGGAAGACAGCGCTATTCTTTATATCCCAGTGCAGGCATATGACCAGTACGGAAACGAATATGATGCGTTTACAAGTAATGCTGGCTATGAGGATTCCTTAACTATTACAATTAATGGTGAGGATTCAAGTAACCATACTAGCTTAACAGCGAATTGGTACCAAAACACGGACGTAACTACTTCTATAACCTTGGAGGCTAATAATACAACAAAAATCGGCGCCATCGGCTTGAAGTGGAAGGATTCTAAAACAAGTTCCCTAAAACCGGGCGAAGTTTTAAACATAGGCATTACGAGCAGTCGTAAGGACTTTGAGAACAAATCATACCCGCTTCCAATAAAAGCGAAAGCAGAAGTCAGCAGAATGGAGTTTAGCAGCGATGTCCAGGCAGCACTTCCAGGAGCAAATGTCCAAAATACAGTGAAACTAATTGACCAGTATGGAACAGAAGCTTCTATGCCAGACGGACAGAGTTTGTATGTTTCTGTTCTGGATCAAGACAAAAACCTAATTTCCTCTACTACTCCTATTGTTAGTTCTCCATCTGCTGTTATGGCTAGTAATGCCCCAATTACTGTTACTATTAACAGTACTACCGTCAACCTTACTGTTAATAACGTAACTGACAACAAGGAATATACGGTTCAGGTTTTTGTAAAATCTAACAGCGATACTTCTACTACCTATGAAGCCTCAACAGTCAAGGGAACTTATAAACTGCTGGTAGACTCAGCAGATAACCTGCTCCAAAAGATAGAGATTTCTGATACGGCCATTAAGACACCTATATTGGATGATACCAGAACAGCTACAGGGCAGGGGCAGGAAATCTCTCTGGACAGCCATTATATAAGCCTTGCAGATACTGGCACTCAGTTAGCTTTTGACTGCAATATGTATACACACTTCCAGGGAAAAGACGTAGAATTAGCATGGAAAACCGCTTCAGGTGTGTCAGTATTCGGTCCCAACAACTTAATATGGAAGGTAACAACTCCAAATACGGTGCAGGCAACAGCAAATAATACTAATAAAAACACCTTCTCCTTCACAGCGACCTCTGGTTTAACAGACCCAATCGACGATGTTGCAACGGTTTCCCTGACATACATTTCAGGCACAAAAGAACTGTCTGCTAAGGAGCGGAGCATAAAAGTCAGCAATAAGCCCGCTATGCCACAAGGAGAATATCAGATTATTAAAGCTGATGAGAATCAGGATCCTATTGTTAATTACCTTGACAAAAACACTATAGCAGAAATTTCAGAGCAAACCGCCTTTAAGCTGGTGGCAGAGGATCAGTACGGCGATAGATATGAGAAGACTCCTCTCTTTACAGTAATTTCATCCAAGGGTCTCTTCACTATCGCTACTATGGCATTTCCAACAGTGGATGGCTCCTTTGATATTTCTCCTGGAATTTCCCTAACGGTGGGCGAAGATGATACCATCAAAGTTTATGTTACAAAAGATCACTATTTTGAATTTACAGTGAAATATGTACAAGGAGACTAAAATATTCGTATTAAAGAAGGAGTGTCGCAAAGCGATGCTCCTTTTTTAATACGAAAATGGAACCATTGAAAAGCAGATTATTGATCTGCTTTTGCAACAGTCCCAACTTTCGAGATTGTATCATTGTATCTGATACTCAACTATAAATCTAGTTATCTATGCGGTATATTTTTCGATCAGGGAATCCAGTTTGTCTTGATTTTTCCCAACCCAATTCTTATAAATTGTATTCTCCGAGGAGATGATTTTTCCCAGCTCTACAAAGAATTTTGGAATATCCTCTACTGCGATTGCCTTTCCAGTATCAGCAAGTCTTTCCCTTCCCTGCTGGTCACAGCCTCCGGTAAAAATTGCAAAGGCTGGTTTCGGTCCGTCAGGAGTCTGCTTTACCGCTCCCCGGAAACCGATCTCGGCGATCTGGTGCGTTCCACAGGATGAGGGGCAACCAGAAATATGAATCCGGGGCAGGACACCGTCGGCAAAATTTTCCTTGCGTACCGCGTCTACGCAAGCGTGCAATAGACTCTGGGAATCCCCAATACCAACCTGGCAGACCGCACTGCCTATGCAGGCAACGGAAGTCTCAAACAAAGTGTTAGCGCCATCTGCTGTCCGTTCAAGTACCTGCTCTGCCTCCTGTGCATTGCAGTTGATGACATAGAGGCCTTCATCTGCGGTGATACGGATCTCTACCTCTTCCATATCACGGATGAGCTCATATAACTCCTTCGCCTTTTCCGGAGTAAACTCCCCGCCCACCGGCTGATAGTAAACAGCATAAAGTCCTTCCTGTTTCTGCGGAATAATACGCTTGTCCGGGGAAACAGAACCAGCGCCGGTTTTGGTGACCGCCGGAACATCAACTTTGATATCAAGCTGTTCTGTTGCGAGGGCTTCTTCTAATTTTTCCTGATAAGCTTTGATAAACCCATCCTCACCGAGTGTATCCAGCAGATAACGGGTTCGGGACCGTCCCCTGTTTTCATAGTTGCCATAGGTTGTAAAGGTATTTATCATCGCCTTAATATGATAAAGAGTCTTTCCTGGATCGATTCCTTTCGCCACACATACCCCCAGTCTCGGATTGCTTCCAAGGCCGCCGGCAGCATAGACATCAAAGGTCTTGTCCGGATTGGCGACAAACCCCAGATCGCGGAATGTCGCATGGGTCTCATTCGCCGGAGAATTAGAGAAACCAACCTTTAATTTGCGGGGAAATTTTACTGCCTTTATAAATCCCATCATATATTCGCCGGCTTCTATGGCATAAGGAAGCACGTCAAAGTGTTCCCCCTTCTGCACGCCGGAGAGTGGGGATGCCATCACGTTTCGCGGGAAATCTCCGCCGCCGCCACGGGAAATCATACCGGCTTTCCATGCCGCTTCCATCATTTCACACAAATTTTCCGCTTCTAAATGGTGAAGCTGAATCGACTGACATGTCGTAAGTTTCATTTTTTTGATCTGGTATTTATCACATGTCTTAGTGATAAATTTCAAACGCTCTTTCGTGACCTGCCCGCCAGCCATACGAAGCCGGAGCATATGGGTTTCCCCTCCCCGCTCTGCGTAGCTTCCGAATCCGCCGGAAAATCCCTTGTATTGTGGAACAGTGATTTCCTTGTTATGGAATTTTATTGTCTTTTCTTTGAATTCTTCAAGATCGGGAAGAAATTCTGTTAAATAATCCTTTGCCAAAATAATCCTCCTTTGCCAATTAAAATATGTTTCGTTGTTATTATACCCTAACACACGATTTTAATCAAATAAGAAATGCGAAAGATGAGTTCCACCCGTGACATTTCAAAAAAGGCGCGCTGCTCTCCCGCAGCACGCCTTTTATATTTTGCAGCATATAATTTACTTGTCTCTCCAGACGATCCGTCCTTTTGTAAGATCGTAGGGTGATAACTCAAGTGTCACCTTATCTCCTGGAAGGATACGGATGAAGTTCATCCTGAGTTTACCGCTGATATGTGCCAATACCTTGTGGCCATTTTCAAGTTCTACCTGAAACATGGCGTTTGGCAGCTTCTCCACAACAGTTCCCTCAATTTCAATAACATCTGCTTTTGACATAAAAACTCTCCTTTTTCAATGGCTTGACAAAACTAATCTACTTATATAGCTGTTTCGTTCAACGACAAAATCTCTGGCTCTCCATCGGTGATCAGAATTGTATTTTCATAATGTGCGGAATTTGAGCCGTCTCTTGTGACAACAGTCCAGTCATCTTCCAGAATCCAAATCTTCCATTCACCAGCATTCACCATCGGTTCAATCGCAAGTGTCATCCCTGGTCTCAGCTTAGGTCCTCTTCCCACCGGCTTAAAATTCGGGATCTGTGGTTCCTCGTGCAATTTTGTTCCAATTCCGTGACCGACCAGATCTCTGACTATGGAAAAACCATAACTCTCCGCATACTTCTGAATCGCTGCCGAGATATCATGAAGATGATTACCCGCTACCGCCATCTTGATCCCCTCAAAAAAGCTCTGCTTTGTGACCGCAATCAACTGTTCTGACTCTTTGCTTATCTTTCCCACACCGTGAGTCCTTGCTGCATCCGAATGATATCCTTCGTAAATAACTCCTGCATCCAGACTGACGATATCACCCTCCTCAATCCTCCGGGAATCCGTAGGAATTCCATGTACCACCTCGTCATTTACAGACACACAGATGGATGCGGGATAGCCTTCATAGTTCAGGAAGGAGGGAACACAGCCCGCTTTTCGGATCAGCTCCTCTCCCTTCCGGTCGATATCCAGCGTTGTAATACCTGGTGCGATAATCTCTGCCAATTTATTGTGTACATCCGCAAGAATTTTTCCTGCCTCTCTCATGAGTGAAATCTCACGCTCTGATTTAATCGTTATTGCCATGACAATCTCCATTTCTGCATTCTAAAGCATGACCTCCTGGATATCCGGCATTTCGCTTTATCATACATTTACTTTGTTTCCAGAATCTTCACAATGGCATCAAATACATCCTGAAGATCAACCGTCCCATCTACTTCTTTCAAGATTCCTTCTTTATTATAATAGTCGATCAAAGGCTGAGTCTGGTCATGGTACACTTCCAGACGCTGCTTCACGGTTTCCGGTTTATCGTCGTCACGAAGGATCAACTCGCCTCCACAGGCATCGCAGACACCTTCTTTCTGGGTTGGGTTATACTTAATATGATATGTTCCACCACATGCTACACATGCGCGTCTGCCTGACATTCTGCGGATAATATTTTCATCGGGAACCTCTACATTGATGGCAAAGTCCATCTTCTCACCGATCTTAGCGAGTGCCTCTGTCAAAGCCTCTGCCTGTGGGATGGTCCTTGGGAAACCGTCCAGAACATAACCTTTCTCTGCGTCGTCCTGAGCCAGGCGGTCTACCACCAGATCCACCACTAGTTCATCCGGCACCAAAAGTCCCTGATCCATGTAAGTTTTCGCCTTCTGGCCAAGCTCGGTATTCTCTTTGATATTGGCACGGAATATGTCTCCCGTGGAAATATGGGGAATGCCGTATTTTTCCGAAATCTTCTTTGCCTGAGTACCCTTTCCGGCACCCGGAGCTCCAAGCATAACTATCTTCATAAAGAAACCTGCCTTTCTTTTTTCTTTCATTTTTATAAAAAGGGGTAAGCAGCCACACGAAAAAACAAGACTGGTTTTTCGCTGGCCGATCCCCTTTTAAGATATATCGCGTCGATTTTTGTAAACTCAGTTCCCCAAAAATCCCTTGTAGTTTCGTACCAGCAATTGGGATTCCAACTGTTTCAGCGTCTCGATCACAACTCCTACGATAATGATCAAAGAAGTACCCGTAAAGGATACATTGGCACCAAAAACACCTGAGAAAATAATAGGAAGAACACACACAATAACCATTGCCACTGCGCCGATAAAGATGATACTATTCAGCACATTGTTCAGATAATCAGTGGTCGGTTTGCCCGGCCGGATGCCTGGTATGAATCCACCCTGTTTTTTCATATTGTTGGAAATCTCAAGGGGATTAAAGGTTACGGAAGTGTAGAAATATGCAAAGAAGATCACAAGGGCAATATATACCAGCAATCCCAATGAATACTTAAACTCTCCCCAGGATGTGATGTTACACCAGCTGCTCTGGTTACATACCTTGATCAGCTTCTGGATCAGGCTGGCGCCGTCACCGGATGCCGGCTGAATGCCTGCAAAACTGGCGATAACAACTGGAAGCTGCAGCATGGAACTGGCGAAGATCACCGGGATAACTCCCGCTGTATTCACCTTGAGAGGAATGTGGCTTGACTGTCCGCCAAACATCTTCCGTCCCTGCATTTTCTTGGCATACTGAACCGGAATCTTTCTCTCTCCATCCTGAAGCAATACGATAAACAGGAACATCGCTATAATAATTGCAAGAATGATAACCGCCGCAAGGACTGCATTGGTAACATTTCCTGCGCCTTTCACAAACTGATTATACAGTGTGATGAGGTCACTTGGAATACGTGCCACAATGTTAATCAACAGGATAATGGAAATACCATTTCCAATTCCCTTCTCTGTAATCTGCTCTCCCAGCCACATAAGGAATGCTGCTCCAGCTGTCAGTGCTACTACTGCGATGATAACCGGTGTATAGCCTTCTTCCGTAAACAGCCTCTGATTACGGAACCCAATGATGATAGCCACACCTTCTATAATTGCCAGCACAATGGAAAGATATCTCGTATATTCGTTGAGCTTTTTCCTTCCATCCTCACCATCCTTCTGCATCTCCTCCAGGCGGGGGATCGCGATGGTAAGAAGCTGAATGATAATGGATGCTGTGATATATGGTGTAATGTTCAGTGCAAAAATAGACATTCTTGTAAAGGAACCACCAGTCATAACATCCAGGAAACCGAGTGCCTGATTGTTGTTAAACAAATTCTGGATAACAGCAGTATTAACACCCGGAATCGGAATATTACACCCAATACGTACAACAATAAGCCCCATAAAAACAAACAAAAGTTTATTACGGATCTCTTTTGTCTTAAACGCATTTTTTATCGTTTCAAGCATTAGATCACCTCAGCTTTTCCACCAACTGCCTGAATTTTCTCTGCCGCACTCTTGCTGAATGCATTTACTTTCACATCAAGCTTTTTGGTTAATTCTCCATTTCCAAGAATTTTAACTCCATCCTTAGGATTTTTTACAATGCCTTTTTCCATAAGAGTTTCTACTGTTACCTCGGCTCCGTCTTCAAATACATTCAGGCGCTCCAGACCAATAGCAACAATATCTTTGCTGTTTATATTTGTGAATCCTCTCTTCGGCAATCTTCTGTATAATGGTAACTGACCACCTTCAAAACCTGGTCTGGGTGCTCCAGAACGAGCTTTCTGTCCTTTATGACCCTTACCAGCGGTTTTGCCATTTCCTGAACCGTGTCCACGTCCGCGACGGAATTCGTTGCTTTGCTTGGAACCAGCTGCAGGCTTCAATTCTGATAAATTCATGGTTTGCCACCTCCTTGTTAATTAGATTTCTTCAACTTTTATTAAGTGTCTCACTTGCTGAATCATTCCTCTGACAGCTGAATTATCCGGCATCTCAACCGTTTTATTCAGTTTCCGGAGACCAAGAGCCTCCACTGTCTTTCTGTGTTTTGGAATGGCACCAATTGTAGACTTTACTAACGTGATTTTTAATTTATCTGCCATCGAAAAGTCCCTCCTAACCTAAAACTTCTTCTACGGAAAGTCCGCGGAGTTTAGCTACTTCTTCCGGTGTCTTAATTTCATTCAAGCCAGCGATCGTTGCAAGTACAACATTCTGCTTATTCCGGGAACCCAGAGACTTTGTACGGATATTTTTAAATCCAGCAAGCTCCAGTACAGAACGAGCGGGACCGCCCGCGATAATTCCGGTACCTTCTGGGGACTTCTTCATAAGAACCTCAGCACTGCCAAACTTACCTATATAATCATGTGGAATACTTCCGTTTTCATCGATTGGTACCTTGACCAGTTTTTTCATAGCATCCTCTTTGCCTTTGCGGATTGCTTCCGGAATTTCCGTTGCTTTTCCTAAACCTGCACCAACATGTCCGTTACCGTCGCCAACTACTACAAGAGCAGTAAAACGGAAATTACGGCCACCCTTCACAACCTTGGTTACACGTTTAATTGATACTACTTTTTCTTCTAATTCAAACTGACTAGCATCAATAATTTCACGTTTCATGAGTTTTCCTCCTTGCTTAGAATTCCAGACCAGCTTCTCTTGCTGCATCTGCTAACGCTTTTACCTTACCCTGATAAATATAACCGCCACGGTCAAATACTACTTCTTTGATACCATTATCCAACGCCTTCTTGGCAATAACAGTACCCAGCTTTGTAGCAGCTTCTACATTATTTGTCTTATCAAGGCCTTCCTTCACATCACCCTGAAGAGTAGATGCAGAAACAATCGTGTTGCCTGCCACATCATCGATGATCTGGGCATACATATGATTGTTGCTACGGAATACTGCCAAACGTGGTCTCTCAGGAGTTCCAGACAAACGGCTACGTAATCTTCTATGTTTGTTTCTGCGAACGTCGCTTCTATTTACTTTACTAACCATTCTTATTTACTCCTTTCTTATTTCTTACCAGTCTTACCAACTTTACGCCTGATCACTTCATCAGAGTACTTGATACCCTTGCCCTTATACGGCTCCGGTGCTCTCTTCTCTCTGATCTCAGCAGCGTACTGGCCAACTTTTTCTTTATCTATTCCCTTAACGATAATCTTGTTCTGACCATCCACAGTAACTTCTAATCCTTCCGGATCTTCCATTTCTACTGGATGCGAATATCCAAGAGATAATACCAGTTTCTTACCCTGTTTTGCAGCTCTGTATCCAACTCCGTTTACTTCAAGCTCTTTTGTATAGCCCTCTGTTACACCAATGATCATGTTATTGATCAGAGTTCTTGTTAAACCATGCAGGGATTTCATTTTTTTCAGATCGTTTGGACGGGAAACTTTGATCTCTTCTCCATCCTTCTCAATTTTCATTTCCGCAGGTAATACCCTCTCAAGTGTTCCCTTTGGTCCTTTTACTGTCACCTTATTATTTTCTGCAATATCTACAGTTACGCCTGCAGGTACCGCGATAGGCAATCTTCCAATTCGTGACATCTTGCCGTACCTCCTGTATTTTTACTAGGTTGATTGTTGCTTTATATATTCCAATTTCAAGTTTGCTGCTTTTGCAAACTTGCAATGGCTCGACGAAGTCGAGACTATCACCACACGAATGCTAAAACTTCTCCGCCGACATTCAGCTTACGAGCCTCTTTGTCAGTCAGAACACCTTTGTTTGTTGAAACAATTGCGATACCAAGTCCGCCGAGTACCTTTGGAAGCTCTGCTGCATTGGCATATACGCGAAGTCCTGGTTTGGAGATTCTCTTCAAACCAGAGATGATCTTTTCGTTCTTGTCTTTACCATATTTCAAAGTGATGTGGATTGATTTGAATCCATCTACCTCAATGATTTCAAATTTCTTAATATACCCTTCTTTCAAAAGAATCTCTGCGATGGCAGTCTTCATTTTGGAAGCAGGAATATCTACTGTATCATGCTTTGCCGTATTCGCATTACGGATTCTTGTAAGCATATCTGCAATAGGATCGCTCATTGTCATTTGATTTTCCTCCTTAATCAACTTGCTAATACGTGTCCACTTATATTCGTGAATCTACTTACTCTTACCAGCTTGCTTTTTTTACACCTGGAATCTGACCTTTGTATGCTAACTCACGGAAGCAGATTCGGCAAATTCCATATTTTCTCAGGTAAGCATGTGGACGACCACAGATCTTACAACGGCTGTACTCTCTGGTGGAGAATTTAGCCGGACGCTGCTGCTTAATCTTCAAAGACTTTTTAGCCATGAAAAACCCCTCCTAACTATTTCTTGAACGGCATACCAAACTGTGCCAACAATTCACGTGCTTCTTCATCGGTATGAGCGGTAGTAACAAAGATAACATCCATACCTCTTACCTTATCTACTTTATCATACTCGATTTCCGGGAAAATCAACTGCTCTTTGATTCCCAATGCATAATTTCCACGACCATCAAAGGCATTTGGATTCACACCTCTGAAGTCACGTACACGCGGAAGCGCGAGGTTAATCAGACGATCCACAAATTCATACATTTTCTCTCCGCGAAGGGTTACCTTGCATCCGATCGGCTGGCCCTCACGAAGTTTAAAGTTCGCTACCGATTTCTTAGCTCTTGTCACAACAGCTTTCTGTCCTGTGATCGTCTCCAGATCACTGATCGCTGTATCTAAAACCTTTGAATTCTCTTTTGCTTCACCAACGCCCATGTTGATAACAACCTTGTCGAGCTTTGGTACCTGCATAACATTTGCATATTCAAATTTTTTCTGCATACCTGGAACGATTTCGTTCAAGTATGTCTCTTTTAATCTACTCACCTAAACAGTACCTCCTCTCACATTAGTCAATCACTGCGCCAGTAGCTTTAGCGTAACGTACTTTCGATTTACCATCCTCAGATTTAAATCCGATTCTCGTCACTTTTCCATCTACTACATACATTACATTGGATACGTCAAATGCTGCTTCTTCTTCAATGATTCCGCCCTTTGCATTTGACTGGTTTGGTTTCACATGTTTTTTCACCATGTTTACGCCTTCAACCTTCACTTTTCCATTCTTAACTTCAAGAACTTTTCCTTCTTTACCTTTATCTACACCGGCGATCACACGAACGGTATCGCCTTTTTTGATCTTTGATGTTGCCACTTCAGGGACACCTCCTTATAATACTTCTGGTGCTAAAGAAACAATCTTCATGAACTGTTTGTCTCTTAATTCTCTAGCTACAGGTCCAAAAATACGGGTTCCTCTAGGAGTCTTGTCATCTTTGATGATGACTGCCGCATTTTCATCAAAACGAATATATGAACCGTCTGGACGACGGATCTCTTTTACTGTACGAACAACAACAGCCTTTACTACGTCACCTTTTTTAACAACTCCACCTGGTGTTGCATCTTTGACCGTAGCAACGATAATATCGCCTACTGCCGCATATCTTCTAACAGAACCGCCAAGAACACGGATACAAAGCAATTCTTTAGCACCTGTGTTATCAGCAACTTTAAGTCTTGTTTCCTGCTGTACCATTCCAATACTCTCCTTTCAAGGTTATTCTGATAACGAAATTATTTCGCTGAAGCAAAATTTTATTTTGCTTTTTCGATAATCTCAACAAGTCTCCATCTCTTGTCCTTGGACAACGGTCTTGTCTCCATAACCTTTACTCTGTCACCAATGTTACATTCATTCTGCTCGTCATGAGCCTTTAATTTATAAGTTCTCTTTACGATCTTTCCATAAAGCGGATGTTTTACGTTGTCTACTACAGCTACAACGATGGTCTTATCCATTTTATTACTTACAACTTTACCTGTACGAGTTTTTCTAAGATTTCTTTCCACAACAAAATCCTCCTTTCCATTTAGTTAGCTGCCTTCTGCTCAAAAGACATCGCTGTCTGAATACGAGCAATATTGCGTCTAACTTCTTTGATTCTGCTTGTATTGTCAAGTTGGTTTGTTGCGTTCTGGAATCTCAAATTGAAAAGTTCCTTCTTAGCAGCTACTAACTCGTCATTTAATTCAGCAAGTGATTTATCTTTCAAATTATTCATAAACTCTTTACTCTTCACTGCCCGCACCTCCTTCTAAGTCTGCGCGTGAAACGATCTTACATTTAACCGGCAATTTGTGTGTTGCAAGACGAAGCGCCTCTCTTGCTACTTCTTCCGGCACACCGGCGATCTCAAACATAACGCGTCCTGGCTTAACAACAGCTACCCAGTATTCCAGAGCACCTTTACCTTTACCCATTCGAGTCTCGGCAGGAGTCTTTGTAACCGGCTTGTCAGGGAAAATCTTGATCCAGACTTTACCACCACGCTTGATATAACGGGTCATGGCAACACGGGCTGCCTCTATCTGATTGGACTTGATCCAGGCCGGCTCAGTAGCAACGATACCGAATTCACCATATGTGATCTTGTTGCCGCGAAGCGCCTTACCCTTCATAGAACCACGAAACTGTTTACGACGTTTTACTCTCTTAGGCATTAACATTATTTATCGCTCCCTTCCTTTGCACTAGCCTTGGCTGGTTTTTCACCTTTGGTTGGAAGTACTTCTCCATGATAGATCCATGTCTTCACACCGATCTTACCATAAGTTGTGTTCGCTTCTGCAAATCCATAGTCAATGTCTGCACGAAGTGTCTGAAGCGGAATATTTCCTTCGCTGTAGAACTCGGTACGAGCCATATCAGCACCGCCAAGACGACCAGAACATGCTGTTTTGATACCCTGTGCTCCCGCTTTCATTGCTCTGCCCATGCAGGATTTCATCGCACGACGGAATGAAATACGGTTTTCCAGCTGTGCTGCGATATTCTCTGCTACCAGCTGCGCGTCGCTGTCCGGTCTCTTTACTTCTTTGATATCCACAAGGATCTTCTTCTCAGAGAACTTAGCCAGTTCCACTTTCAGCTTCTCGATCTCAGATCCGCCTTTTCCGATTACCACACCTGGCTTTGCTGTATAAACGATAACTTTTACCCGCTCGCTTGTTCTCTCGATCTCGATCTTGGAAATTCCTGCGTGATACAGTTTTTTCTTCAGGAACTCACGAATTTTATAATCTTCCACAAGACTGTCAGCAAAATCTTCCGGCTCTGCGAACCATCTGGACTCCCAGTCTTTAATAACGCCGACTCTTAAACCATGAGGATTAACTTTTTGTCCCATTGTTACTCTCCTTTCACTATCTCTCATTCAAGACTACTGTAATATGACACATTCTCTTTTCGATTCTGTAAGCCATACCACGAGCTCTTGGTCGAATTCTCTTCATTGTCGTTGCTTTGTTGGCAAAGCACTCTTCTACATAGAGAGTTTCCGGATTCATTCCATTGTTGTTCTCAGCATTTGCAATTGCGGATTTCAAAAGCTTCTCAATTACAGCTGATGCATATCTTGGGTTGTATGCTAAAATACCAAGTGCTGTCTGTACATCCTTGCCACGGATCGCGTCCAGTACAAATCCTGCTTTCTGGGCAGACATTCTGGCATATGACAGCTTAGCAGATGGTCTTGTATCTTTATTCTGGTTTCTTTCTTTCTTAATCTGTGATCTATGTCCTTTAGCCACGGATGAAACCTCCTTTCAAAATTGAAAACAATATATACTGCCGAAAGTTTCGCAGAAACTTTCTAAGAATTTTGAAAAAATTCTTTTTTTAGCGGCCTTTTTTCTCGTCTTTACCATGTCCGCGATAGGTTCTGGTAGCAACAAACTCTCCGAGCTTGTGTCCTACCATATCCTCTGTGATATATACAGGAACATGCTTTCTACCATCATGTACTGCGATGGTATGACCCACCATGCTGGGGAAGATAGTAGAACGACGTGACCAGGTTTTTATTACTTGTTTATCGCCAGATTCGTTCATGGCATCAATCTTTTTCAAAAGATGCGCATCAGCGAATGGTCCTTTTTTTAATGAACGAGCCAATTCATTTACCTCCTTTTATTGAGAAAACCATAGGTCAGGGGCAAGCCAGATGGCTGTACCCATGACGTTGTAATAACCAGATGATTATTTTGCTAAGGCTGAAGCCTTACTTTGCTAAGGCGGAAGCGCTTGCCCTGCCTGCTTGCCAAATCATCTTACTTAGCAAGCGCTTTGCCGTCCCTTCTACGGATAATCATCTTATTCGACTGCTTATTTTTCTTTCTTGTCTTAAGACCAAGTGCAGGCTTGCCCCAAGGTGTACATGGACCTGGACGTCCGATACCGGTCTTACCTTCTCCACCACCGTGTGGATGGTCATTCGGGTTCATAACAGATCCACGAACCGTCGGGCGGATACCCATATGGCGTTTACGTCCTGCTTTACCGATATTGATCAGGTTATGCTCTGCATTTCCCACCTGTCCGATGGTTGCGCGGCATACGATGGGCACCATTCTCATCTCGCCGGAAGGCATACGAAGCGTCGCATATTTTCCTTCCTTCGCCATAAGCTGTGCACTGTTCCCTGCGGAACGAACGAACTGCCCGCCATGTCCCGGATAAAGCTCGATGTTGTGTACCAGTGTACCAACAGGAATATCTTTCAGCTCCATACAGTTTCCGACTCTCGCCTCAGCGGTCTCACCATTCATTACCTGCTGTCCGACTTTCAGCCCTGCCGGTGCAAGAATGTATGCCTTTTCACCGTCCGCATAACAGATCAGGGCAATGTTTGCCGTACGATTCGGATCGTACTCAATGCTCTTTACTGTTGCCGGAATTCCGTCTTTATTTCTCTTAAAATCTATAATTCTATATTTTCTTCTAGAACCGCCTCCACGGTGTCTCACCGTGATCTTTCCCTGGGCATTACGTCCTGCATTTTTCTTCAGGGACACCGTCAGGGATTTCTCAGGAGCAGACTTTGTGATCTCCGCAAAATCAGAACCTGTCATCTGTCTTCTAGAAGGTGTATATGGGTTAAATGTCTTAATTCCCATGAGTTACACTCCTTTCAAAATAACTTACAATGTTTCAAGCTATAGTTTTAATGAATTTGCCTGCAAATTCTATTTGAGCTTCCGTAAGAAGTTCTATTTTACAGACCTTCAAAAATCTCAATGTCAGCGCTGTCTTCTGTCAGCTGTACAACTGCTTTCTTTCTCTTAGCAGTCTTGCCCGTTGTCATTCCACGTCTGCGTTTTTTGCCTTCACAGTTCATGGTGTTTACCTTCTTTACTTTTGTTCCGGCAAACATTTTCTCAACAGCATCCTTGATCTGGGTTTTTGTCGCATCTGTGTGTACATAAAATGTATATTTTTTATATTCCATTCCCGCCATGGATTTCTCCGTAATAACCGGTTTGGAGATAATGTCATAATATTTCAGATCTGCCATTATGCGTACACCTCCTCAATTGCTTTCACAGCATCCTTCGTAAGAATCACATTGTCATACTTCAGAATGTCATATACGTTGATAGAGTTAGCATATACTCCTCTTGCCGTCGGAATATTGCGGACAGAAAGTGTTACATTTTTCGCTTCCTCGTCAACTACAAACAGTGCTTTTTTCATATCAAGACCATTCAACAGTGTCTGCATTGTCTTTGTCTTAGGAGCGTCCAGTTCCATTCCGTCAACAACGATCAGCTTGTTTTCACTTACCTTTGATGATAATGCGGATTTCAGAGCTGTTACTTTTTCTTTCTTATTCATCTTAAATGAATAATCTCTCGGTGTAGGAGCAAATACAACTCCGCCGCCCTTCCACTGTGGAGCACGGATCGAACCCTGTCTTGCATGTCCGGTTCCCTTCTGTCTCCACGGTTTTCTTCCTCCGCCGCGAACCTCAGAGCGAGTCTTCGCTTTCTGTGTTCCCTGACGTTTGTTAGCCAGCTGCAATACAACTGCCCTATGAACCAAATGTTCATTTACCGGTGCGGCAAAGATCGAATCATTCAATTCCATTTTTCCTGTTTCTTTGCCTTCCATATTGTAAACAGATACGCTTGCCATCTGTGTCGTCCTCCTTTCCGAAAGTTATGCCTTTACGGATTCTTTGATAATAACGGTTGATTTCTTTGGTCCCGGCACTGCTCCTTTAACCAGAAGAAGATTGTTCTCTACATCCACCCTCACGATTTCGAGGTTCTGGATGGTAACTTTTACAGCACCCATCTGACCAGGCATTTTCTTGCCTTTGAATACTTTGCTTGGATCCGATGCAGAACCATTGGAACCAGCATGTCTATGGAATTTGGAGCCGTGACCCATCGGTCCTCTGGACTGGCCATGACGCTTGATCGCACCCTGGAATCCTTTACCTTTGCTTGTCGCTGTCACGTCGATCTTGTCACCGGCTTCAAAGATATCTGCTTTAATTTCCTGTCCTAATTCAAACTCCTCTGCATTGTCAAACTTAAACTCTGTGAGAAATCTCTTGTTCTCTACGCCTGCTTTTGCAAAGTGTCCCTGTTTTGGCTTGTTGACAAGCTTCTCGCGGATGTCGCCAAACCCAACCTGTACTGCACTGTATCCGTCTGTCTCAACATTTTTGATCTGAGTCACGAAAACCGGACCAGCCTCAAGCACAGTAACCGGTGTCAATACACCGTCTTCGTTGAAAATCTGTGTCATTCCAACTTTTTTAGCTACGATAGCTTTCTTCATTTTATTTACCTCCTAAATTTCTACAGCGGATTGCTTTCATATCCTTCTTATAGCTTTCGCTCTTTAGGGTTTCAAACCCTCCTGACAGCGGAAAACAATCATCCTAGATGGTTACGCGTGTTCTGAACCGGAGAACCCTTGTAAACTTTTAGGACCAGGGGACTGTGTCTCTTCCCCCCTGTAAGGTTTCTTTATAAAATAATGAACAGTATGTTCAAAATTTACTTTGAATAACTCTGCGAACAAAGACTATTATTTCATTTTAATATCAATTGCAACCCCAGCAGGCATCTCCAAACGGGATAATGCATCTACTGTCTTCTGTGATGGCTTAAGCACATCGATCAGTCTCTTGTGAGTTCTCTGCTCGAACTGCTCTCTGGAGTCTTTGTACTTGTGTACCGCACGAAGAATCGTGATAACCTCTTTCTTAGTAGGAAGTGGTACCGGACCGCTTACCTTTGCTCCTGTTTTCTTTACTGTCTCGATCAGCTTTGCAGCTACGAAATCGATCAACTGATGATCGTATGCTTTTAAAATGATTCTCATTGTCTGTTGACTTGCCATAAAAAAAGCCGCCTCCTTTTCGTACTTGAAAAATAATGTTAGTACGACAAGTGGTGACTGTACACTCATCCGTGTGTGTCATGCCGGTTCACACAAAATTCCGCCTCATCAGCGGAAATCCGCCCTATTGGGCAGTTGATACACACGTTTATCTGTTCTCAGACAGAAACTATGGTTCGTACAGTGACTTGCCGTCAGGTTTACCGACTGCTGAAATATGTATTCTGCAGTCTCTTGACATTCGCTCCACGGAAAACCCATCATATTTATGATGGCAACCTCTCGCTTCTTCGCTATCAATGTCACAGCAATGGCTATTATACACTATATTTCCAGCAATTGCAAGCGTTTTGTAAAAAAACTTTGTACGAACCATATCCGTCGTTATATACTTTTTGTTTTTTTATATTTTTTTCCTGATACCGTGACCGTAACGGTAATTTTCATATTCTTTTTTAATTTTGATGAGGTTTTAATAGAAAGTTTTCCCTTTTGGGTCTGCTTTGAGGAAAATGTCAGTTTTTTATAACGTTTCTTCTTATTTAATAGTACTCTTTTATTGAGCCCCACCGTTACTTTTGATGCTTTGGGCACAGTGACCACGATCTTTTTCTTTCCTCTGGCAGCTGAGATCCTAATCTGTGACAATATAATGGTCTTCTTACCCTCTGCTTCCTGTCCTCTCGTAACAGTCTCATTTCCGGCTTCTGTCTGCTGCGACACCGGCGGTAACGGCATCACGTTTCCGGAAGGAGGCACAGTCTCCGATGGAGAAGCTGTTGTTACCGGCGCTCCTGTCTGGATAGGAGAAGCTGTGGGAGACGGTAATGATGTCTCAGAGGGAGACACTGTTACAGATGGATCATCTACTTCCCCAGGGGGCATAGTCGCTTCCGGGGACACCGTTACCTCTGGGGGTATGGTTGTGTCCGGCGACACAGTTGCTTCCGGGGAAACCACTGGTATCGGTGTGGCTGTCTTGCCAGGTGGTTCTGTCCCCGATGGCTGAGGCGAATAGGTAGGTTCCGGCGCCTCAAACCTGCACACCGTCTCCGGCTTCAGGGCAGTGATCACCGACACCTGCTCTCCATCTATCACCTTGACAGAAACCGTTCCCGGCAGTACCTGAAGTTCTCTCTCCTGGATCCATAGACCATAAAGCCTGTCATTTCCTTCCATCTTGATTCCAGGCACCAGTTCTCCTTTGGTCACCCCTTCCGCAGCGGCGGATATACGCAGCACCTCATCCGGTGTGTTAAAATACAATATGCCCTGATGTATAGCAAGCCGCGTGTATCTTTCGGTGAAATAATATCCTGGCGTCGCCGTTTCCCAACGGTATAAGCTGAGATCTACAAGCTTTTCCATTGTTTCGGCATAGGGATCCCTCTCTGGATTCCAACGGTAGATACCCGGATTTGAACCTTTATTTTTTACAAAAAACCAGTTTTCTCCATCGCTTACCAAAGGGGAAGATGAGTTTTCCCAGAAAAAGGAATCTAACGACGTGTCCACACAGGGCTCACTTAATGTATCGTCCCATATGTAAGACGTGTTCCACACAGAATCACTTTTCAGAAAATATTTATGCTCTGCCCTGCCAGGCATATCCTCCAATGGATCATCCCAGGTGACATCCACATGATACCATCTTCCCGCCAGCTGAACCTGATTCCACATATGGCTCATGGCATCACTGGGCAAGGTCCTGCATGGGATTCCCAGCTGCTTCATAAAATGCAGATAAGACAGTGCATACCCCTCGCACACCGCCTGTCCCTCCACAATCAGACTGTAAGCGTCGTAGCGGCATGGGTCCGTAGCTGACTGTGGATCTCTCGTGTCATATTCATAATGGGAAGCAAGGTAGTCATGAATATACAACGCCTTTTCCATATCACTCCACTCCGGATTCACCCCGGAAAGGATTTTTTCCGATTTATCCTGAAATGTGGATTTCATCTCTTTAATACGCGTTTTCGATATATCTGCGCCGCCGAACTGATAGGATGGGATATACGACAGAACATATTTCTGCTCGTCTGCCGAAACCTGGTAACTGAACCTTTTGCCCACATAAAACAGCTCCGGTGAAGAATTGATGATATCACTGAGCAAAGTTCTAAATTCTTCCACTGTCAGCTCATATTTTTCCAGATCTATATTCGGCTCTACTGCAAGCATGCCCTCACAGATTACCTCTCTGGCTTCCCTGCTCTCTTTTGACACCCTGCGCAGAGCCATAGAGTTCTCTGCGCCCGTCTGAGCGACAGCCAGCTGTCCATCCTGGATGAGTTTCAGCGTCCCCTTCTGCCATTCCCCTCCAGTCGCTTCTGCGGCAGACTCGGCTGCCGGCTGCAGCAGCATACTTAGAACCAGCAGAAAGGCCAGACAGCGCATATAATATTTCTTCATAATAAACTTACTCCTTTCACTGTTGCAAAATAGATACCAGACTTGGAATCAGCTGTTTCTTACGAGAAACCAGCCCTTTTAGTATCACCCTTTCCATATCGCCATGGAGCCGGAAGGAATCTCTGACGACCTCTTCCGCCTTTTCACCAAAACAGAGAAGCTCCGTACTTTCTTTTACAATATTGGTCAGCATCACAAATGCCATGTTGACGCCCAGGGATGGGAAAATCTCTTCCAGATAAGGAAGTATTTTTTCCCTGATCTCCTGCAGCTCTATGCTGTTCATGGAATTGATCTGGCTCACCGCAAACTGCGTATCCCCCACCTCGAACCGCTTGAGATCCTGCTCAAAAATGTCCTTTGGCTCTCGGGAGCTGAGATCGCTGCCCGCCCCAAACATGTCTACCGCAAATTCTTCGATCTCCACACCGCATATCTTTGACAACTCCTCGGCAGCATCTTTATCCACCGCCGTACAGGTCGGGGATCGGAACATTAAGGTGTCGGAAATGATGGCAGCCATCAGAAGCCCAGCAATATTTTGAGGAATCTCCACATTATGTTCCCGGTACATCTGATAAATAATGGTGGCTGTACAGCCCAGCGGCTGATTGCGGAACAGAACTGGTTCCAGCGTCTCCAGTGTACCGATCCGGTGATGATCGATGATCTCAAGGATGTGGGCGTTCTCGATGCCATCTACCGTCTGGGAACTCTCATTGTGATCTACCAGGATCAGCTGCTTTTTACGAAGGTTGATCAGATTTCGTCTGGAGATCATTCCTACATAATTATCTCTGGCATCCAATACCGGAAAGTCACGGTGGCGCAGTTTTCCCATTACTTCCTTGATATCCTCTGTCTTATCAGACAGGTGAAATGTAGTCAGATGGTTGCGTTTCATAAAATACTCGATGGGCATACTCTGGTTGATCATCCGCGCCGCCGTAAAAGTATCGTATGGTGTAACGATAATGCTGCATCCCCGCTCCTCCGCTAGTTTCCGGATGGTCCGGGATACCTTTGCCTCCATGCACACTACGATGCATGCCGCCTCCATCTCGATGGCGCAGAGCTGGGATTCGTAGCGGTTGCCAAGGATCACCATGTCTCCCTGATGAATATAATCTTCCATCACATCTGGATTCGCCGCCGCGATGACTACTTCACCCTTGTTAAACATCGCATCCTGATCCCCCACGATCATCTCTGCTTCTAATGTCTCTAGTATATTCTTATAGGAAGTCTTTGCTGTGGAAAGAATACTGTTATCATACACATCCATATAGGCTGTGGCGATGTCTCCGATGGTGATCAGACCGGAAAGCTTTCCTGTATCGGACGTGATGGGCAGCGTGACTACATCCAGCTCCCGCATCATATTCCACGCCTTTTTCAAAGAAATATCCCCCGATACTCCCTTCGTCTTACGGATCTCGATATCCCGCACTTCTGTCATGACATCTTCGATATAAAGAGGCGCCGGTGTCTGAAAAAATTTCAGAACATACTGCGTCTCCTGATTGATCTGTCCTGCCCTTCCCGCCACATAACCACCGCCATAGAGCGTATTTTTTAAATTCTCATAGGCGATGGCGGAACAAATGGAATCTGTGTCTGGATTTTTATGTCCGATTATAAATACCGGCACCTGCTGTCCTTCTATCATGGAAACTCCTCACAAACATTTTCATTTTATTTGATGTCAGGGTCAAAAAATTTTTGACCCAGCTGATACTGTAGATTGTACATATGAATCTCCCCAGCACCATCGGTTGACTGGGGAGATTTCTTCGCTTTTTAATCATCACAATATTTCTTTACAATCACTTCAAACTGCTTTCTTACTTCGGTAAAGGCCTTCAATAGTTTGGAAGAAAAAGTGCCGCTCTGTCCATTTATGATCATCTGGTACACTTTATCCGTCTTATAAGCTGCCTTATACACCCGCTTGGAACTGAGGGCATCATATACATCCACGAGGGATACGATCTGCGCCGCGATACTGATCTCTTCACCCTTCAAGCCGTCTGGATAACCATTTCCATCGTATTTTTCATGATGGTGTCTGGCTATATCGTAGGCATAATCACAAAATGCTTCACTGTCCAGATGAATTACTCTTTCTATAATCTCCGCGCCCTTCGTCGTGTGGGATTTTATGATCTCATATTCATCCTCAGTTAATTTACCGGGCTTTAATATAATATGATCCGGAATAACAATTTTTCCGATATCATGCAGCGAAGACGCCCATCCGATCAGATCTATTTTTTCTTCTGTAAGCCCGTATTCCGGATACAGCTTCATCACACTGGTTCCCAGGCAGATAGAAAACTGACGGATCCTTTTTATATGCTGTTCCGATTCCAGGTCCCTGAATTCTACAATATTGCTTAAGGAATCGATCAGTACCTCATTCATATGCTTTTGTCTCTCTGCCATCACCTTCAGCATGGAATTTTGCTTTTTCAGCTTTTCCGTCTGATTTCTCACCGTAACCTCAAGTTTCGTTTTATATTGGAATACCTGAATCACATTATCCACCAGCTGCTTCACAATCTCCGGATGAAAGGGTTTTTTAATATAGCTGATGATACCATACTCATATGCCTTTTTCTCATGCTCCGCTGTCTCTTCACTGGTGATCATAATAAACGGAATTCGATTTAAAAATTTCCTCTCACTCAGCCGTTCCAGCACTTGAAAATTGTCCTGTACTGGTATCTTAAGATTCACCAGAACCAGAGCAAGCGAAGAGGCATGATTCTTTAATACATCGATTCCTTCTTTTTGATTTGAGACCTCCAGAATCTTGTATTCATTCTGGAACATCTCCACCAGCTTTGCACGGCTGGCATCATCATCCTCAAGAATTAAAATTGTATCACGTGTCATATTTCTACCCATACTTTCTTTTCATATTTAGAATTTGACCATTACAACGTTGTTATTTCTCAGCTTAAAAATAATTCTACTCACATGGGAAGGCAGCATATATTTGAACTTGTTGATCTCAATCATGCTTCCCTCATAAGCATTTCCTCTGACATAAATCGCTTTCATGTCCTGATCGGTCAGATTGGCAAGTTTGGATACCTCCGCATCCAGATCCGCCAGTTCATGATCCTTGGCTACAATCGTAGCATTCAGTTTTTTGATAATTTCCACCGCCTGTTCCTTATCCGGGGGAAGAGCCTGCAGAATCCTATGCCATTTTTCTTCCAGCATGGATAACTCATCCAGAATCTGCTCTCTTTTTTGTGCAAACCTGATCTGCTGCTTGTCATAGAGTTCATTTCTTCCCACTTCCAGGTACGTCTTAATATGAGAGCTGTTTCCGAGATTGTAAGTATCCACCCCCCGCACCGCACAGACCTTTCCGCCAAGAAGCATTCCTTTACTGCCGGATATGATCGCTTTTCCCATAGTGTTAATGTCGCTGTTCATAATGTAATTTGCTTTCACATTGCCGCCGGCATCGATATTCGCCGATTCAAAGAAACTGCCGGAAACCTCTCCCCCTGCTTCGATAAAACAGTCATGTTTGGAACAGCTTCCCCGTTTGATCATTACGTTGCCACCAGCGATCAGCCTGGCTGTCTCTACGTTATACTCAACGATAATGTCTCCTGTCGCCTGAATATAACCTCCAGAAAAAACACTTCCGATCACATATACCGAACCATCAACCTCTAATTTTCCAGTCACAGCCGTTACATCTTCACGTACAATAACCATATTGGAAATAATAATCCGTCCATTTACGTATTCCAGTTTTCCACTTAATTTGGAGACATAGGTCACTCCGTCAGGAGCAATGGTAAAGCCCACTCCTTTTAACGGCTTTTTTTCCAGTCCTTTGTTGGCATGAAGTACTTCGCCAAAGACATTCTGGCCGTCCTTTCCCTTCTGGGCGGGATGATATACAGCAATTTTTTCGCCTTCATCCACCATCTCAAAGGCTTCTATATTCACATAGTCCACCCCTCCGTCTGGCAGCGGCGCCGGGATACGGGGCAGATCCAGCCGTACAAAAAATTCAAACCAGCCATTTTTTCCTGTCTCAGCAGGGGTTCCTTCCGCGATCAGTACTTTTTCATTCATTCTTCTTTTCTTGATCATCTCAGTGATGGCTTCATCCTTGATCCCGACCACGATTCCTCTTTCTTCCAGCGCTCCATAAATGTCTTCTTCTTTGACCATATTGCCCGGAAACCAGGGAATAAATGCGAACGCCTTCGTTCCATCATCTTCTACAAAAATACTGAATTCCTTTTTCGTCAAAGATTTTATATCGATCCCCAGCTTGTCATCATACTGTGGTTTCTTAGTCTTATCCTTTAAAAGCTTTTCACGTTTTTTCTTCATATCCGTTCCGGAATAAATCAACTTCGCGTAAGACGTGACATCCAGTCCTGCCTCCAGTCCCAGACGAATCTCCTTCATCTGCCAGTGGCTGAACAGAGGGTTTGTGTACAACGACACCTTTAATTTTTTCTCCAGTCCCAGACGAATCTCCTGCATCTGCATCCAGTTATATTGGGAGTTCGCATATACGGAGACATCCAATTCTTCGTACAAACCAATTCGAATTTCATAGATCTGCTGCACATACATATCATCCGTCAGCCATGTATCAATCGGAAGTCCATCTTCCAGTGCAAGCCGAATCTGTTCCAGCTCATCATCCACAAACCCTCTTTCCAGATACCTGGTAAGATCGTTGGAGGAATAATGAGACAACCGAATCTGCTTCATGGTCTCATAACTGTATGAAGGGTCAGCATATGCAGAAACATCTACCTTATCTTTGATTCCCATCCGGATCTGTTCCATCTGAAGCCAGTTGAGCTCCGGATTAGAATAGAGGGAAACATCCAGCCCCTCTTCTTTCCCAAGAAGAATTTCCTGATGTTGTTCTTTCATATATTCTGAATCTTCCATCATTGTAAAATTCGATTTTTTTGATGGATCATGATTTGTATACATATTTAACACCAGCCTTTCATCTTTTAATCCAGTCCATATTATTATACTATTTTTAAAAGAAAAAGTCTACTATTACTTAACTTAACGGCGTGAATCTGCACCCTTCACAATTTCAATTTTATTTACAATTTTTATCTTAACAACAAATTGAAATAGCTATAGCTTTTTTATCCAAGATTCGATATAATAAAATTAGTGATGTAACTATAGCTCGACAGCACAAATTACTGCCCGTGATCGTTGTTTTGAATGGGGCGGAGATGGAGGATTCCCATGAAAATACAAGACTTAAAGATGAAATTCACAGAAATATTTGGAGAGGGAGATGAACCCTGTATTTACTTTGCTCCAGGCCGGGTCAATCTCATCGGAGACCACACGGACTACAACGGCGGACATGTATTTCCCTGCGCCCTGACGCTGGGAACATATGCTCTGGCCCGCAGAAGATCAGACCAACTGCTGAAACTTTATTCAGAAAATTTCAGTTCAAGAGGAGTATTTAATTCTTCGCTGGATGATATTGAATACACAACGGAAGCAGAATGGACCAATTATCCAAAAGGGGTTATCTGGACCTTCTGTAAAAAGGGTTATCCCATAACGAGCGGCATGGATATCTTTTTCTATGGTGATATTCCTGGCGGTGCCGGCTTATCCTCTTCTGCTGCTATCGAAGTGGTGACCGGATTGGTTTTGAAGGATCTTTTTAAGCTTGAAGATATTACCTTGGAAAAAATTGCTTTGATGGGCCAGTATTCAGAAAATCATTTTAACGGCATGAATTGTGGTATCATGGATCAATTTACTTCCGCCATGGGAAAAGAAGGACATGCCATCTTTCTGGATACCAACACACTGGAATACGAACATGTTCCGGTCTCTTTGAAAAATATTTCCATTCTGATCACAAATAGTAAGGTGAAACACAGTCTGGTTTCCTCTGCCTACAACGACCGCCGTAAAGAATGTGAAAAAGGCCTGAATATGCTGCAGAAAATGATCGATATCAATAGTCTTGGCGATCTGAATAACGAGCAGTTTGAACGATATAAAATACTGATTTCAGATGAGATTATCCAAAAAAGAGTGAAGCATGCCGTTTCAGAAAACCGGCGCACTGTACATGCCCTGGATGCGCTCCGGGCAGACGACATACAGGAATTTGGCCGGTTGATGAACAAATCCCATCTCTCCCTGAGAGATGATTTTGAAGCTTCCTGCGATGAGGTGGATCTTCTCGTAAAAACAGCCTGGGAACTGCCCGGCGTGATCGGAAGCCGCATGACCGGCGGCGGATTTGGCGGCTGCACCGTAAGTCTTGTAAAAAAACGAAACCGAAATTTATTTAAAAGCAAGCTGACTGCTGTCTATCAGGAGGCTTTTGGCCTCCTGCCAGAGTTTTATGAAGTCGAGATCGGCGGCGGCGCAAAAAAAATATCTGATCCTGCTTGACTGCTCCCCCGCGTCATGGTGTATACTAACCACATCACAAATCAGAAGGGAGAATCAGATATGAAAATATTAGTGACAGGAGGCGCCGGATATATCGGCAGCCACACCTGTGTCGAACTGCTGAACAATGGATATGAGACAGTCATCGTGGACAATCTGTACAACTCCAGCAGCAAGGCAGTGGAACGCATCGAAACGATCACACAGAAAAAACCCGTTTTTCATAAAATAGATCTTTTAGACAAAGCTTCCCTGGACTCTGTCTTTGCTGGGGAAAAGCCAGATGCCGTGATTCATTTTGCCGGGCTGAAGGCAGTTGGCGAATCGGTGGAGAAACCCATACAATACTACCACAACAACCTGACTGGAACACTTAATCTGGTGGACTGTATGAAAAATCATGAGGTAAAAAATATTATATTCAGCTCCTCTGCCACCGTCTACGGAGATCCGGCATTTGTTCCAATCACCGAGGAATGCCCGAAGGGCTCTCCTACCAATCCTTATGGATGGACCAAATGGATGATTGAACAGATGCTGACAGACCTCCATACCTCCGATCCGGAATGGAACGTCATTCTCCTGCGGTACTTTAACCCCATCGGCGCCCATGAAAGCGGGCTTATCGGCGAGGATCCAAAGGGAATTCCAAATAACCTGCTGCCTTATGTAGCCCAGGTTGCCATCGGAAAACGAGATTGTCTGAACGTCTTCGGAGACGATTACAACACCCATGACGGAACCGGAGTCAGAGATTATATCCATGTGATGGATCTCGCTACCGGACATGTAAAGGCAATCAAAAAGTTATCTGAAAAACCAGAGGTTCGAATCTACAATCTGGGAACTGGAAAGGGCTGTAGTGTTCTGGATATCCTTCATGCCTACGAGAAAGCCTGTGGTCACAGCATTCCCTACGAGATCAAACCAAGACGTGCCGGTGACATAGACGAATCCTATTCTGAGTGTAGCAAAGCAAAAAAAGAACTGGGTTGGGAAGCAAAATACAATGTGGATGATATGTGCGCCGATTCCTGGCGTTGGCAGAGCATGAATCCAAATGGCTATGGAGAGAACTAAACATTTCTCATTACAACCTTTATGGATATTTTATTTACAAGGGCACCAATTTAACAGGGTTTAAATGGTGCCTTTGATGATAATTAGTCATTAAAAAGCTCAAGATACGTCATTGATGTTCACTTTTATATTTGTTAAAATTATACTATCATATTTTACAAGGAGGAAAATAGCTTATGCAACGAAAAATGGGATGGGTTCTATTTGCTCTGCTGCTTCTGGCTGGAATGCCACTATTATGTTCAAGAAGTATTGAGGCAGCTGGCACCGCCGTAACCGTAACTTCCAACCAGTCAGATGGAACTGTGGCAGTTACCGTTTCGGATGCAGAATTGAAGGGAAAGGAAATCTCTGTCATTTGCTACGCGCCGGGCGCACCGGGCGCCTACAACGACCTGACAGCCAACAAAGCATCGATTGTATACATGAACCAGTACACATTGAATGGTACTTTATCTTTTCACTTTAAGGTAAAAAAACAACTGGTTTCAGGAGTGTATACCCTGGTTGTCACCTCGGAAAAGGGGCAGACAGTAAATCAGTTCCGCTTTATTCCAGAGGAAACGGCTCCGGGACAGACAGCAGGTCCCGCGGGAAACACATCTAATCCATCGGTTCCGGGAAAATCTGTTACAGCAAAGAAAAAAGTACTGCCTGCACCGAAAGGTGTCAAAGCAAAACCTTCTGGACGGAAAAAAGTAAAAGTTTCATGGAAAAAGGTAAAGGGTGCTAAAGGTTATCAGATCAGTGTGGCGACAAAGAAAAAAGGGAAATACAAAGTGAAGCTGACCGTAAAGGGAAGTTCAAAGAAAAAGGCAACACTGAAAAAGATGAAAAGCGGCAAGGTGTATTACATTAAGGTGAGAGCATATCAGCTTTCTGGGAAAAAGAAAAGGGCTGGTAAATACTCCAAAATCGTAAAAGTAAAAGTTCGCTAATGGCTCATTTAATCGAAATGGAGGATTGTATGAAACGAATAACAAAACTTATGTTGGGGGGCGCAGTTCTGGGAGCTTTTTCCCTGGTGACTGCCTCCATGGCGCCATTGATGGGCGCCCATGCAGAAGCACCCGATTGGAAATATGGCCTGGGTGATGCAATAGGCTTCAACGAAAGTACATATGCGACTATTGAGAAGAGCACCAAAAAGGATTCCTGGCGAGAAGGCTCCGTAACCGCCAACGGTGAAATCGCGTTTATTGAGAGCTGTGATCCCGATGAAGATGTATTTATTTTCAATAATACGAAAATCGTCACAGATGGGACAGATATCTATGAAACACCGAATATCAGTGATATTCTTGACAGCCAGAGAAAAGGCGCTGTTACCCGTACCAATACAAGCGATTTTCCCTGGGTCAACGCAGTAAATAAATACGCTTCCAGCGTGTTTGGAACCTCCTGGGGGACCACCTGGTCCCGGCCCTATCAGCCGGCGAGCCAGTACCGTATCAAAAACAACAGCTTTACAGATGCAAACAAAGACAACTATAACCGCTACACCAACTACGAGACCGGTGAAGTCGGCGCGCAGTGGAAAGATGCAGATGGAAACGAATGGAACCGCCGTTCCTTCGCCTCCCGCAGCGATGATGTCATTGTCACCTACATCGAGGCGCCGGACAATCAGGACCTGGATATCACACTGAGTATTGACCATATGGTGGAGATGAGAAACCAGGGATCGGTAAATCCAAGACCTGACTCGGATTATATCGTCACCCAGGACGATAACGGTTACACCATGGGTATGGTGGGAAAGTACCCGGACCAGTACCGAAAAGGCTCTAAAAACCGCACAAAGACATTGTTTTCCAATGGCGGATGGGGTTCTGCGACAAGAATCGTAACAGACGGAACCATCGATTATCAGGCAGATACGCGCACACTTACCAATATGAACGGATTTGGTTCCGGCACGATCACCAACGCCAACGACCCAAAGATCAACATCACAGGCACAAAATCCATTATGCTGATCACGAAGGTAGACCGGCAGGATGACGGCTGCAATACAGTACAGGACGTGAAAGAGCAGCTCTATGACCGCCTGATCAGCGAGATTGATTCTGTCGTAACAAAATATGAAATAAAGAGCAGCAATGAATCCTATAAAAAATTATTGGACCCCCATGTAAAGATCCATGGTGGAATGTTTGACAACGTCCGCATCAGCCTCTGCCAGACAGAGGACGAAAAAGCCGACCGCAAGTTGACAAATAAGGAATTGATCAGCAAGCAGAATGCCAACAAATCAGAGATCAACAAGGCATTTCTGGAGAGGATCTACAACAATGGCCGCTTTGGTCTGATCTGTGCCAGCGGATACCATACCACCAGACTGGGGGCGATCTGGACAGGCGCCTGGAAACCGGACTGGAGTGGAGACTTTACACTGGATGCCAACACTAACCTGCAGGTCTCCGGTATGAATACAGGAAATATGGCGGGCGCCGGCGAAGGTTACATCAATTTCATCGTCCGCATGGTGGCAGATTGGGAAACGGATGCACAAAACGTTTACGGAATGACCGATGCCATCAAAGCACCTCCCCGTGTAGACGGAACCGGACAGGCCGGAAGCTACCACTTTCTCGACGGTTATCCCCATCTCTATGTAAACGGTATTACAGACTGGCTCATTATCCCAATCTTTGAATACTGGCAGTGCTATGGGGATCAGGAAATTCCTCTGGGCAAGGATATCGATCTGGAGCGGAATCAGCATGTACTGGACTGGTCCGACGAAGATGTGGAAAGAATCCGCAGAACTGGCAAAATGAAACTGGTGGAGGACATCCTGTTTCCTATGCTTGACAAGACAATGAACTTCTGGCTTCAGTATGTGGATGAGCGCTATTATACCGACGGAAGCGGAAATAACCATCTCGATGACGGAACTACACTGTCAGAGGCTGTCGCAGCCGGTGACACAGAGGCCAAATACCTCTACACCCCAGGATATTCTCCGGAAAACTCTCCGGAAGGAGCTGCCGATAATTCCATTTATGCCCTGACCTACAATACAACCATGGATATATCCGCGACACACGATACCTTATTTATGGCAAGAGCAATCCTGGATGTGGTGAAACCTTCGGATGCAGCTGACAAGTTAATGAGATGGAACACTCTTGAGAGCAGAATTCCAGAATATTTATACGCTGATACAGGAGAACTTAAAGAATGGGCCACAGAAAACCTCGGTGAAAAACACCGTCACAGGCACGTAAGCCATGCCTATCCGGCGTGGCCCGGGTACGAATCCCAGACCGACGAAAATCTGCGTGTCGGTATATTAAAAGCCATGTCTTTCCGTTCCGCGGCATACGGCGGAAAAGAAGCCTCTGAATCCCATGGCCCCACCCATAAAGCACTGGTGGCCGCACGTTTGAAGGATTCAGAGAGCCTGGATTCTGTACTGCGATATCTGATGACAAGCAATTATCAGTACAGTTCCATGATGACTTCACACAATGACAACCACAGTTCTACCTATTGTACTGATTCTGCTTTCGGAATCATGGGAGCCGTGAATGAATCCCTGCTCTACTCAAACACTGGAGAGATAGAAGTTCTACCGGCACTGTTAGATTCTATGGGAAGTGGAAGCATCACCGGTCTGAGGGCGAGATGCAACGCAGAGGTAAATAACATTTCCTGGGATATCTCTGCCAAAAAGGTTTCTGTCACCGTAACATCCGATCAGGAACATAACAAAATTGCTCTTTCCTGCGGTCCTGCCTGGAGCGAGGCAAAGATCAATGGAGCAAAACAGTTGATTCGGTATACCCCACAGGATAAAGCGTACATTCTGCTTGAAGTGAACAAAAATGAGTCCATAACTGCAGAATTTACCCTGGGCGATCAGATCCGCATCTCCACCTCAGCTAATACAGATCAGAGAGTCCATGCCGGCGACAATCTGGAATTTACAGCAGACTATACTTCGCTTACCGGAGAGGCTGGCACCGTTTCCTGGCATGTAACCGATGCCATCAATAACCAGAAGGTGGATGACACCAGCATTTCTGCAGAGGGAAAATTCACAGTACCAGAAAGCGCAAAAGGCCGGATGCTGAAAATATTTGCTACCTCCTCCGACGGTTCTACTGTGTCCAATGAGATCATTCTAAATGTTTCTGCAAACTCCGCTGGCTCATCGGATACAGAAGAAGCATTTATGGCATATGCTGGACTGGAAAGAGGCCACATTGGACTCTGCCTGTCAAATAACGGTCAAAGTAAGAAAATCCGAGCAGTGTGGACGGCCTATGATTCCTCTGACGCCATGGTAGATCTGTCAGAACAGATCATCGAGCTGGGCGCAAACGAGTACAAAAAACTTTCCATCCCGGCACAGTGGACTAGCGACATACATCATTCTTCTGTATTCTTGTGGGATGCAGACAGTTTAGTACCCTACATGCCACAATTGCCGATTTCCCTTGACTAATCTGCAAATGATATGGAGATCCTTCCAATTATAAAAAAATAAAACTTAAAAACGCTGTGCAGTGGTTCTTCCACCTGCACAGCGTTTTTTGTCCCGCACATCAGACAAAAATATACATATTATATGAATAAAAGACAAAACAGAGGACTATTATGTACGACTGTAAGTATATTGGAAAAATTCTTCAACAGGCATCTCCTCAGGCTACTGCCAGCATCTCAGGTTCCAAAAAGGCAAAAAATCTGAGAGGACGGGTTGCCTTTTATGATATCGGAAATGCTGTTCTGGTTTCCACCTCTCTTTCTGGAATCCCATACCGCAATGGCTACTGCCAGTACCCAGTACTGGGGCTGCATATCCATCAGGGCCGCTCCTGCAGCGGCAACAGGGAGGATCCCTTTGCCGCTGCCGGCAGCCATTATAATCCCCATGACTGCCCGCACCCGAACCATGCCGGCGATCTGCCGCCTGTCTTTGTAAATGAGGGCATGGCATGGAGCGCTGTCATTCTCACCAAGTTTACCATAAAAGAGATTTTAGGACGGGTGGTCATCCTCCATTCCATGCCAGATGATTTTCACAGCCAGCCTTCCGGAAACTCTGGAGAAAAGATCGCCTGTGGTATCATCCGCAGAAACTCTCCCAAGACACTGGATTGATAAAACTACTTTTCATTATATTAGCCCAATGGCGCCATTGAGTTAGCAAACGACGCGGGTTTGAACTTTCCTCAAACCCGCGCCCCATGATTTTATTATACTCACTAAAATATAATATTTCCTCCTCCTATCTGGCCGAGGGCAAAAAATTCTGCCGCTGGACACGGTCCTACATATCGTTTTCCCGTCTCTAAGAATTCCGTGTAAGCCTCCCTGTGCAATGCCCGTTTCTCGTAATAGATCTCCATTTTTTTCTTTCTTAACAGGATCTTCATCATTTGATCTTTTCGCTCTTTCCGACGCTCTCTGGCTCTCCGTATACTGAATTCCAGCTGCGCCCCTGCATCGCTCTTTTCCTTTACTACTTCATAGCTCATGCTCTCCAGCACCATCTTTTCACAATCCGGATCGCTTTTCATCTCCATCAGGGCAAGATCGCTGAACTTTACCGAAAGCAGCAAAGAGTACTCTGACAAAAAGGGAAACATCTTCCTTATCTTCTCCTGAATATATTCCCGGTACTCCTCCAATGTCATCTCCTTCGGATCCTTTTTTGCTGCCGCCGCCCGGATCTGCGCCCTAAATCCATCTGGCCTGTCAAGATCCTTTTCATGTCCTGTCTCTTTTTTTCTGATTTCAATGCTTCTATTGCGTGCTGCGTACTCAGCCAATATCGAATTTTGCATTGTGCTCCTCCTCTTTCAAATTACTTTTACTTCCTTCTGTACCTTTCCATAAACGGAAAAAGGACAGCGCTTTCCAATCAATCTTTTTTCAATCCATTGAAAACACACTGTCCTTAGTCACTATGGCTTTGTATTATATATATCGGAGACTGTTGCAGAAAATTTAGTAAAGAAATCCAGTTTTTACCTTTCCCTCAATTTGTTCCATCAATCTTTCTATCTGATCCGCCTCTGCCAGATGGTCAGAAAACGCACTGGCACTGCCAGCCGCCACCGCCATCCGAAAAGCATAGGAGAGATCCCTGCTCTTCTGCCATCCCGCGAGAAACCCGGCTACCATAGAATCCCCGGCCCCCACGCCATTGACAAGCTCACCCCTTGGCGCCGGCGACTCAAAGACCCTTCCATCCTCGGATAAGAGAACCGCTCCGTCCCCCGCCATGGATACTAGGACATTTCTGGCGCCTCTGCGCTGCAGCTTTCCCGCGCACTCCAGAATATCGTCCCTGGCTGTCAGCTTTTCTCCAAAAATCTGCCCTAATTCATCCCGGTTTGGCTTGATCAGAAAAGGATGGACCTCCAGGACGCCCACCAGAGCAGCCCCCGCGGTATCCACCACCAAATCAATGTCCTTTCCCGCCAGCATGTCCATGATCTCTCTATAAATATTAACAGAAAGGGAACAGGGGGCGCTACCCGCCAGAACCAGCGTATCCCCCGCCAAAAGCCCGCTTAATTTATTCAAAAGCTGTTCCCACTCACCGGCGCTGACGTTAGGTCCCATACCATTTATCTCGGTTCCCTCGTAATTCTTTATTTTCACATTGATCCGGCTGGTGCCGCTGGCAAGCTCGATAAGATCAGCGGAGCAGTACAGAGCTTCCAACCGCCGCTGAATCTCTTCCCCCACAAACCCAGCCCGGAATCCAAATGCCATGTTTTCTACCCCCAGCTGGTTCAGTACCAGGGAAACATTGATCCCCTTCCCGCCGGGCAGCACCCGTTCCTCCAGGGTACGGTTTGTCGCTCCCATAGTAAATTCGGCAACGGTAACGATGTAATCCAGCGAAGGATTCAAAGTAACGGTATAGATCATATGCGCCTCCTAAATGAATATGTACAAATCATTATCAAAATCTGATCTCTTCTCCATCTTCATTCCGAAGATATGCTTCTACTCTTGGCCGGATCCTTATAAATGCCTCCGCAACGACTGGATCAAAATGACTGCCGCTGGATTCCTGTATGATACTATACGCCTTCTCTACTGTCATAGCTTTCTTGTAACAGCGCTTGGATACCAGGGCATCGAACACATCTGCTACCGCCATGATCCTCGCACAAAGTGGAATCTCTTCGCCTCTAAGGCCATCTGGATAACCCGATCCGTCCCATTTTTCATGATGATATCTCGCTACCTGATGGGCCATATCCAGATACTCCCTGTCATCGATGGCGCCCATCGTCACATCGATGATCTTTCCACCCTCGGACGCATGCATTTTCATCCGCTCAAACTCCTCGTCCGTCAGCTTTCCGGGTTTTTGTAAAATGGTATCTGATATCTTAATCTTTCCAATGTCATGAAGGGGCGCCGCTTTCCACAAATTTTCCATGTAGACGGAATTGATTATTTCTTTATAAGGCACTTCCTGGGAAAGTTCCTCTGCGATCATCTCGGCATAGGCACTGGTTCGTTTCACGTGCTCCCCAGTCTCCCCATCCCGGCTCTCGATGAGATTTGCCATACCCACAATGGTCTTGTACTGCATATCCATGATCCGCTGATTGTTTTCATAACTATCCATAAGCTGCCGGTTAACGATCTTCCTGCCGCTTCGGTAGACGATAATGAGACAGTTCAGAAGGACAATCACAATGATACCGATGGCCCCATTGCGCCAGATCTTGATCTGAGCCAGTTCTTCCTCCATATCCCCCTTTGCTTCATCAACCACCTTCTTCGTGCGCTCATAATACGCATTAAAGGCATCGTTTGCTTCTTCCAAATGCTCTTCCATCACCGTACAGACATAATATTCTGCTGACTTAAAAGCACCATCACGGCTAAACTTCAAGGCAATATCGATCTGGGTATCAAAGGCGTTATAACTATTTGTAACCTGCCGAAACAGATCTTTCTCCTCCGTAATGGTAAGCCGGGATTCAAAACGCCGGAACAGCTCACGGATCTCTTTGTCAAGTTCCTCCACCCGCTCTTCATAGATCTCATTCCTGCTCTCATCCGTATTTACAACATGGCTCGCCACCTGCGCCTGAATGCGGTACATGCGTTGATTGATCTCTGATAGTATCCTGCGGTTCTCAATATATCCATCAATCAAGTTGTTGTATTTGTTGGTGATATCCTCCATGTCCATTAAAACGACAAAAAAGCACCCAAAACTTATGATCGCCGCAATAATGACGGCAAAAAAGATACGTTTTGTAATCCCCCTCACTCTATACGCACCTCCTTACTTCCCTGGTACAAACCTTTAGTTTTCTTTAAGCGGAGCTTCAGTCTCTTCCACAAGATCATTCAGAACATCCTGGAGTGACAGATTATCTTTATTTCCTGAAACCATGATCATACCAAATGCTGTGGCGGCATCCCAGAAATTTCCTCCTACATTTTGAACGATACTATACTGTCTCTGATCCAGAAGCGCCTTTATCGCCGGAGACTTCTGTACACTTTGCGACTGCGCCGCCTTGATATTTGCCGGCCCCTCGCCGGTCTTCTCATAAAAGCGTTTTTGATTCTGCTCATTGGTCAGCCAGATCGCCAGCTTCTGTGCCCACTCTGGTTGTTTTGTCGTGGCATTTACCCCCATAAGTTTATAACCAGAAAAGCTTGCCATCTGTACCTGATCCCCCTGAATCGTATAGGTGGGCAGCTTCGCCGCCGCATAATGGTCTCCATAGGTTTTACTCACAATATCTACATTCCAGGTTCCGCTTACTCCGGCAATGATCTCTCCCTTTTCCACTCCTTCTCTGAACTCATCGTTATTGCCACTGAAAAATGCTTCGCTGGAAGAAATCCGAAGCATCGCCTCCGCCACATCTGTTCCCGCATACTTCCCACTTTTTTTATTCCAGTTACATTGATTTGTAACTCTGTCAGAATTCAGCTTCAGTTCAAATCCCGCTCCACCAAAGAAAGAATAAATATACCAGCCACTGGACCAGTCCATATATACTTTTTTTCCGGCTTTCTCTGCCACTTTCAGAATTTGGTCAAAACTCTTTATATCTTTTTCACTAAAATACTCACTGTTATAATACAAAAAATACCCATTGGAAGCGGTCTTCGGACACGCATAAAGCTGTCCTTCACACATCGCACTCTGAACCGCCGGAGAATCCTCCCCGCCGCTTTCCAAGATCACCTTATCGGTTCCAAAGGTAATAGGCAGAAGTGATTTATGCGAAACCAGCTCATAAAGCTGATCATCCACGAAAGAAAAAACATCTGCACTTCCCTCTACATTTTTTAAATAATCTCCTTTAAAATCATTTTCATCTTCTACGCCAATATGTATATCGATCTCCGCCTGGTCTTTGTAATTCTCACAAAACTCATCCGACATCTCTCTCAATAACTCCTGGTTCCCCTCCGGTCCCCATAATTTTAAAGACACCTTTTCTTTCGGTTCTCCCTTTTGACAAGAACATAGCAGAACACATGCTGCCACTATGCACAGCACAAATTTTTCCCCTCTTCGCATGTCATTTCCCCCTTTAGTATTTATCCAAATTGTTCAAAAATTCACTTGTAGAAAATCTGGATTTCCTATTTTATTATACTACAATACAATAATTAAAAGCAACACATTATGTAAATGTTTCTTAAAATTTGACAGCATTTTTGATACATTTTATATTACCGGTGTGGTCAAACCAAACGAAAAAGAACTCCACATCCAGCCACTGCAAAAAACGAAACTTGGTGCAACGGTTTGTAATGAAGCGTTACACCGGCAGTGAAAGATCATGAAGTCCTGTTTTGATTCGGTTTTGATTCGGTTTTAATTTGGATTAAGTTTTTACTCCGACTTTTCCACCTCAACAATTGCTTCCTTTTTCATCGGGATCCGGCAGTTTTTGTTGCTTCCGAACTCAACGATCACGACATCGTCGGTCATGTCGATGACAACACCATAGAAACCGCTGGTTGTCAGAATACTGTCACCCACTGCCACAGCGGATACCATCGCTTCGTGCTCCTTCTCTTTTTTTCTCTGCGGACGGATCATCAAGAAATAAAATACTGCGATGATAACCACCCATGCAAAAAGCATGTAATACGTCTCCATTTTCGTACCTCCTGAATACTGTTCAGATTTAATATCCTTCGGAACTCATTAAATCTATCTTTTTCTTTTTATATTCTGCAAAACGGCTGCTTTCGATCGCTTCGCGAATCTCATTCATCATTGTATTATAAAAATACAGATTATGCAAGACTAATAATCGAAGTCCCAGCATTTCTTTTGCTTTCAGCAGATGCCGGATGTAGCTTCTGGAATAGTGGCGGCACGCCGGACACTGGCAGCCCTCCTCCACAGGGCGCTCATCCAGTTCAAACCTCTTATTCATCAAATTCATTTTTCCCAGATTGGTATAAGCATGACCGTGGCGGCCATTTCTTGCAGGGTAGACGCAGTCAAAGAAATCCACGCCTCTCTCCACACCCTCCAGTATATTTTCCGGTGTGCCCACACCCATCAGATATACCGGTTTGTCCTGGGGAAGCGCTGGCACCACCTCATCCAATATGCGGTACATCTCCTCATGGCTTTCTCCCACTGCCAGACCTCCCACTGCATAGCCGTCCAGATCCAACTCGCCGATCTGCTGGGCATGCCGGATACGGATGTCCTCAAAGGTGCCACCCTGATTGATACCAAAGAGCAGCTGCTCTTTGTTCAGCGTGTACTCTCTGGCATTCAGACGCTCCATCTCTTTTTTGCAGCGCTCCAGCCACCTGGTAGTCCGCGCCACAGAAGCCTCCATATAATCTCTGGTGGCAGGATGGGGCGGACATTCATCAAATGCCATGGCTATGGTGGAAGCAAGATTGGACTGGATCTGCATGCTTTCCTCCGGCCCCATAAATATCTTTCTTCCGTCAATATGGGAATTAAAATAAACCCCCTCCTCTTTGATCCTCCGCAGTCCCGCCAGGGAAAACACCTGAAAGCCGCCGGAATCCGTCAGGATCGGACGGTCCCAGTTCATAAACCGGTGAAGTCCTCCCATTTTCCTCACCACGTCATCTCCCGGTCTCACATGAAGATGATAGGTATTGGACAGCTCCACCTGGGTACCGATCTCCTTTAGATCCACCGTGGAAACTGCCCCTTTTATGGCAGCCGCCGTCCCCACATTCATAAATACCGGCGTCAGGATATCACCGTGGGGAGTTTTCATCACTCCGCTGCGCGCCTTCCCCTCCTGAGCCTTTACTGTAAATCTTTTCATTTATCTCTCTTTCCTCCCAAAAGTTTCGCAAACCGTATATATAACCACAGCATAATGGGGATCAGAATCGACGCCCCCAGACATGCTTTGAACAATCCCCCGGAAGTGGGTGACGTTGTCAGCGCCGCAATCAGTGTTGCAATGTAGAGCAGCACCAGAAGTACCACACCTGCGACGGCAAAGATTCGGACTCCTCTGGGATAGGAGCTGGTCGGTGTTTTCTGTTCATTTTTCTTCTCATTCATGTTCCAGCGCTTCCTTTCCACCTTTTATATTCATTAAATGCTGTTTTAACTTTTTTTCATACCCCTGATCAGACAGTGTATAAAACCTTTCATCCCTGACCTCATCCGGCAGATACTGCTGATCTACATAATGGTTCTCATAGTTGTGGGCATATTTATAACCGATGCCATGCCCCAGCTTTGCCGCCCCCTTGTAATGGGAATCCTGAAGATAGGATGGAATGCGGTAATTGGGATGAGATGCTACATATTGCATCGCGGCATCGATGGCCATAATCGCTGAATTGCTCTTCGGGGCACACGCCACATAACTTGCCGCCTGGGCCAGCACGATCCGCGCCTCCGGCATCCCCAGCCTCTCCACCGCCTGGGCCGCCTGAGTCGCCACTACCAACGCCTGGGGATCGGCATTGGATACATCTTCAGAAGCACAGATCATGATCCTCCGGGCGATAAAACGGATATCTTCGCCGGCATAAAGCATTCGCGCCAGATAATACACCGCCGCATCTGGATCCGATCCCCGCATACTCTTAATAAATGCCGAAATGGTATCGTAGTGGTTATCTCCGGTCTTATCATACCGCAGTGTCCGCTTCTGAATACACTCCTCTGCCACTTCCGGCGTAATATGGATCTTTCCGTCCCTGCTCCGCTCTGTGGTCAGCACACCGAGTTCTATGGCATTCAGCGCCGTCCTGGCGTCGCCTCCGCTGATATCAGCAAGAAAATCCAACGCTTCCTTGTCAATCTCTGCCTGATAACTTCCCAGCCCCCGCTCTTTGTCTTCCAGTGCCCGGCAGATCAGATCCCGGATATTTTCCTCCGACAAAGGATGAAGTTCAAAAATGATCGAGCGGGAGATCAGCGCCCCATTAACCTCAAAATAAGGATTTTCCGTCGTAGCGCCGATCAGGACCACCGTCCCGTCTTCCACAAAAGGAAGCAGGTAGTCCTGCTGCCCCTTGTTGAATCGATGGATCTCATCAATAAACAAAATGGTTTTTCTGGCATACATGCCGGCATTTTCTTTTGCCTTTTGAATCACCTCTTCCATGTCCTTCTTTCCGGCAGAGGTGGCGTTGATCTGAAGGAATTCCGCCTTTGTGGTTCCCGCGATCACCTTCGCCAGCGTGGTCTTTCCTGTCCCTGGCGGACCGAACAAAAGGATAGAACTGAGTTTATCCGCCTGGATCGCCCGGTAAAGCAGCTTGTCCCGCCCAATGATATGTTCCTGTCCAACCACCTCATCCAGTGTCCTGGGGCGGAGCCTGGAAGCAAGGGGGGATTCTTTTTCTTTATTTTTTTCATTCATGTATTCCAGTAGATCCATGTCTCTTCCTCCCTGTCTATCCCTGTTCTACCGCCTGTCTTTTCCGTCACTTCCCGCTCCAGCTGATCTACCTTCTGGGCGGGAACCAGATAGGTAAGCTCCACCTTTTCCCCATATACCGCATCTTTCTCCGGAAGCTCGAGCCCCGCCGCGATGTGCTGGATCTTTCCCAGTCCATTATAATCTGTCACAAAATGCACTTGGCAGCCACGGATCTTTTCCTGGATCACGCAGTTTTCCAGCCCGGCTTTCACGGCCGCCGAATAGGCCCGCACCAGTCCGCCAGTGCCTAACAGCGTTCCCCCGAAGTACCGGGTCACCACCACAAGGACATTGTGAAGCCCCTGTCCCGTCAGTACATCCATCATCGGTCTCCCCGCCGTTCCCGAGGGTTCCCCATCATCACTGCACCGCTCCGTCTCGTTCTTCTCTCCCACCACATAGGCAAAGCAGTTGTGTCTCGCATCGTAATATTTTTTCCGCACCTGAGAAAGATAGGTCAGCGCCTCCTCCTCTGTCTGTATGGGAAATATACTGGCGATAAAACGGGACTTTTTTTCTATCACCTCGCCAGTGCCCCCTTCGGTCACAATTTTCAGGGATCCTTCCATGTCGCACCTGTCCTTTCCCCATCAAAAGATCATAATGCCAGGGGCAAAATATCTTTTGACCCCAGCAGCATATCACTAGTTTACTAATTTTTCTTTTCCTTTGCAAGAGTTTTTGGTATACTATCCTTAGAACTTGTCAATCATCTAACCCATCCTTTGGTTGGATCCCTATAGAAAGGTTTGATTATCCTATGAATTTTAGCAGAAAAAGTGTGCTGGCGAAGGCAAAATCTCTCAAATCGCCAGCCACCCACCGTATACACAAGCTAAAAGTACTGGCAGCCAGACTGATCCTGATCTTCCTGGTAGTCTGTGCTTTCACAGGAATCAGCGGCCTCGCCGGAATCATCAACGGACTGATGGAGACGGCTCCCAGTATCGAATCCATCAATGTAGTACCAGAAGGATATGCTACCACGATCCTGAACGCTAAGGGTAAAGTCGTTCAGACTCTGGTGGGAAGAGAGGCGAACCGGGAATATGCCACTCTGGATCAGATCCCGGTCCATCTGCAGAATGCTTTCGTGGCGATTGAGGACGAGCGCTTCTGGACCCACGACGGCATTGACTTAAGAGGTATTTTCCGTGCCATATACAGCGCGCTGACAAATGGTGGTGAATTTCGCCAGGGCGCCAGCACTCTCACACAGCAGCTCTTGAAAAACCAGGTTTTTGGCGGCGGTGAGGAACACACGCTGGTGCAGAAAATCGAGCGAAAAATCCAGGAGCAGTATCTGGCGATACAGCTTGAAAATAAACTGACTAAAAATCAGATTCTGGAATATTATCTGAACACGATAAACCTTGGTCAGAACACCCTTGGGGTGCAGGCTGCCTCAAAACGGTATTTTAATAAAGATGTTTCGGAATTGACCATCTCCGAATCCGCTGTTTTGGCTGGCATCACCCAGAACCCTTCCGGGTACAACCCCATCACCCATCCCAAGAAAAATGCGAAAAAACGTGCTACAGTACTTTCTTATATGAAGGAACAGGGACGTATTACCTCTGCAGAATACGATATCGCCATGGCAGATAAGGTATATGCCCGGATCAAATCCGTAAACAAGGAAACGGTGGCTCTCTCCGGTCCCACATCTTATTTTACCGATTCCCTGATCAACCAGGTGATCGCCGACATGAAAGAGGAACTGGGATATACCGAAACCCAGGCTTACAATGCCCTTTACCGGGGCGGACTGACGATCTACTCCACCCAGGATTCTTCCATGCAGAAAATCTGCGACGAGGTAATGAACAACAATGCCTATTATCCAGCAGATTCCACCTATCAGCTCAATTACCAGCTCACGGTGACAGACTCCAAGGGGAAGGCCAGCAATTATAATGCCGGCACGATGAAAAACTGGTTTGCCAAAGAAAAAAAGAAGAATATCAGCCTATATTATCATGACAAAAAGGGCGGCAAAAAGTATATTGAAACCTATAAAAAGGCTATGAGCAAAGGGAAAAATGTAGAGGGAGAGAAGATCGAATATGTGATACAGCCCCAGGCTTCTTTTATTGTCATGGATCAGCACACCGGCCAGGTCAAAGCCATCACCGGGGGCAGAGGAAAGAAGACAGCCAGCCGGACACTAAACCGCGCCACTTTGTCCCTGCGTCAGCCCGGTTCCACCTTTAAAGTGCTCTCTACCTACCTGCCAGCGCTGGATACCTCCGGTATGAGCCTTGCCACAGTCCAGGTAGACGAGCCATATTACTATCCAGGTACAAAACGGCTTGTGAAAAACTGGTATCCCGGATACCGCGGTCCCAGTACAATCCGTAAGGCCATCGCAAACTCCATGAATGTAATTGCGGTTAAGACACTGGAGCAGGTCACGCCAAAGATCGGCTATGATTATTTATTAAATTTAGGATTTACCTCTCTCGTGGACAGTTATACTGATCCCTCTGGGAAAATATTTACTGATATCTCACTTCCCATGGCACTGGGTGGGTTGACCAAGGGAGTGTCAAATCTGGAATTAACCTCCGCCTTTGCCTGTGTGGCCAACAACGGCGTTTACAACAAACCTACTTTCTACACGAAAGTGATCGATCACAACGGAAATGTTTTGTTGTCCAATTTGCCAAAGAAAGAAAAAAAGACTTCCGAAGGAAAAACAACGACCATCATCACAACACCTACCAGCAAACAGGTTATGAAGGATTCCACCGCATGGCTTCTGACGGATGCCATGGAAGATGTGATCAACGCAGGCACTGGGACAGCACTGAGATTTTCAGAAATTGATATGCCGCTGGCAGGAAAAACTGGTACCACCACCGACAACAAGGATCTCTGGTTTGTGGGATACACTCCCTACCTGACCGCTGGAGTCTGGGGCGGTTTTGATGCCAGCGAAAAACAAAATAATACCACGTATCATAAAACGATCTGGAAAGCGATTATGGAAAAAATAAACAAACGCTACGAAAAAACAGATTTTGAGAAACCGGATTCGGTGGTTTCCGCCTACGTTTGCCTCCAATGTGGAAAGCTCGTAACAGACGGAACCCACACTTCCACCAGAATAAAAGAATACTTTGCCAAAGGCAGCATACCTTCAGAGACCTGTACCGGTCACTAATACAATAGATACTAAGTATCTGAAACATTCGCGCCGTGTGCTGGTATTTATTGTACCAGTGGCACATATCGTTTTACCGCATCCTGCCAGGAAGGAAGCTTGTTAAATCCATTTTTAACAAGCTTTTCTTTGCTCATACGGCTGTTTTTCGGACGTTTTGCCTTTGCCGGAAATTCTTCACTTGACACCGGTGTCACTTCTACCTCATTCATCCCCGCTGCTGCAAAGATCTCTTTGGCAAATTCATACCAGCTGCAGATGCCCTCATTGGACGCATGATATTCTCCATATTTCTCCGTTTCGATCATATCTACTAAAAGCACTGCCAGATCATAGGTATAGGTGGGAGAACCGATCTGGTCGTCCACCACCCGGACGGCGCCATTTTCCCTGCCGAGACGAAGCATGGTCTTGATAAAATTATTGCCATTGACGCCAAACACCCAGGAGATCCGTACGATAAAATATTTATCCATTCTTGATTTTATTTCCTGCTCTCCCTCAAATTTCGTCAATCCGTAGACATTGAGGGGATCTGGCTCATCCCCTGGTTCCCATGGTCTCTCCCCCTCCCCGGAAAAGATATAATCCGTACTAAGATATAAGAGCTTACAATCCAGCCCGGCACATACCTCTGCCACATTTTTTGTCCCCTCAGCGTTTACTCGCCGGCACAGTTCTACCTCTTCCTCTGCACGGTCTACTGCCGTATAGGCGCTGCAGTGAATGACTGCTTCCGGCGCTGTCTGTGTCATGACTCTTTTGACACATCCGGCATCCGTGATATCCATTTCCCCGATATCCACTCCCACAGCCTCATGTCCTCGCTTTTTTAACTCTCCCATTACATCGTGTCCCAGCTGTCCATTGATCCCCGTAACTAATACCTTCATTTTGTTGTCAGATCCTTTCCATACATTTTATCAAAATAACCGGCATATTCGCCGCTGATAATATTCTCCCACCACTCCCTGTTATCCAGATACCACTGAATGGTCTGCCTGATCCCTGTCTCAAAGGTGTATTTTGGCTTCCATCCCATTTCGGTCTCCAGTTTTGTGGGATCGATGGCATAGCGCAGGTCGTGCCCCGGCCGGTCTGTCACGAATTCAATCAGGCTCTCCGGTTTTCCCAGCGCTTTCAATATCGTCTTTACCACTTCAAGATTGGTCTTTTCATTGTGGCCGCCCACATTATACACTTCGCCAACTCTGCCATTATGGATAATGAGATCAATGGCATCACAGTGGTCCGACACATGCAGCCAGTCCCTCACATTTTCCCCTTTTCCATAGACAGGCAGTTTTTCATCAGCCAGAGCCCGGGATATAATAAGCGGAATCAATTTTTCCGGAAAATGATAGGGCCCATAGTTATTGGAGCAGCGTGATATGGTCACCGGCAGCCCATAAGTCCGGTAATAGGCGAGAACAAAAAGATCAGCGCTGGCTTTACTGGAAGAATAAGGGCTGGAGGTATGCAGCGGCGTATCCTCGCGGAAAAACAGATCCGGGCGGTCCAGCGGCAGATCCCCGTAAACCTCATCCGTGGAAACCTGATGATAACGCTTTACCCCGTACTCTTTGGAGGCGTCCAGAAGCACCTGGGTTCCCATAACATTTGTCTGCACGAAAATACCCGGATCGGTGATGGAGCGGTCCACATGGCTTTCCGCCGCAAAATTTACCACAACATCCGGTCTCTCCTTTTCAAACAGATCCATAATAAATCTCCGGTCTGCGATATCCCCCCGGACAAATTTATAATTTGGCTTATCTTCTACCGGTTTCAATGTCTCCAGATTGCCGGCATAGGTCAAAAGATCAAGATTGATCACCGTATGCTCAGGATACTTTTTTACCATATGATGCACAAAATTGCCGCCGATAAATCCGGCTCCGCCTGTTACTAATATTTTCATCGTATTCCTCCATTCCTAAGCGCCTAACGCTTATTTTTCCCTCTCTGTAGAACCCGCAACAAACAATCCTGCCTGTTTTGTGATACGGATATAGCCCTTCTTCTTTAGCTTTCCCCTTAGGAATGCCTTAAATTCATCGTATTCCGGGATCAGATACTCTCTCTGGTTCCCATGGCATGACATGATGTAATTCGCCAGCAGGTCGATGTCTGTTACCCGGAGTTCATCGGGATATTCTCTCTTCTCTACCCGGTCAAAATATTGGGACAGCAGCGCCTCCCCATTTTCCAGACCAAAATTTTCATAGAGCCTCACCGCCGAAAGTCGGATCTTCGGATTGAATTCCTTCACCAGCTTCTCCACCTCCTGCATATGATGCTCCCCATAGGTGGCACAGATAAAGGTTCCCCCCGGCCGTAAAACCCTGGCGATGCCAGCGACAGCCTTCTTTATATCCCTGAGATAGAACAAAAGAAAATTTGCCACCACCATATCAAAAGTCTTCCCTGCGCCCCGTATATCACAGCAGTCCATTACTTCATAGGAAAATCTCTTCGGACCGGCCCCGGACAAGTTCTTTTTTGTGTCCTCCAGCATCCCTGTAGAAATATCCGTAAGTAAAATCTCACATCCATCCGGGATCTTCTTCTGGTTTTCTTTCCAGAGCATGCCGCTGCCACATCCCAGCTCCAGCACCTTCATTCCAGACGCCAAATTCATTTGTTCGTAGATCCACGAGAACCAGCTCTGGGGATTCCTGGAGCATCTGCTGTGCAAGGTGATCCTTGCATCAATATTTTTCCCATTCTGATATTGTTCCACCAAATCCCGATCCATATTAATGATCCGAATCAATTTTGTGATCTCATCCCAGTCCGGCACATCCTCCTCCGCAAACATTTCAGACACGTTCTGGATCGACTCCTCCACCGCCTTCAGATGTTCTATTTTTTTGCGCACCAGAGAGAGCTGCATCCCAAAGGAGCGCTGCAAAAAGTCCCGGTCATTCTCATTGAGGGAGAATTCCTGGATCTCTTCCAGTGAAAATCCCAGAAGCTTCAACGTCAGTATCCGCTGCAACCTGGCAAACTCCTGCTGCCCATAATAGCGGTAACCCTTCTCACTGATCTTTTCTGGCCGGATCAGGCCCTTTTTCTCATAGTAATGAATCGTCCGCACGGTTACGTTGGCCCTCTTAGCAAACTCACCCGTGGAAAATAATTGTTCCGCCACACTAATCCCCATCCTTGCACGGTGAACTTCTTCCACCTTTTCCTCATTATAAACCACGACGTAAGGTAACAGTCAACACCTTTTTTTCTTTTTTTTGATCATCCGTGGTGGAATCAGGCATTTTTCTCCAAAACCAATCAGATCCTGCCGTCCCGCCCGGCACAATGCCTCCTTTACCAGCTCATAATTTTCTGGTCGTTTATACTGGATCAAAGCCCGCTGCATCTCTTTTTCATGATGGGATCTGGGTACATAGATCTTTTTCATGGTCCGTGGATCCAGCCCCGTGTAATACATGCAGGTGGAAATGGTGGCGGGCGTAGGATAAAAATCCTGCACCTGCTCTGGTGTATAACCAAGATCCCTCACATATTCAGCCAATTTTACTGCCTCCCTTAAGGTAGAACCAGGATGGGAAGACATAAGGTAAGGAACGGCATACTGCTGCTTTCCTGTGATACGGTTGACTTTGGCATATCGTTTCAAAAAAGCCTCATAGACTTGGTTTTCCGGCTTGCCCATCGCCTGGAGCACCACATCTGATACATGTTCCGGCGCCACCCGGAGCTGGCCGCTTATGTGATAACGACACAATTCCTTTAAAAAGGTGTCCTCTTTATCCGCCATTACATAGTCAAAACGGATCCCCGACCGCACAAACACTTTTTTTACTTTTGGCAGACTTCGGAGTTTTCGCAGAAGTGCCACATAATCTTTATGGCTCACCTTCATATTGGGACAGGGCTTCGGAAAGAGGCACTGCTTTTTCACACAGACCCCCTTCTTCATCTGTTTGTCACAGGAAGGCTGCCTGAAATTCCCTGTGGGTCCTCCCACATCGTGAATATATCCCTTAAAGCCCTTTTCCTGCGTCATCTTCTCCGCCTCTGCTAGAATGGATTCGTGGCTTCGGGCCTGGACGATGCGCCCCTGGTGAAAGGTCAGGGCACAAAAATTGCAGCCGCCAAAACATCCCCGGCAGCTGGTCAGACTGAACCGGATTTCCTGGATCGCTGGAACCCCTCCAGCTTTCTCATAAGCGAGATGATAGGTTCCCACATAGGGATAGGCGTATACATCATCCAATTCCTGGGTCGTCAGCGGAGCCGCCGGCGGATTCTGAACCACCAGTACTTTCCCTGGATACCTTTCGATCAATGGCCTTGCGGTAAAAGGATCCGTATTTTCATACTGTATCATGAAGCTCTCCGCATATTTCCTCTTATCTTCCGAGATTTCTTCAAAGGAAGGAAGATACTGACCATCATAAATATCTGTTCCCTCTCTGCTGCGGTACACCGTTCCAGCCACATAGGTGATATCTCTCACATCCATTCCGCTGTCCAGTGCATCCGCGATCTCCAATATACTGTGTTCCCCCATGCCATAGGAGATCAGGTCCGCCCCTGAATCCAGCAGAATAGAACGTTTCAGCTTGTCTGACCAGTAGTCATAATGCGCCATCCTCCGCAGGCTTGCCTCAATGCCTCCAAGGATCACAGGCGTCTTTTTATAGGTTCGCCGAATCAGGTTGGAATATACTACCGCCGCGTAATCCGGCCGCTTTCCGGAGGCTCCTCCCGGCGTATAGGCGTCATGCTTTCTTCTCTTTTTGTTTACGGTGTAATGGTTCACCATGGAATCCATATTCCCGCTGCTCACCAAAAATCCCAGCCTCGGTTCCCCCAGAACAGCAATGCTGGAGTCATCCCGCCAATCCGGCTGGGAAATAATCCCAACCCTGTAACCGTGGGCTTCCAGATGCCGGCTTATAATCGCCATACCAAAGGATGAGTGATCCACATAGGCATCCCCTGTGACATAGACGAAATCACACTGATCCCATCCTCTTTCTTTCATATCTCTCCTGGAAACCGGCAAAAATTCATGTTTTTTACTCTTCCTGTCCTTCGCCTCTGCCATCTCTTTTTCTCCGATTCATCTCTTTCTGGGCGTGCAGAACGTAGGAATGAGTTTTAGACACGCCCTAAGCAAAAAGGCCAGACAAATCCTCATCTGACCTTTGTTATTATAGCTTGACGGCGCGAATTTGCGCCGTCAAGCTAAGCTAATTAAATACTATTATTTACTGCAGATTTTCCACTGCTGCCCGTTCGATCGGCAGACCAGCTTTATATCTCACAATAAATTCGTCAAAGCCTTTCACATCTGCTTCATCCGGCGACATCTCCACGCCCTCATATCCAGCAAAAACCTTCTCTGCCAGATATTTGTCCAGAGTTTCATCTACTCCCTTGTTCTTCATGAAGGAGGCGAGAAGCGCAATTCCCCAGGCTCCGCCCTCTCCTGCTGTCTCCATAACGGATACCGGCGCATTCATCGCTGCCGCCATGATCTTCTGTCCTACACCCTCAGTCTTAAAGAGACCGCCGTGCCCCAGAATGCGATCCAGCTTAACACCCTCTTCCTTTAACAGGATATCCAGACCAACCTTCAACGCACCCAGTGATGTAAAGAGGTTCACCCGCATAAAATTCGCCAGATTAAACTTACTGTCAGGTGTTCTCACGATCATCGGACGCCCCTGCTCAAATCCCGTGATGTGCTCACCGGAAAAATAGTTGTAAGCAAGTAGTCCGCCTCCGTCAGCATCACCTTCCAGCGCCTTATTGTAAAGGGTTCCAAACAACTGGTCCATATCTGCTTTGATTCCAAAAGCCTCCGCAAATTCTTTGAATATATTAACCCAGGCATTCAGATCTGAGGTACAGTTGTTGCAGTGAACCATTCCCACTGGCTCTCCTGTCGGCGTCGTCACCAGATCAATCTCCTCATATACCTTGGACAATGCTTTCTCCAGCACGATCATGGCAAATACAGAAGTTCCAGCAGATACATTTCCTGTTCGCACCGCAACACTATTTGTAGCAGTCATACCTGTTCCCGCATCACCTTCTGGCGGACAGAGCGGAATTCCTGCCTGAAGATTGCCTGACACATCCAAAAGTCCAGCACCTTCCTCAGTCAGCGTTCCTGCCGCTTCTCCTGCCACGAGCACTTTCGGAAGAATATCCTCCAGCTTCCATGAAAATCCTTTGTCCGCTATCGTTTCATCAAATTTATGTATCATATCGCTGTCAAAATCTTTCGTGTTGCTGTCGATCGGAAACATCCCGGATGCTTCCCCGATGCCCAGCACCTTTTCTCCTGTCAGCTTCCAGTGGATATATCCGGCAAGAGTGGTCTGGAACACAATATCCTTAACATGATCCTCACCATTCAGGATGGCCTGATACAGATGGGAAATACTCCATCTCTGCGGGATATTAAAGTTAAATAACTTTGTCAATTTCTCCGATGCTTCCGCCGTAATGGTATTTCTCCATGTACGGAAAGGCACAAGCAGCTCACCTTCCTTGTCAAATGCCATATATCCGTGCATCATGGCACTAAAACCGATGGCTCCGATCTTTGTAAGAGTCACATCATACTGATCTTTAACTTCCTGAGCCATCTTTGTATAACTATCCTGAAGTCCGGTCCAGATATCCTCCAGTGTATAGGTCCAGATACCATTTTCCAGACGGTTTTCCCAGTCATGGCTTCCCGATGCGATCGGTGCGTTGTCCTCACCCACCAGCACTGCCTTAATCCGGGTAGATCCAAATTCGATTCCTAATGCTGTTTTTCCTGCTTCAATCGCTGCCTTTGCTTCTGTCTTCGCAATTCCCATGAAATACATCCTCCTAATCTTTAAAAATGACTTGATAATCACTATCATCTACTTAGTATTCATTGTACTAATATCTTCATTTATTATAGTACATTGTGTCCTATATTACAATCCGCAAAATTTACAAAATTATCTACTGTGAAAGTAAAGCCGATTTTATGACAATACACCATGCCCTGCATGGGGATGCCCTCATACATTTGGGTGGTGCTGCTGAACGCGGCAAGTCAGTTTAATGCGAAATGATCTCCTCCAGAAAACGGGACGGATCTACATCCTTCTGAAACCGCCGGTGGCTGCTGGAAATGTGAAGATGATCCCTCGCCCGGGTCATCGCTACATACAGCAGACGCCGTTCCTCCTCAACATGTCCACTATCAACGGCCTTCTGGTAAGGCACAATCCCTTCATTCACGTCGGGGATGAATACCACATCAAATTCCAGTCCTTTGGAGCCGTGCATTGTCATAAGTGATACCCCATGTCTTTCTTCCTCCGGTTCAGGTCTGCCGCCTGAGCGCTTTTGGCGCTCCTCCAACTGGCGTCCATAATCCTCAATATGGGCAAACCATTCCCCTACTGTCTCATAACCAGCGGCATCCTCTTTGAGTTCATCCAGGATCTCTTCCCAATCCTTTGGACTGACTCCCCGCTCAGTCGCATATTCACTGAGAAAATCCTGGTATCCTACACTGTGATACAGATAATCTATGGCGCTGTAGGGCGTCATCTGTTTCATGGCAAACAGATCGTTCTGGAGCGTATTGATACGCTCACACATATAGGGTTTGTCACGGTAATACTCATACAAACCAGCAAAAGAAATGGATTCGTTATCAAATGCCGCTCGGCTCAGATAACGTTTGGGACGGTTGGCAATCTTTAAAAATGCCCCTCTGGAACGGTCTCCATGTGCCAGCTGCAGATAGGTAATGACATCCTTTGCCACCCAGTGCTCGAACAGATTCTGCACACTGTCCTTCATGATAAAAGGTATGTTGTACTCCATAAATTTCCTGGAAAATACATTCATTTGTCTGGCAGTGCGAAACAAAACAGCGATCTCATCCACATCCGTTCCCGAGCGGATATATTCTTGAATCTTGTCCGTGATCCCCTGCGTCTGGGCTGTCATATCTGGGTACTGGGTCACATGCACCCGGTCTCCCTTCCCCTTATGAGCTTTTAATTTTTTGGTATATCGCTTTCGATTATTGCCGATTAACATAGAAGCCGCTGTCAGAATCTGGCTGGTACAACGGTAGTTGCCACCCACAGTCACCTGTTTCAGCTCTTTAAATTCTTTGGGAAAGGCAAGCATGATATCCGGTCTCGCTCCCCGGAAGCCATAGATCGACTGATCGTCATCTCCTACGATAAAAAGATTGTTCTCCGGCAATGCCAGCAGCTTGATATTGGCATACTGAAGCCGGTTGATATCCTGAAATTCGTCAACAAGTATGTAGCGGAAACGTTTCTGCCAGTTCTGCAGTATGTCAGGCCTCGCCTGAAACAGCTCATAGGTATACATCACCATATCATCAAAATCCAGACAATGGTTCTTCTGTACCCGGCTCTGGTATCCACGGTAAATCTGCCGGAAAATCTCTTCTGGGCAAAGGGCAGAGTAATAGTGTTCAATATCTGTCCCCTCTCCCTTGATCCGGCTGATCTCCTTCTCAATTTCCTCCAAAAACTCTTTTTTATCCTCTATATCATCATATTCTGTCTCCAGAAGCGCTTCTTCCATGAAACGATATTTCAATCTCGGCGAAAGTATGTCTTTTGCCGTATAACCATAGGCCGCTTTCAATACCTGAAAAAACAGAGAATGAAATGTCCCAAAGCGCACAGCAAGACGTCTGCCTCCAGTACTCTTTTCAAACCGCTCTCTCATCTCCAGGGAGGCTGCTTTAGAAAATGTTACCACCAAGATCTGTGCGGGATTCACTCCCTGTTTTTCGATCAGATATTTCACCCGGTGAGTGATCACTGTAGTTTTTCCCGCCCCCGGACCGGCGAGGACCATCATAGGACCATCGCCGTGTTCCACTGCTTTTTTCTGTTCCTCACTGAGCTCCATTCAGTAATTCTATTCCCTTTCGGATTCTCCGAAGAGATTCATCCTTTCCAATAATTTCCATTATCTCATAGGCACCGCCCGGCGTCATCTGCTTCCCTGACACAGCGGTACGCAGCGGCCACAATGCCTGTCCGTTCTTACACCCTTTTTCCGCCACATAATCCATGGCCACCTTCTCAATAGCGGAAATAGAATAGTCCTCCAATTCTTCATACAATGGAAGAAGTTCCTTCAATACCTCTAATGAATTCTCTGAATTGGTCTTCATCTTCTTATGGGTATACATGGCGGTATCATACTCAGGAAGATCTTCAAAAAAGTCGATCTTCTCTGTAATATCCGGGAACACTTCAATTCTTGTCTTGACCAGATCCGCAATCTTTTTCAAGTCCAGATCTTTCTTCACAGTTTCCCGAATGACAGGAAGAGCATATTCATAATAGGCTTCATTTTCCATCGCCTTAATGTACTCGCCATTCATCCAGCGAAGTTTCACCATATCAAATACCGCCGGCGATTTGCTGATCCGTGTAAAGTCAAAAGAATCGATCAGCTCCTGAAGGCTGAATATCTCCCGGTCATCCGAAGGGCTCCAGCCCAGCAATGCTACAAAATTCACGATCGCCTCCGGTAAAAATCCCAGTTCTGTTAAATCTTCAAAAGAAGAGGCTCCGTTCCTTTTAGACAATTTTTTATGGTTTTCATCCGTAATGGTGGGGCAGTGTACATAAACCGGAATGTCCCAGCCAAATGCCTTATAAAGACGGTTGTATTTTGGCGCACTGGACAGGTATTCATTGCCGCGGACCACATGGGTGATCTCCATAAGATGATCATCCACCACATTGGCAAAATTATAGGTTGGATATCCGTCTGCCTTGATCAGCACCATATCATCCAGCTCTTCATTTGGCGCTGTTATTTTTCCATAGATCACATCATCAAAGGTGGTCTCTCCCTCTACCGGATTATTCTGGCGAATCACATAGGGCTCACCGGCAGCAAGTCGTTTTTCAACTTCCTCCTGGGAAAGGGACAGACAGTGCTTATCATATTTGACCGCAGACTCTCCCCGTTCCTCCGCCTCCTTGTGAAGCTGGTCAAGACGGTCTTTCGTACAGAAACAGTAATATGCCTCTCCCTTTTCGACCAGTTCTTTGGCGTATTTCAGATACATTCCTGTCTCCATCCGCTCACTCTGGACATAAGGCCCAAAACCGCCGTCTTTATCCGGTCCCTCATCGTGTTCCAGCCCGGCTTCCTTCATGGTCTTATATATCAATTCCAATGCCCCTTCTACAAACCGCTCCTGATCGGTATCCTCGATCCGCAGAAGAAAATCTCCTCCTTCATGCTTTGCAATAAGGTAGGCATAGAGTGCTGTTCTCAAATTTCCGACATGCATACGCCCCGTTGGACTCGGCGCAAATCTGGTTCTGATCTTTTTCATTTTTTCCTCATTTCCGCACGGAATTATCGTTCCATGGCTCTTTTAAATATAATAGTTTTTTTGGGCAGCGCGCAGGCACATCCCCAACATGTATATACATCTTAAATACGATGATTTACGGATTTATTATAAATTGTGAAATGAGATTTGTAAAGGTGTTTTATGGCTTCCCACCATAAAATAATTATTGAAATCTTTATCATTTCTGATTATTTTAAAACTGTGCCAACCCCCCAATATTTTTTTACTTCGAGTTCTGCCTCATTTACTGGCAGCTCAAAATTGGCAGCTACCCTGCTAATAGTATCCGCAATAGATACGCCAAATTCATGACAGGTTCCTACCAGCACACAGATACCATGTGACATTTCCTCACGTCTGCCCTCAATTTTCCCTTTCTCTATACCACTCTCTTCCAGCATATCCAGCATAATGCACATATTGATCTCCTCGCTCTCTTTTCCATTTTCCTGCAGATTCTCTGCTATTTTCTCATACCGGCTGTCATTCGTAAAGGCATGCATCAAATCCAAGTATTCCATAGGATGAGCTACCTTTCTCCTTTTATCTCCCATGTATTCTTTTAGCTTTTGTCTTTCTTTGTTGCGGACATATGCCAGATAATCTACAATATGGCGAAAATCACTCTGGTACTTTTTTCGGGTCTCTTCATCCTGTGCAGCCAGATGAATGATCCGTATAGGATGGTCTGCGATCAATGGTTCTAATCTTTTCCGCCATTCTTCAGGTATGTCTAACAAATCGACGAGTGACCTGGGAGCATCCCAGTCATCTGTCCCATAATATAACACCAGACTGATCACTGGTTTCAGTTTTTGGCTGTCCCCAATCTCTTTTGTATAATAAGAGATTCCCTTCAAAAGATTCTGTTCTTTAATCTTTTGAATCTGTTCACTGTAACTAGAGTACAGATAGCCCATGTCCCGAACTGGCATCGTCCGGCAGACATCGCTTTGATTTTCCAGACAGAAAATAGCAATCTCCGTATTTGACATGATATGCCTCATGCGCACATCCATGCGGTGCTCCCTCAACTGTCCTTCTGCATCGTGATAGACTGTGTCCGATGGAATGAGTTCAAGCTGTTCCGGCTCCAGAAATCTTTCATCTGCGAACAGATTCACATTGCAGATGTCAGAAAATATATCCCTACACCTTGTCATTGCTTTTGTTGACAAATCTCTTTTCATTCAAATACCTCCCTGCTTATTGGATCGATCATTGATCTTTTATAAGCAAGAAAGTCAGATTATAAAGACAGACAGCTGAACACTGCCCAATAAAAGATATATCAGAAGTTTACTTGCTTGTATAGTTATGTTATCACAAGGCAAAAATAAAATCAAGTGCTGTTTATACGCAAAAACGGTCGTTTGTACGTATAAACAGAATAGTAAAAAAGGTGGGGCTGAGAAACACGCACCTTTCCCGTGGATTGAGAACTTTCCTATCAGATAAAAAAGCACCCATCGGGATGCTTTTTCAATACGTTTCTCCACAAAAAATTATTAGCTTGACTCCCTATCCCCTCAGCGCAAAAATATATATGCCTAAAATAATTCCGCCCAATATCATTGAGAAAAGAAATATAAATAAGTTTCGTTTCTTTCTGCTCAAAAACAACAATATCACGGCAAAAAATATTGCATATAAAATGCACCCTATTAAACCATAGATACGCATTGCATTGCCCTGATATTCATAATCAAGTGACCCTGGTTCTTCTATAAAATTACCTAGAGTTAAAACGCTGTAGCCCAACCAAAAGAAACTAATAGCTCCCCAAATAAAACCTGTCAATATAACTGTTATTCGGTTTATGATCGAGTAGAAACGTTTCATCACTCACTCTCCTTAATTGTACTTATTATAGTTCTCCTATCTCTAATCCATCCGCACCCCCAGCTCCACCGGGCAGTGATCCGATCCCATCACCGTCTTATGGATCTTAACATCCACCAGCCTGTCTTTTAACCGCTCCGAGGCAAGAAAATAATCGATGCGCCATCCGGCATCCTTTTCTCTCGCCCGGAACCGATAGCTCCACCAGGTATAGGCGCCTTCCAGTTCCGGATGAAAATAACGAAATGTATCCACAAATCCCGCTGCCAGAAGCTCCGTGAATTTTCCTCTCTCCTCGTCTGAAAATCCGGCGTTTCCACGATTATTCTTCGGATTTTTCAGATCGATCTCCTGATGCGCCACATTCAGATCCCCGCAGAAAATAACCGGCTTCTCCTGGTTCAGCCCGCAGATATAGTTTCGGAAATCATCCTCCCATTTCATACGGTAATCAATACGTTTCAACTCGCTCTGGGCATTGGGAATATAGCCATTGATCAGATAAAACTTTTCAAATTCCAGTGTGATCAGCCTGCCCTCATGATCGTGTTCCTCAATCCCCATGCCGTACATAACCTGAAGCGGCTCTTCTTTTGTGAATACCGCCGTCCCTGAATATCCTTTTTTGTCCGCATAGTTCCAGTATTGATGATACCCTTCCAGCTCCAGCTCGATCTGTCCGGTCTGCAGTTTTGTCTCCTGCACGCAGAAGATATCTGCCTGCACTTCATTAAAAAAATCTATAAATCCCTTTGTCACACAGGCGCGCAGCCCATTGACATTCCATGATATAATCTTCATTGTTACTGCCCTCACTTTTCATTTTTCCCCTCAACAATCTGCTTTAGGTAATAGCGAAACGCCGTCGGCAGGGCATACTTTTGCGACAGCTCATCCCTTGAGACAAAGATTACATTGGGAGAAAGTTTCTGTCTCTCAAATGCCCTTTCCAGTTTCACGTAAAACCCCTTCATGTGCCATTCCACATGAGAAAACACATGCTTTGCCACCCCCATGGAGCGAATTTTGGCATTTAAAATCCCCTGTTTTTCCAACCGCTCTTTAACCTCCTTCATAGTGAGTTTTTCTGTAACAGCTGGAAACTCATACAAGCCTGCCAGAAGTCCGCTCTGGGGCCGCCTTTGGATCCCTATATAGTCATCCAGTTCATAGACCAGCAATGTCCTGTTTTCGATCCTCCTTGGTTTCTTCTCTGCCTTTTTCGGATAATCCTCCTGACTGCCAGACGCCCTCGCCTGACAGCTGTCCATCAACGGGCATTTTTCACAGAGTGGTGCACCGTTTGGGATACAGACCACCTCACCAAGTTCCATAACCGCCTGGTTAAAGTCCCCCGGCCGCTCTGGCATCACATCGAGAAGCATATGTTCCACCCGTCGTCTCACCGACATTTTACTGATGTCATCATCGCATCTGAGATAGCGCATCAGCACCCGGAATACATTACCGTCTACCGCCGGCGCCTTGATACCATAGGAGATAGAGGCGATAGCCCCCGCCGTATAGGGTCCGATCCCTGGTAGTGTCATAAGCTTATCATAATCTGCCGGCAGACGGCCATCATATTCTTCCATCAGAATCTGCGCCGTCCTCTTTAGATTTCTTGCCCGGTTATAATAACCAAGGCCTTCCCAAAGTTTCATCAGACGCTCCTCCGGAACCTGCGCCAGACTCTGAATATCTGGCAGTTCCTCGGTAAAACGGATAAAATAACCCGTCGCCGCCTCGATGCGCGTCTGCTGCAGCATGATCTCAGAAATCCACGTATAATAGGGATTCATCCGGTCTCTCCAGACCATATCACGCTTATTCCTGTCATACCATTCCAAAAGAGGAATGGTAAAATGTTCGGTGTCTACAATGTTCATCGCTATTCTCCCTAAGGCACAGCACTTTTAGGTGCCGGCCATCATTTTAGTCGCTAATAACGCCAACTGTTATATTAGTTTAACATATTCTTATGAACTTAACAATCACCAGCAAGTGGTAATCTCCGAACAACACAATGATGGTACCTAATCGACCCCGTTTCTTAACCAGCTATTTTGCTGCTATCATAATCCGAAATTTATAACCTTCTCTTGTGACTTTTCAATTTACCAAGGAAACGGGTTGAAACGTTCTTTTATTATATTTCCCTAACCATTAGAACTTTCCTTTTTCTATCAATTATGATAAAATGAACGCATAAGCACGAACGCAGACTTTTTGCTACATACATGTCTGCTTGCAGACAGATGTATGTGGCAGAAAGTCTATGTGAGTGTAACGAACACGGAGAAACCACAGGTTTCGACGTGAGTGCTTATGCTGTTTACGAAGCACAAAGTTGTGTAACGAACACGGAGAAACCACAGGTTTCGACGTTTTGCAAAAGAAGGAGATAAAAAAACATGGCATTTTTCAAGAAATTTTTACAAGAATTTAAAGAATTTGCCCTCCGTGGCAATGTGATGGATCTGGCTATCGGTGTTATCATCGGTGCCGCCTTTCAGGCGATCATTAATTCCCTGGTAAATGACGTACTTTCCCCGCTAATCGGTTTAGTGGCACAGACAGATTTGAGTTATCTTGTCCTCACACTAAACGGTGTAGACATAAAATATGGTGCTTTCCTTACCGCAGTGATCAATTTTATCATTATGGTATTTGTGATCTTCTTGTTGGTAAAGGGAATGAATGCCCTGGGAGGCCTGGGAAAAAAGAAAGAAGAACCGGCAGCACCGACCACAAAAAAATGTATTTACTGTTTCAGTGAGATCAACATTAACGCCTCAAGATGCCCACACTGTACTTCTGAATTTATATTAGAAGAATCTATCAAAGAGGATCAACATGAAGAACTATAAATATGTATTTACTGTTTCAGTGAGATCGACATTAACGCCACAAGATGCCCACACTGTACTTCTGAATTTATATTAGAGGAATCTATCGAAGAGGATCAACATGAAGAATTATAAATATGGAATTCAAAAAGGAATTCCCATCTTTTTAGGATATCTGCCCGTCTCCTTTACCTTTGGGTTCATGGCAGTGTCCGGCGGCCTTCCAGTGTGGCTGGCCGTTTTTATTTCCGTGACGAATCTGACCTCCGCGGGACAGTTTGCCGGAACCAACCTGATCTTTGCCCAGGCAGGATACCTGGAGATCGCGCTGACTACCTTCGTAATCAATCTGCGCTACTCCTTGATGTCCCTGTCTCTGTCCCAGAAGATACACCACAAAACTCCCGTCTGGAAACGGCTCATCTTTTCCTTTGGGATCACCGATGAGACTTTCGTCGTGGCTTCCATGGAAAGCGGGACGCTGTCCGCTGGTTATCTTCTGGGGCTTATGACTCTGCCTTTTGTCGGCTGGTCCCTGGGCACCTTTCTGGGAGGCTCTGTCTCCACACTGCTTCCCCTGTCTCTGCAGAATGCCATGGGAATCGGTCTGTATGCTATGTTTATCGCCCTGATCGTCCCGGCATCCCGTGAGAAAAAGGAAGTCTTTCTGGTGGTTTTGATGGCAGTTCTCTTCGCCTGCCTGCTCAAATATATCCCGGTTCTAAGACAGATTTCCTCCGGTTTTCGTGTCATCATTGCCACGATCTTAGCTGCCGGCATCGGTGCTTTTCTATTTCCGAAAGAAGAAGATGAGGAGGAAAAATCATGAGTCTCAAATACTGCCTGACCGCCATACTGATCATGGCTCTCGTCACCTACCTGCCGAGAGTACTGCCCATTACAATCTTTCGGGGACGCATCCGTTCCCGTTATATCCGGACCTTTCTGGACTACACTCCCTATGCGGTGCTAGGGGCGCTGACTTTTCCTGAAATCTTTTATTCCACAGGAAATGTCCTGTCTGCCGTGGCAGGTACTTCGGTCGCCTTAATCTTAGCCTACTTTAAGAGGGGTCTGGTCATCGTGGCACTGGCAGCGATCCTTGCCGTATATATCGTCCAGCTCATATAGCATCCCTGCGCTGGATCACCTTCACTGAGGCAAAAATACATCCGGCAAAAACCAGCAGCGCAGCGGCAGCCATTGAAATCAGACAAATGGATTTATTTTGAGCAAAAAAGTCTGCTAACCAAAGAAGACTGCTTTCTACCTGGCCTTCTTTGCCCTTCTCTCCGATATAATTTATCAAAAAGAAAAAGATAAAACTTGGTATCATTCTCAAGATATTCATCCACTGGGTACTTTTTCCTTTACCTGCAATATACAGGATAAGAAACTGCACAGAACCCACAATGAGGCTCATCGCTACCGCCACGGCACTAAAATACATATTGTAATCCGTAACAGGAAACCCTTTGATCCAGCTCGCCGCTGCCACCACGCAGATCCCATATGCCACAGCTGCCATCAGCATCGTCCCAAAACACATAAAGCGGCCCACAACCCGTTCCTTGTCACTGCCGGGGAGCATCTGAATAAAAGTGGACATATTTTTATTTTCCAGGCAGTAAGGCGTTGTAGAGACGATGAGCACCCCAAAACAAAGGTAAGAGATAATAAATATCATATCTTTAGAATAATATATGGACATCAGGATCACGAATACCGGAAAAGCAAACATTACTACTTTCTGATATTTATAAAATAAAAAATCTGTCTTCATGAATTTAACCCAGTTCATACCATTCCCGCCTTTCTTTTATTTGCCTCTTTTTGAAACGCCACAATAATCTGATTCACCGTGGCTTTCTCAACCAATACTTCTTTGGGCAACCCCGCCGCCTCATCCACCGGAAGCACTCCGTAAAACCCGAATTCCGATTCAGAAAAGCCGATCACTGTTTTTTTCTTTACCCTCTCCGCATCCTCTCTTCCGCCCTTTACCACCACATAGTTTTCCAGCAGATCATCCTTTGCATCACAGAATACTTTTTTCCCATTTTCAATATAGAAAATATAATCCGCGATCTGCTCCAGATCCTCCATGATATGGGTGGAAAACAATACACTGTGCTCCCCGTCTTCGATATAGTTCTGCAGTATTTCCATAATTTCTTCCCTGGTCACCGGATCCAGCCCGCTGGTGGCTTCATCCAGAAGAAGAACCTTCGTCGAACGAGATAATACTCCGGCAAACATCAGCTTAATCTTCATTCCCCTGGAAAAATCACCAATTTTTTTATTTTCTGGAAGCTTCCAGCGCTTTATACAGTCGTCAAAATGTCTGCTGTCAAAATCCTTATAAAATATTTTCATGATCCCCCGCACGTCCCGTATGCGGAACTCCGGGTAATAATAAGATTCATCCCCGATGTATCCAATGCTTTCTTTTACTGCTGCCGGATCCTCCTTTATGGAGACTCCGTCCACCAGCACGCTTCCCTCCGTCAGCTGATACAGCCCCGTGATCAGATTGATACTGGTGGTCTTCCCCGCGCCATTCTGCCCCACATACCCCATGATGTACCCTTTGGGCAGGGAAAAGCAGATATCCTGCAGAGAAAAATCTTTAAAATGTTTACTCATATGGTTCACTTCAATCGCATTCATACTATAAATGTTCCTCCACATATCTTATAATTTCTTCATCCGGCATTTCCAGATACTTGGCATTCACCTTCATAACCTCAAAGGCTTCCTCCATGCGTTTCTGATATTGCTCCCTAACAACGGAATTATTTTTACCGAGAACGATACTTCCCTTTCCCTGTCTGGAAACAATATACCCTTCACTCTCCAGCTCATTGTATGCTCTGGTGGTGGTTATCACACTGATCCCAAGCTCCTTTGCCAGTTTCCGGATGGACGGCAGAACTTCTCCCTCAGGGATCGCCCCGGAAAGGATCTGTTCCTGGATCTGGTCAAAGATCTGCCGGTATATAGGCAGTTCTGATTCATTTGATAAAATAATGTTCATATTTTTCTTTTTCCTTCTCTGCATTCGCGCACGCCTTTTACACCAAAGAACTAAAAGTTCTTACCAAGTTTGGGGCGTGCGCACAAACTTGCAGAGTGAAAACTTATTTTTCACTTATTTTCTTTATACTGTATATACTGTATATATCTTATTATATACACTTTGACTGACTTGTCAATTGTTTTTTGTCGTTTCGAATAAAAAATTCTTGTGGTTTTCGGTTTTTGCGTTATAATATATAGTTAGAGACAAAGAACAAGGAGGAAACAACTTATGCCTAAAAGAACTGATATTCACAAAGTGCTCATTATCGGCTCCGGTCCGATCATCATTGGGCAGGCATGTGAATTCGACTATTCCGGAACTCAAGCATGTAAGGCACTGAAAAAACTAGGATATGAAATCGTATTGGTAAATTCCAATCCGGCTACGATCATGACTGATCCAGAGACAGCGGATGTTACATATATCGAACCTCTGAACGTAGACCGTCTGGAGCAGATCATCGCAAAGGAGCGTCCAGACGCCCTGCTTCCCAATCTGGGAGGACAATCTGGACTGAACCTGTGTGCCGAATTAAATAAGAAGGGCATTCTTGACAAATATAATGTTAAAGTCATCGGTGTTCAGGTGGATGCCATTGAGCGCGGAGAAGACCGCATCGAATTTAAGAAGACCATGGACAAGCTCGGGATCGAGATGGCGCGCAGCGAGGTTGCCTACAGCGTGGATGAGGCACTCTCCATCGCTGACAAGCTGGGATATCCGGTGGTACTCCGTCCCGCTTATACGATGGGAGGCGCCGGAGGCGGTCTTGTCTATAATAAAGAAGAATTAAAAACTGTCTGCGCCCGCGGCCTGCAGGCAAGCCTTGTAGGACAGGTTCTTGTGGAAGAGTCCATTCTTGGCTGGGAAGAACTGGAACTTGAAGTTGTCCGGGATGCAGAGAACAATATTATCACAGTCTGCTTTATCGAGAATATTGACCCTCTTGGTGTTCATACCGGAGATTCCTTCTGTTCTGCACCGATGCTAACCATCTCTGAGGAATGTCAGAAACGACTTCAGGAACAGGCATATAAAATAGTAGAATCTGTACAGGTCATCGGCGGAACCAATGTGCAGTTTGCCCATGATCCCGTATCTGACCGTATCATCGTTATCGAAATCAATCCCCGTACCTCCCGTTCTTCTGCCCTTGCTTCCAAGGCGACCGGCTTCCCGATTGCCCTTGTATCGGCGATGCTTGCATCCGGGCTGACGTTGAAGGATATCCCCTGCGGCAAATACGGTACTTTGGACAAATACGTTCCCGACGGCGATTATGTCGTGATCAAATTTGCCCGCTGGGCATTTGAAAAATTCAAAGGCGTGGAGGACAAGCTGGGGACACAGATGCGCGCGGTAGGAGAGGTTATGAGTATCGGCAAGACCTACAAAGAAGCGTTCCAGAAGGCTATCCGAAGCCTGGAGACGGGACGTTATGGTCTCGGACACGCAAAGAATTTCGATACCATGACAAAAGAACAGCTGCTACATCTGCTGATCACCCCTTCCAGCGAGCGCCATTTTATCATGTATGAGGCACTCCGCAAGGGAGCTTCTGTGGATGAGATCTTTGAGATCACAAAAGTAAAGACCTACTTTATCGAGCAGATGAAAGAACTTGTGGAAGAGGAAGAAGAACTTCTGAAGTCCAAAGGAAAACTGCCATCGGATGACCTGCTGATCAAGGCAAAAAAAGATGGTTTTTCAGATAAATACTTAAGCCAGCTGCTGGAGATCCCGGAAGAGGATATCCGCGGCCACCGCATCGAACTGGGTGTGGAAGAGGCTTGGGAAGGGGTTCATGTAAGCGGTACGGAAAACAACGCTTATTATTACTCCACCTACAACGCACCGGACAAAAATCCGGTAAACACAGACAAACAGAAGATTATGATCCTGGGCGGCGGCCCTAACCGAATCGGCCAGGGTATCGAATTTGATTATTGTTGTGTCCACGCGGCTATCGCACTGAAAAAACTCGGTTTTGAGACGATCATTGTCAACTGTAATCCAGAAACGGTGTCCACAGACTATGACACTTCTGATAAACTGTATTTTGAGCCGCTGACGCTGGAAGATGTGCTTTCTATCTATAAAAAAGAGAAACCACTGGGTGTCATCGCTCAGTTTGGCGGCCAGACTCCTCTGAACCTCGCCGCAGAGCTGGAGAAAAACGGCGTCCGTATTCTCGGAACCTCTCCTTCCGTCATTGATCTGGCAGAAGACCGTGATCTGTTCCGTGATATGATGGATAAACTGGAGATCCCGATGCCGGAGTCCGGCATGGCAACCACGGTGGATGAAGCGATCTCCATTGCAGAAAAAATCGGTTATCCGGTTATGGTTCGCCCTTCCTATGTACTTGGCGGCCGGGGCATGGAAGTGGTATATGATAATGAAAGTATGACTGAATACATGAAAGCAGCGGTAGGCGTCACACCAGATCGTCCGATCCTCATTGACCGTTTCTTGAATCATGCCCTGGAGTGTGAGGCGGATGCCATCAGCGACGGTACAAATGCCTTCGTCCCTGCTGTTATGGAACACATCGAACTGGCAGGCGTACATTCTGGAGATTCTGCCTGCATCATTCCATCCGTCCACATCACGCCGGAAAATGTGGAAACGATCAAGGAATATACGAGAAAGATCGCCGAGGAAATGCATGTCAAAGGCCTGATGAATATGCAGTATGCCATCGAGAACGGAAAGGTTTATGTGCTGGAGGCAAATCCGAGAGCTTCCCGTACCGTGCCTCTCGTATCCAAAGTCTGCAATATCCGCATGGTTCCTCTGGCCACAGAGATCATCACCGCGGAACTGACGGGACGTCCTTCACCGGTTCCAGAATTAAAGGAACAGAACATTCCAAACTACGGTGTGAAGGAAGCCGCATTCCCATTCAATATGTTCCAGGAAGTGGACCCGGTTCTCGGACCAGAAATGCGCTCCACAGGCGAAGTTCTCGGTCTATCCCGCTCCTACGGCGAAGCTTTCTTCAAAGCACAGGAGGCAGTACAGTCCAAACTTCCACTGGAGGGAACGGTTCTGATCTCCGTTAATGCCAAAGACCGCCCGGAAGTGCCTGAGATAGCCAGAAGCCTCTCTGAAGACGGCTTCAAGATCATTGCTACAGGAAGCACCTATGACTTGATCTCTTCTTCCGGCATTCCTGCGGAAAAGGTGAAAAAGCTCTACGAGGGACGTCCAAACATTCTGGATATGATCACCAACGGAGACATCCAGCTGATCATTAACTCCCCGGTGGGCAAGGAAAGCGTACATGACGACAGCTATCTGCGAAAAGCAGCCATCAAGGCAAAGATTCCTTATATGACGACTATTGCCGCTGCCAAAGCCACCGCTGACGGTATCCACTATGTGAAGACTCATGAAAGAAGTGAAGTGAAATCACTGCAGACACTGCACAGCGAGATCACGGATAAATAAGTTTAAATTGGCACTGTCTAACCCAGATAAAATAAAACCCCAGCGAGGATTTCAGGGTTTGTCAAGTAAAGTGTGTAAGTTTTTTTGATTTTTTTGGTGGCCGAGTTA
>CAQOJF010000014.1:0-67213 GCA_948848225.1 uncultured Eubacterium sp.
ACGCATCAGCATTTTCGGGGTGTCGGGGACAAATAGAAAATGCTCTCTATTCATATCAAGCCAGATGCAGGGCGGTCAATGGAAAATGGGTTTTTCACACTCTCCCGACCTTAAACGCTCCCCTGCGCGTCTGGCTGTTACATAGGCGGCGCATACCGCCTAAATTTCACAGGAGTAATACACTATTTTAACCTTTCGGCAGATACTGTGATCTATCCAAATAAAAATATAACCGATAATACATACCAGCAGATTGAACGTCTCTTAACCCGATGTGACAATGGACAGCTGGAAGTAATACTTGCCACCACCAAAGCATTGTTATCCATGAACGGATCCTCCTCAGAACCGGAATAATAAGTAATATTTCGATCAAATAGACCCCCTCTTCCAATCTGACTCGACGGCACGATCTTGAACCCTGTTTCATCGTGCCGTCGAGCTTCCCCCACATATAAAAGGCTCATCTCTGCACCTGGACTTCTGTGCAAAAATGAGCCTGCATCTATATAATTTCCCACTCTATCAAACAAATATATTTCCCTCAGACCTTAAAAGATGCTACGGTCTGGTTCAAGAGTTCACTCAGCCGGAATAATTCTTCCATCTTCTCCAGTACAGCATTGGAATTTTCATTGGAACTCTGAGCGGACTGTTCCATGCCCTGCATATACACCTTGATCTCTCCCACCAGGGACGCGATCGACTGAAGCGACGCATTGATCCCCTCCACGCTGGCGCTCATCTGCCTGGAAGCAGTCCCAAGATCACTGGAGATTCCGCTGTAAAATACGGCATCCTGCTTATACATTCCCGCCAGCTCCGTCATACCCTGATAGTCCTTCATCACCTTTTCATTCATAAATTCTAATACTTCTCTGGATCTGCCAGAGAGCACAGATACATTTTGTACCACGTCCTCTGTCACCTGCCGGATCTTATCCACAGCTTCTCTGGAATTGTCTGCCAGCTGGCGAATCTCATCTGCCACCACGGCAAATCCCTTCCCCGCTTCCCCGGCTCTCGCCGCCTCGATGGAAGCATTCAGCGCCAGGAGATTCGTCTGGGAACTGATGGAAAGAATCTCCTCGGTCAGTGTGTCAATATCCCGCACCCTCTGGCTGTCCGCAATAGCTCTTTCCAGTTCAGTTTTCGTCTCACTGTAGAGAGAAACTGCTTCTCTCTCCGATCTTTCTGAATTTTCATGCTGCTTTCCGGCGCGGCTCATGATATCACTTGACTGCTCTGCCGCTTCTCCCGCCTTCTTTGCCACGTCTTCCACCAAAACACCTAATTCCTGTCCTGTGATCTTTATATTTTCCGCCAGCTCATTCGCCTCGGTGGTCTGCTTCATCACCTGCACCACAGAACTCAGGATATCCGAGATTCCCTGGGTCAGCACTGCCATCTCGGTAGACGTCCCCTCCGCAATAGTTCCAATGCTCTCAGCTTCTTCTTTCGTACTGAGGATAATGCCCCGGATCTGCTGTTTTACCTCCGACGTCGCCCTGTGGATCTGCTCTGTCTCATCCTTATATTCCTTTGGAATCCCTTTTTCACTGACTGTATTTTCAGAAAAGTCTCCCGAAGCAAACTGTTTTAACATCTGTATTGGCGCCAGCATCCTGCCGATCAGCCCCGCCATAAACACCGTCACAAGGACGATGACCACCAGCGCTACCACGATCGCCACCACAAACATGGCGGTCAGGGAATTTAAGACATTGGCAGTCGGTACCACCACACCCAGCTTCCAGCTGCTGCCCTCTATGACTGAGAGCGCAAAATAACACTCCCTGCCATCGTAGTCCTCCCTCTTTACCACACCATGTTCTGTGTCGCCCATCAAGTCAGCCAGTCCCGGCATAATATCCGCCACTTTCACCGCGCTTTCCTCTTTCGGCTCATAGTCTTTGTTTTTGTGAGCCACATACTGCCCGCTACTGTCCACCAGAAATCCATATACACCCTCTTCGTAATTAATGCTCCCGGTCAGATCCGTCACAGTAGCCAGCGTCACATCCAGGCCAATGACTGCTGCCAGTTCTCCCTCTATGTAAACAGGTGAGGCGATGGTGGTACACATCTGTTTGGTGAGAACGTCCCAATAGGGATCGGTCACAATGGTAGTCTTTTTTTCCGCAGCCTGTTGATACCATCCACGCTGTACCGGATCATATCCCTCGGGTATTTCAGCGTCCTGGTTCGACTGGATGAACTTACTGTCTTTTGTGCCGCAGTAAAGATTTAACAGCTCTTCCCTGCCTTCTGAATAGGTGTCCATCACAGACTGAATAAACGCATCACCCTTATTTCCAGCCGCCTCAATGCTGTTGGCTGCTCCCTCTGCCAGCATCTTCTCATTTTCAATCCATGTATTGATCTCTCCGGCATACCGGTCAGCATTCAGCTGCACAGCCTCCGTCTGATTTTGGATCAAATGCTTCCCCGCCACGATGACAATTCCCACCGTTGTCAGGATGATACTTAGCGCAACAATAAATATGACACTGATCGTCAATTTTCCTTTAATTGTCTTTCTCATAACTCTCTCCATTTCTATTTATTTCACTGGTTCTGTGTCTGATTCAACAGAATTCTGGCGATAAACATCCCATTTTCTATCGAAAACTCTGCCTCCCCATGATAATAGGATACTACCTTTAACACACTGGATATCCCGATACCCCGCTCTGACACCGGCACCCCGTTTTTCAATCTTACGTCCTCCCCACAGGTATTCCTGCACTGAACTACAATCTTTTTTCCCTTGCAGGCGACCTGAATATGGATTTTTTTTTCTGGCAAATGAGAAGCCATACAGCCATGGATCGCATTTTCAAATATATTGGCAATGATCACTACCAGATCCGTATCCCGGACAGCAATATCCCCTGGTACCTGGGCCTGCATGGCCACCTGGATATCTTCCTTTTTCGCCCGCCTGGCATAGACGGTCAGAATATTGCTGATGGTCTCATTCCCACAGATGCACTCTGGCTCCCGGTTCTCTACATCTTCCCTGTACTGCTTCACATAAGCAAGCAGTTTATCGGTTTCCCCGTTCCGGATATATTCTTCGATCAGAAGACAATGATGGCGGATATCATGCCGGATTCTGGCCGACTGTTCCTTTGACTCGTTCATCAGCTCCAGCTGGCGGTAAATAAAGCGCTCGTTGGTTTCCAGCAACTCCTTCTCCACATGATAACGCCATTCCTTTCCTCTGTGAAGATAAAGCTGGAACACCGTATACTGAATGATTCCCGCCATAAAAAACAACAGCACTGTCCTGACCACATGAAACATGGAAAAATCATGTCTCCCCGGCCAAAATGCTGCAATAGCAGCGATCAGGATTGAAAGGACTACGGTGACACTGCTAAACCAGTCCATCTCCTCCCTGAGATAATCAATTCCCTCCAGAAAACTTCCGCGAACCTTAGAGGCAATCAGAAAAAGAATCACCGCAGTCATTACCAGACGGATTAAAATATCCGCCCACATCTCCTCCCCAAACCAGATACGCGCGGCATCAATGCCACAAAACACCGTCAGCGAAAGCAGATAAAATCCAATGGTCAGTTTATACAGCGAAAGATATAAGGTATCCCGGCTCATCTTCACGCAAAAGATTCCCATTACTGGCAACAAAAGCATGCCTGAAAACCGAACAAAATTTTCCTTGTCAGCCAGATACCATAAACTGAAACAGACTACCGCCGCCATACCAAACAGGACGTAACACCAAATCGTTTTTTTCATGGACAGCCTGGGACGATCCAGCAGCAGAAATACTGCCATCATCAGTCCTGCCCCCATAACATTACGCAGGGCTGCCACCCAGATAGAACCTCCTAACATCTCTTCCTCCATTCCAAAATACCAGCACAAAAAAACCAGCACTTCTAAACCTTCTATGTACTGGTTTTATTTTAAATAAAATTTGCTCATATGAAAAGTATTTTAGCACAAACTGCACTTTTCAGGGTACCATTTGCAATCAGAACTTACAGCCCCTCTTCGCAGTAATACCCAAAGTAGCTCTCCCGCAAAGGGTGGTATGAACCTCTGGGAAGATAAATCGTCTCTCCGTTATCCATCTGCAGTTCCCTTGTATTCAGGCTGTCTACATGCTCAAGATTGATGATATAGCTGATACCCACTTTCACAAACTCTGGACTGCCGGCAAGCAGGTCATAAATCTTCGTCATGGTCATACGGACCTGAAGCTGCCCTCCGTCCGCCAGATAAACGTTCTGGCTCTTTTTCTGCGCCTCACAAAATACGATGTCCTGCAATGACACTTTATAGATCCTGCTGCCATTCTGCAGTGACAGACATTTTTTCTGATCCCTTCCTGCCTTTTCAAAAAGCTTATCCAGAACAGGAAACAGTTCCTTTTCCATGATAGGTTTGACAAAATATTGGTCAGCATTCACACGAAATGCCTCCAGCGCAAATTCCGTAGAAGTAGTCGCAAAAATGATCCGGCACCCGTTGCCCATCCCGCGAAGTTCTTTCACCACATCGATACCCAGTCTATCCGGCAGATAAATGTCCATAAATAAGAGATCCGGTGCATATTCTTTTTTCTGTATCTTCTGAAGCATTTCTTCCGCATCGGTAAATCTCTGGACGCAAAAATCACATGTTTTATGCTGTTTCCGGTAGATCTCCAATATATGTTCCGCTTTATCTAATTCCTCTATCTCATCATCACAAATTGCAATCTGAAACATAAACTGTACCCCTCTTATTGTGTTTTATATATAAATATATATCATAGTTTCAACACAACATCAAGACAGGATACCAAATTAACCTGAAACAAAATTAACATCCGTTGCCCAAAAAGGAGTGCATTTCTCTCTGTTTCCAAAGATAAAATGCACTCCTGCATAAGTCCTGTGTTCTATCAGTACTGCTCCAGAATTTTCCTGAAATTTTTCATATTCTCTTCCACATCCCCATGGAAAACCTTGGTGCCGGCAACGATCACATTGGCCCCGGCGTCCAGCACTTCCCTGACATTTTCCAGATCCACACCGCCGTCCACTTCGATATCCACATCCAGATTGTGTTCCTCTATGTACTGACGCAGACGGATGATCTTATCGAAGGTATCCCTCCGGATCTTCTGTCCGCCATAGCCCGGTTCCACCGTCATGACCAAAACCATATATACTTTGGGAAGGATGTCCAGTATGGTATCAATGTCCGTCCGGGGCTTTATGGATACCGCTGCTTTTTTTCCATGATTATGTATTTCGTCGATGGTCGCCTCCAGATCCTCACAGGCCTCGACGTGGACCGTGATACCATCCGCCCCGGCTTCTGCGAAATCCCGGATATAGCGTATGGGCTCATGGACCATCAGATGGACGTCAAAAAAAGTGTCCACACATTTACGAATCCCCTCTACAACCGGCACGCCGAAAGAAATATTCTGTACAAACATGCCATCCATGATATCAATATGTATATAGTCTGCCCCTGCCTGGCTCACCGCAGCAAGCTCCTCCCCAAACCTGGATACATCTGCGGCAAGAATTGACGGTGATATTTTGTAAACCATAAAAATACCTGACCTTTCCTTTAGTTGTATTTATGCCTTTCCCACTCCTTCAGCTCCTCGTACATCTGTACGTAGTTTTCATAGCGCACCGGGCTGATCTGTTCCTGATCCAGTGCTTCCTTGACCTTACAGTCCGGCTCATGGGTATGTGTACATCCCATAAAACGGCAGCCGCCCTCATAGGGAGCAAACTCCGTAAAATAATTCTTTAGTTCTTCCTTCTCTATTTCGGGAACCCGAAGGGAACTGAATCCCGGTGTGTCAAACAGATAGGTCCCCTCTCCCACACAAAAAAGTTCGGAATGCCTCGTGGTGTGCTTTCCCCTTCCGATCTTTTCGCTGACCTCCCCTGTCTGGGAGGCCGCTTCTGGAAAAATCTTGTTGAGTATGCTGGATTTTCCCACCCCGGAAGGCCCTGCCAGAACGCTTGTCCTGCCCTCCAGCAGCTGACAGATTTTGTCCATGCCAATATTCTCCCGGCTGCTAACAAAAAGCACTTTGCTGGCGCATTTTTCATATGCTGCCAGCAGACGCCCTTCCTCTTCCTTCGTCACAATATCTAATTTATTAAAACAGATGGCCGTGTCGATGCCCTGCATCTCCATCATGACCAGAAAACGATCCAGAAGATTCAGATTGGGCTGCGGCTCTGCCATGGCAAATATAATCAACGCCTGATCAATATTTGCCACCTCCGGCCGGATAAGCCTGTTTTTTCTCGGCAGAATCTTTTGGATATTTCCCAGTCCCTTCTCCTCCGAAGTAACCTGGATCAACGCGTTGTCACCGACAAGGGGCTTGATCTTGTCTTTGCGGAAGATCCCTTTTGCCCTGCATTCATAAAGCTTCTCCCCGGTCTCTGTCAAACAGTTCACATAATAGAAACCAGCGATTCCTTTTACAATCTTTCCCTCTAACTCCATCAGCCGGCAACCCTCTTCAACGTAACATTATAGGTCGCCACCAGGGAACCGTCACGATACACACTTAAAGAAGCAGCACCAGCGTTTTCCCCTTCCACTTCTAACTGGAATGGGAAATTGTGATAGCTCATTGTAGCAGTCTTTATGACTTTATCCTTGCCGTCCTGGGTAAGCACAAACTTGAACTCTGCCGCCGGATCCGTCTCATACTCAAAAGGATTGTTGATGGTGACAGAACCCTTATATACATAGGTCTGCTCTTCTCCCAGACTGAGAGTTACATCCACTGTGGTTCCTTCTTCCACCTGCTTGCCTGAAGCGACGCTCTGTACACACACGCGGTTTTTCTGGGTCGAGGAATAATTCTTCGTCTCATTTCCATATACAAGACCAGCTGCCTTAAGGGCTGCCTTGGCCTCACTTCTGGTTTTACCGATAAGATTCGGAACCTTGGTGAACTTGGTCTCCTCTCCCTTGCTGGGATAAATCGTAATAGTAGCACCTTTTTCGACTTTTTTCCCGGCTGCCGGATCCGTGTATGCCACCTTGCCAACCTCTTCGCTGCTGTACACATCATCTCCCTGCTTCACAGAAAATCCCTGTTTCTGCAAAGCTGTGATGGCATCGGTAATGGTCTTTCCACTGGTCTCTGGTACGCTGATCTGCTCTGCACCGGTACTCACAACAAGGGTTACGGTACTTCCAGCAGCCACTTTGGATCCTGCACCGGGCTCTGTCCGGATCACATTTCCCTTGTCCACATCATCTGATGCTTCTTCTTCAATCTCATACTTAATATCTTCATTGCCCAGCTCCACGATCACGCTGTCCTTCAGCTGATCTGCAAAATCTGGAAGAACATAATCTCCTGGTTCTTCTACCCCAGGTGTAGGCGAAGCTGTCACATTGACTTTATTATTCTCATTATTCTCATTGCCTCCGGAACTTCCCCAAAGTCCGATAAACCGTCCCAGCATATAGATCACTACCAGTCCGATGATGATCGCCACAGCGATACTTCCAAAGACAAGAGCTTTCTCCAGTTTGGGATCCACATCGGATTTACTCTCTTCCTCTTCCTCCGGCTCCTCTTCCGGCGCCCCATAGTCTTCCGTCGGCGTCATACCTGTCCGGGAGGCATTTTTCAAAGTATTCACATCATCCTTTGACATAAAAATGGTTCCCCCATTCTCGTACAGGCTTCCAATGACGCCATAATCTCCACTGGGATCCTGCAAAAACATCTTGAGATCTGCAATGAGGTCTGCAGCGCTGATATAGCGGAGTTCCGTCTTCTTCTGCATACATTTATTTACAATATTACTTAACCCTCTTGGAATGGTGGCATCCATCGCTGCCAGCGGTGTGGCATCATCCTGAATATGAGAGAGGGCGATCGCCACAGCGCTTTCTCCCGTAAAGGGAAGCGTCCCACTGATCATCTCATACATGGTAACACCAAGGGAATAGATATCGCTCTTTTCATCGCTGTATCCCCCTCTTGCCTGCTCCGGAGAGATGTAATGAACCGAGCCCATGGCGTTGGCAGTGATCGTATTGGAACTTGCCGCTTTGGCAATTCCAAAATCACTGAGCTTCGCAGTACCATCACGGGCAATTAGTATATTCTGTGGTTTGATGTCTCTATGAATGATATTGTGCCGATGGGCAGCATCCAGACCATTGGCGATCTGAAGGGAGATCCCCACTGCCTCCTTTACGGTAAGTTTCCCTTTTTCTTCAATATATTTTTTCAGTGTAATACCCTCAATCAGCTCCATGACAATATAATACATGCCATCTTCTTCCCCTACATCATAGATGCTGACGATATTCGGATGTGATATGCAGGCAACTGCCTGAGCTTCTCCGCGGAATTTCGTAACAAATTTGGTATCTTCACTGTATTCCTGCTTTAGGATCTTTATGGCAACAAACCGGTTGAGGCGATGGCATTTAGCGCGAAATACATCTGCCATTCCACCAGAGCCGACTTTTTCTACGATCTCGTATCTGTCACCGATTATGGTTCCTACACTTACCAAAACAATACCTCCATTCTCTATTCTAAGCGTTCACAAATGGACACTGTTCTATACTTGAATCAAAACGACACTGATATTATCTTTTCCTCCGGCTTCGTTGGCCTCTTGTACCAGCTGTCTTCCTGCTTCACTCATATCCTCTCTGTTACTTCTGATGATCCTCTCGATCTTCTCATCTTCAAGCATATTGGACAATCCATCCGAACACAACAAAAGCACGTCCCCTTCGTCCACCTCGATTTCAAAGCAATCTGCCTTCACGTCGCTGTTTGTACCAAGAGCCCGCGTTATAATATTTTTATTGGGATGTGTACGCATATCCTCCTTGTGGAGTTTTCCCGACTGTACCATCTCTTCCACAAGAGAATGGTCAATCGTGACCTGTCGGAATGTATCCTTGTACACATAAAGTCTCGAATCACCTACATTTACAATATAGGCGGTATCCCCAAACACCACGGTGGCGACGATCGTCGTCCCCATTCCATTCAGTGCCTTATCACTGAGGGAAGCCTGGAAAACCTTTTCGTTGGCAGCCGCTACTGCCTGTTCAAAGGTTCCGATCGGTGTCACTTTTGTACTTTGTTCAATCTGTGAGACAACTTCCTCTACACACATCCGTGAGGCGGTGTCTCCCGCATTGTGACCTCCCATGCCGTCAGCCACAATAAACAGATTCGGGAAACTTCCAACAGCATTTTCTTCACAAAACACATAATCCTGATTGGTGTTTCTAGTGCGTCCCTTATCTGTTAAAGAAAATGTTTGCACAGTTTGACCTCCTTAGTCAGAGTTAGTCTGTTCCATAAAGTTATTACGCAACTGACCACAGGCAGCATCGATATCACTCCCCATCTCTCTTCTTACCGTAACATTTACTAAGTCACGCAAAAAAACAACGCTTTTCCGTTGCCTTTTTGGCAAAATGTATCACTAAGATGCGCTTTCTAAAAATAAACCACATCAATCCAAACAAACTTAAAACGATCACTAAAAGTATATGCTACGATTCAAAAGATTACTATTATAATATCACAAGACGTAAAAAAGGACAAGATATAAAATTTCCTGGGCTGTTTCCGCAGTTTTTCATCAATACCTGACCATGAAACTTAAACCAAACGATTTTACGTTGTCTTAGAGGTTCCCATAAAGTTATTACGCAGCTGGCCACAGGCAGCATCGATATCGCTTCCCATCTCTCTTCTTACCGTTACATTGATTCGATTTTTTTCTAGTATCCTTTTAAAATCTCTGATATTTTCTTCTCTGGAACGTCTGGTTTTCCGCTCCTTCACCTCATTCAACGGAATGAGATTGATATGGCAGTTCATGCCGCGGCAGCGCCTGGCAAGCTCTAGAGCATGCTCCCTGCTGTCATTCACCCCGTCGATCATGCTGTATTCAAAGGTAATACGACGTCCCGTATTCTCAATATATTCGCGGCACACAGAAAAAATTTCCTCGATGGAATATTTATTTGCTACCGGCATCGTCTGTCTCCGTATCTCATCATTGGGGGCGTGGAGACTGACAGCCAGGGTGATCTGTAGTTTTTCCTCCATCAGACGCCGGATCTGGTCAACCAGCCCGCAGGTGGACACGGTGATGCTCCGTTGGCTGAGATGTATCCCTCTCTCTGCGGATACCAGACGGATAAACCGGAGCAGGTTATCATAATTATCGAGAGGTTCCCCCATTCCCATCACGATGACATTGGACACCCTCTCCCCCGTTTCATGCTGAATCTCGTAGATCTGGGAGAGCATCTCCCCGGCGGTCAGGTTCCTTGTCAATCCCGTAAGGGTGGACGCACAAAAGCTGCAGCCCATCCGACACCCCACCTGGGAAGAGATGCACACGCTGTTTCCATGATGGTACTTCATCCACACACTCTCTACCAGATTTCCGTCTGACAGTGAAAAAAGATATTTGGCGGTATCGTAATCCCTGGAAACCTGTTTCTTTCGGATCTGTACTCCAGAGATCTCATGCTCCAGCGCCAGATTCTCCAAAAACTTTTTGGGAAGGTTACTGATCCCGGCAAAGTCTGAAACCTGTCTGCCATGAACCCACTCAAACAGCTGCTTTCCGCGAAATGGCTTCTCTCCAAACTGCTCCGCCAGACAGATCATCTCTTGTTCCGTATAGCTTCTCAAGTCAAATTGTTTCATTTCCTTTTCCATTCCAAAACATTGGTTTTTTATTTGATAAACTTTGCCACAAAGAATCCATTTCCCTCATGGATTCCCGGCAAGATCTGTAACATTCCCTGTCCTGTCATTTTATTTCTCAGCTCCTCCGGCAGATCCTCGTCCAGGGGCACCAGACGCAGGGACAGATCCTCTGCGATCCAGCGGGCATTCTCTTCGTTCTCCGCGGGATTCACGGTACAGGTGCTGTAGATCAGCGTTCCTCCTGGTTTGAGAGCCCTTACAGCCCCCCGCAGGATATCACGCTGCAGACTTTGCAGCTCCGGCGCATTTTGTACCGCCATATAACGAATCTCTGGTTTTCTGCCGATCACACCGATCCCGGAACATGGGACGTCAGCAATCACCACATCCGCTCTTTCTTCCCATTCCGGATCCACTTTTCTACCGTCCCAGAGTTTGATCTCTATGTTCTCTGCCTTTAACCGCCGTACATTTTCCCGGATTCGCTGCAGCTTATATTCCGATACATCCCTGGCGCTGACCACACCGGTCCCATCCAGCAGATCCGCCGCATGAAGCGCTTTTCCACCGGGGCTGCTGCACACGTCCATCACAAAATCTCCTGGACGGATGCCGGAAACCAATACCGGGAGCATGGAGCTTTCATCTTGAATGATAAAATGTCCTTCTGCAAAGCCGGGAAGCTCATCCACCCGTTCTACTCCAGACAGACGGAAGGCATGTCTGACATAGGGACAGGGTACTGTCCGAATTCCCGCTTTTATGAGATTGTCCTGTACCTGACTGGTTCTGGCATTCGCAGTCTGGACACGGATCGTCACCGGATTGACTGCCTGAAATGAAGCCAGGATCTTCTCCGCCGTCTTTTTTCCATAAGCTCCTATCAGCAGCCCAGCCAGTTCCTCCGGCACAGAATAGATAAATGCCAGCTTTTCGGACTCCCTTCGGCACTTTTTCAGTATCTCCCGGCAAATTTCCTCTTTATCTGCCCGGGCCACATTGCGGAGCAGCCCATTAACAAAGCCTGCCAGTCCCTGGAATTTCTTTTGCTTTGCCAGCTTTACCATCTCATTACAGGTGGCTGATACCGGGACGGAATCCATATACCAGAGCTCGTAGATTCCCATGCGCAGTATCGTACGGATCACAGGCTTGAGCCGGACTGCTGGTGTTTTAGAAAAATGGTCAATGACGCGGTCTGAAGCTGCCGCCCGTTCTATCGTCCCATAAGACGCTCTTCGTATAAACCCTTTCTCCTGCCCGTTCCACGCTCTGACAAAGTCCTGTTCCGCCACGCGGTGAAACCATTCGTCACTATGCCCATTTTTTTCTATTGTTTGATAAACAATATCAAAGACTGCTCTTCTCACAAAGTCTCTCCATTCTGTATCTTCATCCCGCGCATAAAGTCACCAGCTGACATCCGCTTTTTCCCTTCCAGCTGGATCTCCAGAAGCCGCAGAAGTCCGTCACCGGTCTGAATGCTGAAACTATTCTTATCTACCTTGGCCACTGTCCCAGGCATCAGGTCTGTATTTTCCGGTACCACCTCGGCCCGCCAGATCTTTAATATCTTTCCTCGGAATTCCGTGTAGGCACTGGGCCAGGAATTCAATCCCCTGACATACCGCTCCAGTTTTTCTGCCTTCCAGGAGAAATCCAGTCTGCCAAGCTCCTTGGTAAGCATTTTGGCATAGGTGCTCTCCTCATCCTTCTGCGTAACGGGCTCCAGTGTCCCTTTCTCTACCCGCTCCAGTGTTTCCAGTAAAAGGGGGCCTCCTATCCCGGAAAGTTTTTCAAACAAGCTCTCTCCCGTCTCTTCTGCAGTCAGCGGGATCTCTTTTTTTAGAAGCATATCCCCGGTATCGAGACCTTCGTCCATCTGCATCGTTGTGATGCCGGTAGTCGCATCCCCCTCCAGAATGGACCACTGAATCGGAGCCGCCCCCCGCCATCTCGGCAGCAAAGAAGCATGGACATTGATGCAGCCATAGTCAGGCATTTCCAATATTTCTTTGGACAGAAGCTGGCCAAATGCCACAACAACGATCACATCACAGGAAATCCCCCGCAGAACTTCCACGAATTCAGGATCTTTTACCCTTTGGGGTGTATACACCGGAATATCGTGATCCAGCGCCACCTTTTTGACCGGCGTAAAACTCAGGCTGCCACTGCGTCCTCTCGCCTTATCCGGCTGGGTTACCACGGCTGTAACCCGGTGCCCTTCAGATTCAATCAGTGCCCTCAGGACCGGAACAGCAAAATCCGGTGTCCCCATAAATATAACGTCCATCCATTTCCTCCTTATTCCTCTTCCTCACCGTCACCGACGTCCACCAGTTCCCCTTCCACTTTATCTACATAGAGCTGGCCGTCCAGATGCTCGATCTCATGGATCAGCGCCCTCGCCAGCAGTTCTTCTCCCTCTATCTCAAATTCCTGCATACTTTCATCAAAGGCACGCACCCGCACTACATTCGGTCTTGTAACAATCCCTGCCTTTCCAGGCACACTGAGACATCCCTCACTGCCCCTCTGCTCTCCTTCGGTATGGATGATCTCTGGATTTACAAGGACGATAGGGCTGTTCTGTTCCGCAGTCACATCGATCACCGCGATCCGCTTCAGGACGCCAACCTGCGGCGCCGCCAGTCCCACTCCATCTGCCTCGTACATCGTCTCCAACATATCATCGATCAATTCTCTGGTTTTTTCTGTGATCTCTTTTACTTCTTTTGCTTTCTTATACAGAATATCATCGCCAATTTCGCGTATATTTCTCAGCGCCATAATTTTCCTCCATTCATTTTGATACACCAAATCAGTCCACTTCATACTGGATATAACAAGCATATTTCTTTTTCTCAAACTCCTGGTCCAGCCATGTTTTTACGGCCTCCAGCTGTACCAGCTCTCTGTTTTTTACATAAAATGTAAAACCAAACTGATCCTTTCTTTTCCGGCCTCCATCGTCGGCAGGACCTACCACCGAAGCCAGACTACCGAACTTTGCCCGGACCGCACCCGAAAGTTCCCTGACACATGCCAGTCCCTTTTCCCGGTCCTCCGAAAAGATGCGGACTGTAAGCATGGAAAAAAAGGGAGGATAGCTTAACATACGCCGGTATGCCAGTTCGTTTTCATAAAATATCTCTGCGTCCTGGGCAGCCACGCTCTGAACCACATAGTGGTCTGGACGGTAGGTCTGAAGGATCACTTCCCCCTGCTTCTGCCCTCTTCCCGCCCTGCCGCTCGCCTGCATGAGCAGCTGAAAGGTTCTCTCACTGCTCCGGTAATCGTTCTCAAACATGCTCATGTCCGCCGCCAGTGCCGCCACCAGCGTCACATTCGGAAAATCATGTCCCTTCACGATCATCTGGGTTCCGATGAGAATATCCGCCCTTCCCTCCCGGAATCCGGACAAAACAGATTCGTGGCCATGCTTTCCGGAAGTAGTGTCCGCATCCATTCTCAGTACCTTCGCCATCGGGAACTGCCGCTGGAGCATCTCCTCCACCTTCTGGGTTCCGAGACCAAATGCTGCGATATAGGGAGATCCGCATTCTGGACACCTCTCCGGCATCCTGACAGCATGTCCGCAGTAGTGGCAGACCAGTGTATCCACCTCTCCCAGATGATTTTTGTGTGCCGTCATGGATACATCACAATGAGGACATTGTAACACATTTCCACAATTTCTACAAGAAACAAAGCCCGCATATCCTCTCCGGTTGATAAAAAGCATGATCTGTTCTTTTTTCTCCAGGCGGTCTAAGATCTTCTGCCGGAGGAGACGGCTGAATACCGAACGGTTTTTTTCCTTTAACTCCTGTCGGAGATCTACCACATGGATATCCGGCAGAAAGGCGTCTCCCGCACGCCTGGTAAGACGGTACTCTTTATATCTGCCTTCCTTTGCCATAAGATAACTTTTTACCGACGGCGTCGCAGAACCAAAGACCACGCTGGCTCCTGTCTGGCTGGCGCGGAACAGCGCCACTTCATCGCTGTGATAACGGGGAACTCCCTCGCTGATGTAGCTGTTTTCATGCTCCTCATCCAAAATAATGGCTCCCAGTCTTTCAAAAGGAGTAAACAATGCCGATCTGGGACCGATCATAATGTCCAGTTCTCCCATTCTGGCGCGCTCATACTGGTCATAGCGCTCCCCCTCCGAGAGTCTGGAATGAATGACAGAAACCCGTTCGCCGAATGCCTGGCGAAACCGCGATACGGTCTGGAAGGTCAGGGCGATCTCCGGGATCAATACAATTGCCTGCTTTCCCTCCGCCAGTACAGTTTCTAAAAAACGAATAAAAACCTCCGTTTTTCCACTTCCAGTAATCCCATATAGAAGATATGGTCTCCGCAGGCCACTTTGATACTCCTTCGCAAAATCTTCCACGATCACTCTCTGCTCTTCGTTCAGCACCCTGGAGACCTCCGGCTCCTGCCTGGCAGATCCCGGATCCAGGGGATTCCGGTATTTCTTCTCTCTGGTCACGGTAAGGATCCCCTCCTTTACCAGACTGTCAATCACCGGCTTTTTCACCTGGTACTGGCGGTCTGCCTGCCTTCTTGTCATCGTGCCTCCCTCGGCAAGCAGCCCCCGGATCAGCCGCGCTTTCGCCACATAGTGCTTCCGTTCGTATTCGTGGAGAATATCCATAACAGCCCCTTCGTCCATAGCAAAATTAAGCCAGTGTTCCTCCACTGACTTAATCTTTTTTCGGACAGGCAGAACGGTTTTAAGCGCTTCATTCATCGTGGAACCATACCGGTCCCTGATAAATCCGGCAAGAGCCAGCAGCTGGCCCTCCACCGGCACCTGCTTCTGCTCCACCTTCAGGATTTCCTTGATCCGGTTCACATCAAATGCCGGCTGTTCCGTCAGATTCACGACAAAGCCATGAAGGACCCGGTTCCCCCGCCCAAAAGGCACTCGGACAGGCGTCCCGATCCTTACCAATTCTTCCATCTGCTCCGGAATATGATACTGGTAGGTTTTATCCAGCGCATCCACACTGATATCCACAATTATATCTGCGTACACTACATCACTACCCTTTTCACCACTTCGTCCATGTGCATCCCACGGGATCCCTTTACTAACACCCAGTCCCCTGGCTGTGCCAGCTGTCTGACGAATTCCGCTGCCTCTTCGTTACTGCTGCATATTCTGGTAGGAATATCCGAGCCTTTCTCCACCTGGCGGCAGATAAAAGCAGCTCCTTCCCCCACCGTTATGACATAGGAGAGTTTCTTCCCCTTCTCCGCTTCCTGAATAATATAATCACCGATGCCGCGGTGCAGGCTCTCATTCTGCTCTCCCAGCTCCAGCACATCCCCGAGTACCACAATCTTCCTGCCCTTCGTGCCATAATCAAAAAGAGCATCAATATTGCTGTTAATCGAGTCCGGACTAGCGTTATACGTATCGTCGATCAAATGGTAACCATGACAGTCCCGACGCTCTCCCCGCATAGAAAAAGGACGGTACTGCCTCAGTGCCTCCAGCGCCTGATCCAGCTCCACGCCAAACTGCTCTCCCAAGGCCAGCGCCACCACTGCGTTGTTGACATTATGACCTCCCATCACTGACAGCTCCACGGTACAATCCTCTCTACCATGATACTGAAAGGATTGGCCCTTCTCTGTGACCTGTATATCCGTCGCCTGAATCTGACAACCTGACGCCGTTCCATAAAAAATGGTTTCACATTTGCCAATACACAACTCATAGGGAATATGTTCCCTGGTCAGCGCCGGAAGATCCCCATTTCCACAGATATAACACATGCCATCATGGGAACTTCCCACATATTTGACAATATGCCCCTTTTCAAAGGCGATGGCCTCTCTGCTGCCCAGATTGCCGATGTGGGACACTCCGATATTGGTCACCACTGCCGTCTGGGGTCTGGCGATCTCTACCAGCCTCGCCATCTCCCCAGGCATACTCATCCCCATCTCAAAGACCGCGATCTCCGTATCTTTTTCAATGTGAAACATCATCTGCGCCACGCCGATCTGGCTGTTAAGGTTTCCAATGGTCTTCAACAGATTGAATTTAGTGGCAAGCACAGCGCTTACCATTTCTTTCGTAGTTGTTTTCCCAACACTTCCCGTTATGCCTATGACTGGAATATCAAACTGCTGACGATACCAGCTCGCCAGTTTCTGAAAGGCAGCCAGGGTATCCTCCACCCAGACCACGACACCCACCGGCAGATCTTCTACCCCAACAGCCGCCTCGCGCTTAGAGGTAAGGGTTGCCGCCCCTGCCCGAAGCACTTCTGGAATAAACCGGTGGGCATCTACTCGCTCTCCGATAAGGGGGACAAACAATGCCCCCTCTCCCGCCAGCCTCGAATCCGTAACCACATCGGTAACAACCGTTTGTGGATCACCACAGAGAAGCTCTCCTCCGGTGGCACAAACCACGTCTTTGATACAAAATGATAACATACTCTCCCCTTTATTTTGCTGCGATCACATCTGCCATGTCAAATCGACCATTCTTCTTTCCCGTCAGGAATTTTGCTGCCGCCACAGCCCCCTTGGCAAATACAGCTTTGCTGTAAGCCGTATGGGAGAAGGTGATCACCTCATCCTCTCCGGCAAAGATCACATCGTGTTCTCCCACAATAGTGCCGCCGCGAACGGAACTAATCCCCAGCTCTTTTTTTCCTCGTTTCTCCCGCCGCTGGGACCGGTCATAAATATATTCATATTGACCATCCATTGCCTCATTGACGGAATCCGCCAGAGCAAGCGCCGTTCCCGAAGGGGCATCTAATTTTTGGTTATGATGTTTTTCCACAATCTCGATATCAAAGCCCTCCGGCGCAAACACCTTCGCCGCCTTTTGAATGAGATGAAGCAGCGTATTGACACCGAGAGACATGTTGGCAGCTTTGAGTACTGCTATTTTCTCTGCTGCCCCTTCGATCTTTTCCAGCTGATCCTCATCATAGCCGGTGGTGCAAAGCACTGCCGGAAGTCCTGTCTCTTCACAATAGGAGAGAAGATCATCCAGAATCTTAGTCGTAGAAAAATCAATCAGAGCATCTGCCTCCACATCACAGTCAAGAATGGAAGAAAATATCGGATAGTCATTTCTCCCATCATCCGCAATATCGATCCCCGCCACAATCTGGGCTTCTTCATCCTTCGCCACAAGGTCCGTGATCATTTTTCCCATGGCACCATTGCAGCCGCTCATTATTATCCTTGTCATGTCGTACATCCTTTCCAAAGTATTTTGAGAAAACTTTTTCCCTGTAACGATGAGAAACACGCTTTGGGAGTTTCTCCGTTCGCAGGCAATGCCAAATTGGAATGCAAGCATTCCAGCTTGGCTTGTGCCTTCCGCGTAAATTATATGATCCCTGCTTTTTTCATCTCATCCGCCAGTCTCGCAGCATTCTTCTCCTCCATCTCTGTCAAAGGAGCCCGCAGGGATCCCACTTCCATTCCCATCAGGTTCATTGCCTTTTTCACAGGAATGGGGTTTACCTCACAAAACAGAGCGCCAATCAGATCATAATAGGACAGCTGCATTTCCATACTTTTTTGGGCGTCTCCTGCCAGAAAAGCTGCCACCATTTCATGAGTCTGCTGGGGAAGAATATTAGACAGCACAGAGATAACTCCCTTTCCTCCCAGGGATACAACAGGTACGATCTGATCGTCATTGCCAGAATAGAGATCTACCTCCACCCCCTCTTTTTTTGCCAGAGCAAGTACGTTTGCCACTTCTGATATATCACCCGTGGCATCCTTTACGCCGACGATGTTTTTGACGTCACGGCACAAAGCGACAACAGTCTCCGGTGTAATTTTTACGCCAGTTCTTCCTGGTATATTGTAAAGAAGAATCGGTATGTTTACAGAATCCGCCACCTGGGTGAAGTGAGCTTTCAACCCGTTCTGTGTACACTTATTGTAATATGGCGTCACAAGAAGTAGTCCATCTGCTCCCGCCTTCTCTGCCTCCTGGGAAAGATAAAGTGCCGTTGCCGTACAATTCGATCCGGTTCCTGCGACCACGGGGATCCTCTTATCTACCACCTCACAGCAGAACCGGATACACTCGATATGTTCCTCATGGCTCAGCGTGGATGCCTCACCCGTCGTTCCACAGATAATAATAGCATCGGTCTGATTTTTAATCTGAAATTCAATGATCTCTCTCATCTTCTCATAATTTACCGAACCATCGGCATTCATCGGAGTAATCAGCGCCACTCCCGCTCCTGTAAAAATTGCCATACTTTTTTCCTCCTTACATTAATATACGATATGCCATAACCGGTGCCACTCTTACAGCGCATAAAAGGCTTACCGCCCCAAAACTAAAGGCGTCGTACTTTCACAAGACGACCTGGTTCACGCAAAATAAGCGACATTCCCGATCAATGGAAATGCCGCAAAAATTCAATCATATTCTGTAGCACTCCATCTTAAAAGATGACAGTCATATACTTCTTCAGCATATGCCCAGGCAGACAGTCTCAGGTATCTGTCCCCTTCGGCAGACTTTCCTTTCATTTACCATCATCTATGTAACCTGACACATCCGGAAAACTACTAATAAAGTCCGCGCCTCTACTCTTTCTTATTCACTTATTAATTATCATATCACTAATAGAGATACCAGTCAATACCAATTATCGTATTTCTGATACTTCATCCACATATGCTCGGATCTGATCCGGAAGCTTAGCTCCGGTAATAATCAGTTTCTTGTAATCTCCCTGTATGCGGATGAGATCCTCCACATCATTTTCGGTGATTATGTTGAGATCAATCAATCCCAGCAGCTCATCCAGAATGATCACATCACTCTCTCCGGTCTCCAGCACTTTCTTGGAAAAATTAAAACCATTCAATATGTTATGCTTTTCCTCGCGCTTCGCATCATCCGGTAAATCGCAGTAACTGATCTCACTTTTATCAAAGCGGAATATCTTCATATCCGGTTCCAGGCGCTCCAGCACCTGAAATTCATCAGCCACCTTCCCTTTGAGAAACTGGATCATGGTAATTCTCTGTCCTTCCTGTACTTCCCTGAGTGCCTGACCAACTGCTGCCGACGTCTTTCCTTTTCCGTCTCCGTAAAAGACCTGGACAATTCCTGTTTTCATCGTCATTAACACCTCTCTTTCTTGGGTTTCTGTATCAAGATGCAAAAACTCAAGCTCTCTTTCGTTCGTACTGCCACAAAAATGACAATACTTCTCAGACTATGAAAATTAATTTACCACAAAAATGATGTCCATGCAAGTAAAAGATAATCTGGTAGGATATTATTCCCAGTTTTCCTCCTTTTCATCCTCCTCGGTCTTTTCTTCCGAGGCGGCAACTACCGCTGACATTTCATCGATATGCTCCAGCTTGCTAACCGATATCTCATATGCCACTCTAGTTTCAAAGGTTTCTTCATCCAGTTTTTTCTGATATTCACGGCTCTGAATCCGTCCCCAGATCTGAATGTGTTCGCCCACCTGGAAGCCGTCCGCAAATCTTGCATTTCTTCCCCAGCAGATGCAGGGAATGTAATCAGATTTTCCATAGGGACGGTTTACTGCCAGCAAAAGATCTGCGATCTCTCTTCCCAGCGGCGTTTTTCTATATACAGGTTGTTTACAGATATATCCATCCAGGAATATATAATTGGGCTTGTCGCTGCCAAGTTCTGTATCATCAACCCTTAAATCTCTTACAAAAAGCGAGAGGACAAGACGATTTCTATTTTCTTCATGGCGGTTGTAGGAACGGAACTGTCCGCATGCCTCAAAGAATTTCCCCCGGTAATCCTTTGACACATCCACCAGACGCTCGGAAACCATCAGCGGTATTGTGTCAAATACATTGCTGAGTCTCCTCACAGAAAGATGTACCATATAGAATCCCTCACCGTACACTTCATGGCTGAAGGTGAACTCGCTGATCACCTCACCATACACATTTACCTGATTGTTTCCTAAAACCTTATCTGTCATCATATATGACCCCCTTTGTTTATTTTATCCGTCCTGCGGACAGACCTTTTTTCTTTACTAAATAATGATATGCAGAAAATTTTCTTTTTAGAACTAAAATTTAAAATTTGCTTAAAAAAAGTTTCTATGATATAATTCTAAAGTTATTGTGATAAAAAATCAACACAATTTGGAAAGGAAGACGATAAAATGTTAACTGAAAGAGATGATGTAAGAAATATAGCGATCATTGCCCATGTTGATCACGGAAAAACTACGATCGTGGATGAACTTCTGAAACAAAGCGGCGTATTCCGCGCCAATCAGGAAGTTGCCGAACGTGTCATGGATTCCAATGACATTGAGCGGGAACGCGGCATCACAATTTTGTCAAAAAACACAGCGATTCATTATAATGATATAAAAATAAATATAATTGACACCCCGGGACATGCTGATTTTGGCGGCGAGGTGGAGCGGGTACTGAAAATGGTAAACGGCGTAGTTCTCGTCGTGGATGCTTTTGAAGGCGCCATGCCCCAGACTAAATTTGTCTTAAAAAAAGCACTGGAACTTTCCCTTCCTGTCGTTGTCTGTGTCAATAAGATCGACCGCCCGGAGGCAAGACCTGCGGAAGTTGTCGATGAAATCCTCGAATTGTTTATCGATCTGGATGCTGACGAAGAACAGTTAGACTGCCCCTTTATCTTCGCTTCCGCAAAGGAGGGTACTGCATCTGCTTCTATGGAAGAGGCCGGTAACGACATGAAGCCTCTGTTTGATGCCATCGTCGATTATATTCCCGCTCCTTCCGGAGATCCTGATGCGGACACCCAGGTACTGATCAGTACCATCGACTACAACGAGTACGTGGGACGCATCGGCGTAGGAAAAGTCGATAACGGTTCCGTCAAAGTAAATCAGGAAGTAGTCATCGTCAATGCACATGATCCAGAAAAGAACAGTAAAGTAAAAATAAGCAAACTTTATGAATTTGAAGGACTGAACCGGGTAGAGGTGGAGGAAGCGCATATTGGCTCCATCGTCGCCATTTCGGGAATCACCGACATTCATATCGGAGACACTCTCTGTTCTCCAGAGAATCCCAGGGCAATACCTTTTCAGAGAATTTCGGAGCCTACCATTTCTATGGATTTTATCGTCAACGACAGTCCCCTTGCCGGCCAGGAGGGAAAATATGTAACCTCTCGTCATCTCCGTGACCGCCTTTATAAAATGCTGAATACCGATGTCAGCCTCCGTGTGGAGGATACTGAAACTACCGAAGCCTACAAGGTTTCCGGCCGTGGCGAACTGCACCTGTCCGTACTGATCGAGAACATGCGCAGAGAGGGGTACGAATTTGCAGTCAGCAAACCAGAGGTTCTATATAAAATCGATGAAAATGGAAAAAAAATGGAGCCAATGGAACGTGCCTATGTGGATGTACCGGATGAATTTACCGGAACGGTCATTGATAAACTGAGTCAGCGCAAGGGAGAACTCCAGGGAATGAACCCTCTGAATGCAGGCACCACCCGTCTGGAATTCTTAATTCCCGCCAGAGGATTGATCGGCTACCGCGGCGAATTTATGACAGATACCAAAGGAAACGGTGTGCTCAATACCGAATTTTATGGATATGGTCCTTACAAAGGAGATATCGCCTACCGCAAACAGGGCTCCCTGATCGCCTATGAATCCGGCGAAACCATCACTTATGGTCTTTTTAATGCCCAGGAACGAGGCACCCTCTTTGTAGGTCCCGGCGAAAAAGTGTACGGCGGAATGGTAGTAGGCCAAAATGGGAAAACTGATGACATCGAAGTCAATGTGTGCAAGAAAAAGCAGTTGACCAACACCAGGGCTTCCGGGTCCGACGATGCACTCCGGCTCTCTCCGAAAAAAGAATTAAGTCTGGAGGAAGCCATTGAATTTATTGACACCGACGAGCTGCTGGAGATCACCCCGGAAAACCTCCGGATCCGCAAGAAAATTCTGGACGGCACAGAACGCTACCGCGCTAAGAGAAATTCCAAAGGAAATTAACAAGGAGGATTGGAATGGAGCTTCAACCGATAAGTCCATTTGTACAGCATATTTTCAGAAAATACGAGGCAATGCGCCCCTGCTTTATGAGCGAGGGACATTTCCTGAATCAGTTTTTATGGGAAAATTATTATCAGACACGATTTGCCACAGATGATATCGCACTCTACCTGTTCTTCCAGAGAAAGGGAGAACGGGGTGCTTTCTGCCCTCTATGCTCTGTGGATGACCTTCCGGAAGCCTTTCACCGGATGGAACAGCAGTTTCACGAAGTCTGGAACTGCCCCATGAATGTCTATCTGATTGACACCCTAACAAAAGACGTCTGGCAGAGCGCCGGTCTCCTTTCCCACTACACACTGGAATCCGACCGGGACAGCGCCGATTATATCTACGATGCAGATAAACTAAAGAATCTCAGCGGGCGGGCTCTTCATAAGAAAAAAAATCTTGTAAACGCCTTTCAACGGGAGTACGAAGGTCAGTTTACCTACGAAACCCTCTGCTGCAGTAACATCGAAGAAGTAAAAGATTTTCATGAAAAATGGCTGGATGAGCGAAGAATTTATGACAAATATAATTGTATAGATAACGAAGAAGAGGGCGTATACCGGCTTCTTGGCAACTGCCAGAGCATCGACTGCCACATGGGGGGAATCCGCATGAACGGCAAACTGGCAGCTTACACCATCGGAAGTTATTGTCCGTCGATCCAGTGTGCTTTTATCCATATCGAAAAGGCCGACAGCGAGATCAAGGGACTCTATAACTACATTAACCAGCAGTTCCTGATCCATGAATTTCCAGAAGCCCGCTATGTCAACCGGGAGGATGATCTGGGCCAGGATAATCTCCGGCAGGCAAAGCTATCCTATAAACCAATTCGTCTCGAAGAAAAATATTATCTTCGCGAAAAGAGCTGATCAGCGCCAAAAAGCAAGATACTCATGACCCTTTCGCTGGTCTTCAGGGGGAAGCTTCGTATAGTCACCATAGATCCCCCTGAGCTTTTTATCATATTCCCTTGGAATCCGGCAGAAGATCCCCTCAAAATCCATGATGATCCTGTCCTCATAATAGCTCTTTGAATTCTTTTCTTTCGTTCCGTATACCGTCGGATAACAAAATACATTCCTGGAAGAATCATAATCATAGGTCTGCATAAGGGCTTCTGCTTCCCCAATGATCTTTCCCAGTTGAAATTTTTTCAGATGATGCCAGTAACATTGGCGGAGCTGTTTCCAGGGATTCAGATAGGGTTTATATCGTCCAAATATCCTCCGGGACTTATGAATCTTATCCCAGTATTTATCGTATATTTCTCTTTGCTGCTCCGCGCTGTCCCCCGCTCCATCCACTGGAAACACATCCACCCAGAGCGCCTGGGCGTAAGTCTCTCTTCTGCCCTTTTTCTGTGTAATCGTATCCTGGTGCACCACCTGAATATAGGGGATGGCAATATTTCCTTTCATTCCCGTCCGAAGTTCATAACGGGAATCTTCTGTTTCTTTATCAAATACCTGCTTAAACACATTGTAATCTGGCCGCGGCATGGAAATATCGATGTCATCATCCCAGGGAATAAATCCACCATGCCGGACCGCCCCGATCAACGTCCCATAATCCAAAATGTAACGCAGCTTATACTTTTCACAGACCTTAATGATCTGACGAAACATATCCAATTCGATCTCCTTACATTTCTCCAAGGATATCAGCTCTAATCCACGCATCTTCTCCTCACCTTCTGTTCCGAATCACTTTGATAAAATTCTTAAGAATATCTACTATATAACGGAACTGACTCACTCGAAAAGCCAGAGATATAATAATATAACTGGCTGCTCCTGATACAGCCTGTAAAACAATACTTACCAGATCCGGTACGGGCAGCCTTCCCACCCCATATACACATATTCCCATCGCAGCAGCCAGCAGAATGGAAGGGATGAGATCCACCAGCTGTTCCCGGTAGGTATATCCCAGATATTTACGATTTGGAGTAGAATTTACCAGTGCCGCAAAAAAGGTAACAAACATCGCCGTCACTGCAATTGCCATAACTCCCTGATACATCACGGCGACGATCATCACGATGCCAAATAGTTTTTTAACGATCTCCATGATCAAATAAGTTCTTCCCTTCCCCATCGCCTTCACCGCCTGAACATTCGCTGTCTGCACCGGCTCCAGGGCAAACTGGATACAGGCAATCTGCATATAGGGAACGCAGGGCAGCCATTTCTCCGTAAACATCAGACGCACAATCGGCTCTGATATAACCAGCAGACCGATCATCAGAGGCCACATGATATAGGAACTCACCCGTATGGAGAGGCGCACCATTTCCTTTAATTTTCCAGTATCATCCTGTTTTAACGTCATCGCCGGAAACAGCACGGAACTCACCGATGAATTTATATTTGTGACGATGAGGCTCGGCAGTTTCCCTCCCTGGTTATAAAAGGCCAGATCTTTTTCCGTGTACACCTTCCCAATAATCAGGCTGCGTATCTGTTTATAAGACGTGTGAATCAGCTCGGATGCCAGCATCTTCCACCCAAAACCGAACAGATACTTCATCCGCCCCAGAGAAAATCTCCATACAGGGCGCCACCGGACAGTAAACCAGAGCACCACCGTATCCATCGTAGAATTGAACAAGTACTGTGCAACCAGAGCCCAGGCGCCAAAGCCTGTATATGCCATCACAATCCCCACAACCGCCGATCCCACAGTTCCGATCAATGTAGAGAAAAAAAATCGCTTAAACAGCATTTTTTTCTGTACATAGGCATGCTGAACCGAATTCACCCCGGCCAGCGGCAATTTAAGTGCCATCACCCGGAGTACCGGCGTCAGAATTTCTTTATCATAAAATCCAGCTACTGCCGGGGCACCCAAAAATACGATAATATAAAGCACCCAGGACATCACAATGCTAAAATAAAAGACAGAGGAAAAATCCACTTCGTCCGCATCCTTTTTCTGAACAAGCGCCGCCCCGAAACCGCTGGACACAAACACATTTGCTATATCTATAAATATGGTGATCAGTGCAATGACTCCATAATCGGATGGCAGCAACAGCCTTGCCAGAATGATTGAAACGAGAAAGGACACCGCCTGAGCCCCAATCCTCTCTCCAAATTTCCAGATCAGCCCGGAAAATACTTTTCTTTGTAATCCACCTTCACTCATTTTCTTTTAGTCCTCTTCTTTTTTTGATAAAAGTTCGTTTTCAAACTCAGCGAAAGAATTTACCTTAACCGCCAATTTAAGCCACCTGACAATAACCTCTGTGTCGATTTCACTTCGTACTCCCTTATTATAATTCTTTTTTCCCACCATGTAAAGTATTTTAACTAAAAAGTATAATATTATTTTCTATGGAAATTTTGATTTGCAGAAAAGTGACTATGCACCCGCAAAAAAAGAAATCACATCAATCCGAAGAATTCAGATTGATGTGATTGTAGCATACTTTTATAAAGTCGTCAACGAAAAAATATTACTCCTTGTGCTTCCTCAACTTCGCGCCGTCGAACTACCTTTGCCTTTTGCCATGCAGCATAACAAAAGCAATACACAAAATCCCAGAACACATCAAAATTGATTTTTCCTGCAGCCACAGAATTACGATGCTTCCCATGACAGCTCCCAGCATAAAACAGCCGATGATCCCATAGTAGAGCAGACTCTTTCTCAGTCGGGATCGATCTTTTTTAAAGATGTATTCACAAAGATTCTGTGTCCCGCTTCTCAGATTCCCAATGCACATTGTAGTGGCAATCCCATTGTCGTGTATTTTCCGAAAACTCTCCACCTGTATCCCACAGACAAGGGATATGATACTGTTTGCCAGCGAATTATAACGAAAGGGAATAAAGGCCACACCAAGGAGCAGGAGCGCCTCGATCAGCAGGGAACATTGTCTCCAGTGCAGACTGCACCGCCGGTCATCTATCCTATAACGCAGAATATCCGCTACTATAATGCCTAAGGTAAAGGCAGCCACCGGACAAAGATATTGAAGTGCCCCAGACACATCTCCCTGGGAAAGATGAACTCCCAGCAAAAGCATATTTCCTGTCTGGGCATTGGCAAATACGTGATCCCGGCAGAGATAAGAATAGGCATCCATAAAACCACCAGAAACAGCCAGTATCATACCAACCCGCAGTGTCTCTGACATCTGACGGCTCATTTTCATTCCCCCTAACATAGCTCAACGGTGCAGGACGAAAAAGAGTTCAGATTCTCACCATTGATCTAAGATTAACTGTAAAAGTTTTAATCTGTGACTTGAGAAAAATCCGGGGTGCGATCCCCGGACTTCTTTTTGAACTAACTCATATAAATATCTGCAATCCGCCCCGCACTCTCTGGAGAGATTGCTTTGAGATACATCAAATACTGCAGTGCACTTCCTTCGTAGGAATGGATATCTCCCAAAAGACCAACTTCATAACAATTTCGTATCACATTTATGATACAGTTTTCTGTATGGTCCTCTTTGCAATCCTTGCATTCTTTCAAAATATGCGCGATGGCTGTTTCCAGTTTATGTGGATCATATACCTTAAAATCGGTGGTGGGAATCCTACTCGTGCCCTCAGTAACCTCTTTTTTCGGCTCCCTTTGATAGTCTTTGATACACTTTTTGGCATAACCGATGGTACATGCTTCCTCCTGGCACTGGTCGCAAAATTCTCCCTCCATGCAGCAGTCCAGCAGATCTTCCCAAACCAGATCCGCATTCATTCCTTTTTTGCCATTCTGATCCATATGTATACATTTGAATTCAGGCAAATCTTCTTGCCTGATTTATTCTTGACCTTCAGATAGTATATCATAACGCTAATTATTTTTCTACTTTTCTTTTAATTAAATCAATAAGTAAATATTGTAAACTTTCTATAAAAATGCTATAATAACCACGCAAAAACTAAGGAACGAGGTGTTGTCATATGAAGAAACAAATTTACATACTATTTATGGCAGTCCTATGTGCCATATCATTGATTGGCTGCGGAAAAGACAATAAACAGTCTAAAAACAGTATGAAAAAAGCAGAATCCAGGACAATCAATCTGGTAGTCTGGGGATCAAAAGAAGATGAAGCACTTATGAAACAAATTATTGAGAGCTTCCAGACGAAGTATAAGGATCAGGCAGATTTTCATATCACATTTGCAGCCCAAGGCGAATCTAACTGCAAGGATGTGCTTATCGCTGAGTTAGAAAAAGGTGCAGATGTATTTACCTTCGCGGATGATCAGCTGAACGCTTTGGCAGCAGCCGGTGCACTTCTCCCTATTGAAAATGCGGATAAGATCAAACAGGAACATCTGCCAAGGGCGGTAGAAGCAGCTTCTGTTGGAGATACTTTGTACGCCTATCCACTAACAGCAGATAATGGATACTTCTTATATTATAATAAAAAATATTTCACTCCAAAAGATGTAGAGTCCTTAGACAATATGATGAAAATAGCCAAAAAAAATAAAAAGCATATTACCATGGACTGGTCTTCTGCATGGTATGTTTACTCTTTTTTTGGCAATACCGGATTAGAAATAGGATTGAATGAAGATGGAATTACCAACTACTGTACCTGGAACAAAAAAGATGCGGATGTGAACGGTGTGGATGTAGCAGAAGCCATGCTGAATATTGCCCGCCATCCAGGCTTTACCACTCGAAAGGATGAAGATTTCTTGACCGGTGTTGAGAACGGCTCTGTGATCGCAGGCATAAGCGGAGTATGGAATTCTGTTGCTGTCACAAAGATCTGGGGCAAAAACACTGGAGCCGCCAAGCTTCCTACCTATACCTGTGACGGCCGGCAGATACAGATGGCCTCTTTTTCAGGCTGCAAACTGATTGGTGTGAATGCCTATTCTAAAAATCACAAATGGGCTTCCATGCTCGCAGAATGGATTACCAACGAAGAAAATCAAAAGCTCCGATTTGAAATACGTGGACAGGGTCCTTCTAACAAGAAGACAGCTGCCTCCGCAGAAATTCAGAATTCACCAGCCATTGCTGCATTACTGGAACAAACTGAATTTTCGCATCTTCAGCGGGTGGGCGGAAAATTCTGGGAACCAGTAGCCTCTTTTGCAAAAAATATTTCAAAAGGAAATCCAAAGAATGAAAATCTGCAAAAACAGCTGGATAAAATGGTAGAAGATGTTACTGCCAGGTAAAAAAGGAGGATAAGAAATGAAAAACAAGCTTAAAATTCAACACCGCTTAATTCTGCCCATCGTCCTGCTGGGAGTTGTGGCTCTGATCTCAAATGTCCTGGCGGTTTTTAATATCAATAATGTCAATGCCAATGCTGCAAATATTGTTGATAATTATATGGTCGGCACAACAAAACTTGATGAGATCCGCCGTTCCATCTCAAACACTCATAAGATGGCGCTATCCCATATCATCGCAGAAGATTACAACACCATGATTACTGTTGTAACTCAAATGAAACAAGAAGAAAAAAATCTAAACCAAAAGCTTAAAGAATATAAAAGTTATGTTACGGCGGCAGAGGATAAAACATATCAGGAACTGTTGAAAAATTATGAAGCTTTCAAACACGCCCTGGTTTATCTTATTTGTGCCAGTGCAGACAGCAAAACACAGGATGCTTATGCCTATGCCAATGGAGATGTAGCGGATTTTGGTAATGCCATTGAGAGCAATATTAACAAACTGGAGTCCTCAATTAAGGCTCAGACAACAACTGCCAGAAATACGCTTTCAAGAGTTTATATAACTTCTCTTACCATCAGTGTTATTTCTATAATGATAGGTCTTATATTGGTATTAGCCTCTATCAGCATCATTATGAAATATGTTATCAAACCATTTAAAAGTATTCTATATACGCTTCAAGGAAGTTCTGACCGTATCAACAATGTGGTAAGTGAAGTGTTAAAACGAGCGAAAACCTCTAATAAAAGCACAAAAGACCTCTCTTCTTTGACAGGGGCGTTATCTGCTGCCATTCAAAAAGTAGCAAGTAATGCCTCCATCATTAACAGCAGCGCAGCAGACATTAAGCGTGATGTCAATGATACCGCTGACGAATGCGGTGCAATCACCAAATATTCCATTGCTATGAAAGCACGGGCAAAGGATATGGAACAATCTGCCCAAACAAACATGGAAATCATGAGAGCAAAAGTTTCAAACATTTTAACAGTATTGAATGAAGCGATCGAAGACAGCCAGAGTGTTGATCAGGTCAATCTCCTCACCAAAGATATCCTGCAGATTTCCGCTTCCACCAACATAATTGCTCTAAACGCTTCGGTAGAAGCTGCCCGCGTTGGAGCTGCTGGAAAAGGCTTTGCAGTAGTAGCGGAAGAAATCCGCCAGCTTGCAGATTCCTGTGGAGAAACTGCCAACCGCATTCAGGAAGTCAATAAAATTGTCACCAGTGCAGTACATAATCTTTCTAAGCACTCCCAGGACCTGGTGGATTATTTGAGTGAATCAATTCTGGCGGAATTTCAGGAGTTTGTTAATTCTGGGAAACAGTACAAAGATGATGCCGCTTACATTGAACAAGCTATGGACGAATTTCAGAATCGAACCGACCGGCTAAAGCAATCCATGATTGAGATTGCTGACTCCATTGAAAGTATTACGAAAGCTATTGATGATGGCGCTGCCGGTATCACAGGAGCCGCAGACAGCACCCAAAGCCTGGCGGCTGATATGGCAGATATCTCAAATCGTATGGATATGAATCAGGAAATTGTAGAAGAACTTCAAAAGCAAACAAAGATTTTTGCTAATTTATAGGTTAAAATGAGCTAAGAGGGCGGACCAAAAGTCATAAAATGACTTGAGGAACTGCCCTCTTGTTTATGCCCCTTATCCCTGCATCTCCAACTGTGCTTTTACCAGACGGTAGTAGATACCACCCTTTTTGATCAGCTCCTCATGGGATCCCACTTCTGCTACCTGGTGCCCGTCGATCACGATCAGACGGTCCGCATTCTGCAGCGTCGACAGCCGGTGGGCGATGGCAAAGGTAGTCCGCCCCTCCGTAAGACGCTCCAGAGCTTTCTGGATCATAAATTCACTTTCTGTATCGAGACTCGCTGTGGCCTCGTCCAGAATGAGAAGTCTTGGCTCATTCAGGATAGCGCGGGCGATGGCGATTCTCTGACGCTCTCCACCAGAGAGACTGTAGCCCTTTTCTCCCACATAAGTATTATAGCCGTCCGGCGTCTTGCAGATAAAGTCATGGGCATTTGCCAGTTTTGCCGCCCGGACCACCTCTTCATAGCTGGCATCCGGTCTGGAAAAACGGATGTTGTTCAGAATTGTTCCGGAGAACAAAAAGGTCTCCTGCAGTACCACACCGATCTGGGAGTGGAATCGGTCCGACTTGATCTCTTTGATGTCGTGGCCGTCCACCAGAAGGTTTCCGTCGTCCACCTCATAGAGACGCATGATCAGATTGATCAACGTGGATTTTCCCGTTCCCGAAGCGCCGACGATGCCGATCATCTCTCCCTTGTGGATCTTTAAGTTCAGATCCTCCAGCACCGGCTGATAGGACTTATAGCCAAAGGTAGCGTGGCGGAATTCGATCTCTCCTTTCACTTCCAGCTCCACCGGATCTTCCACATCCTCAATAAAAGGTTCCTGCGCCATCACGTCATTGATACGCTCAATGCTGCTGATGAGATTCATGAGATCCCTTGGCATACTGGTCATCCAGTTCAGGTACTGGTACAGCAGCTGGGTGTAAGTAATAAACTGCAGCAGCTCACCGGTAGTCATCTCCCCCCGCAGCACATCCACGCCGCCGAAATAAACCACCAGAAATACACCGGCTCCCATCAAAAAGCTTACACCAGGATTGAATACCGCCCAGAATACTTCATTTCTCGTCTGTACGTGGCAGAATTCCTCGGCGAGATGATTAAACTTAACCTTCTCCGCCTCTTCCTTTCCGTAAGATTTTACCACCCGCATTCCCGATATGACATCCTGCAGATTACTGTTGACATCATCGCTTTTTTTCCACTGCAGATGAAACCGACGGTGAATATTTTTTCGGAAAAGATAAGTGATCACTACCGCAAAAGGGATAAAAATAAAACTAAGCAGCGACAGCTTTACACTCAACGCCAGCATAAAGATAATATCACAGGCAAAGATAAAACAGACCGTAAACATGTTGCAAAAGGTCCGCTCCATAAAATCACGAATCTTCCCTGTATCAAATACGATGCGGTTCATCAGCTCTCCCGGCCGTCTGTCATTGATAAAACTCAGGGAGAGGATCTGAATCTTGGCGAAAAGTTTTTCCCGCAGATCCTTGGCGATCTTCGCCCCCAAAACCGTACAATAATAACTTTTCAGTATATTGATGACCACGATCCCCACACTCAGGAAAAACATGATACCCAGACAGGTAAATGCCACTCCCATGCCTCCACTGCCATTTGTAAGCACATCATCCACCAGGTGTTTCTGTACCTCCGGATTAAGGAGTGTCACCACTGCTGCCAGGATCATCAGAATGATGATACCCACAAAATTTTTCTTGTAAGGAGCTGACATCTTCAGGAAACTCCTCCAGAAACCGCCCTCCTTAGAACAATGGGGACAATATCTGGTACCTGGTATCGCCCGCCCGCAGTCAGGGCAGATCTTCTCATATTCGTTGCTGATAACCTCTTCCTCCCTGCCTGAGATCAGAATATTGATCCCACGTGCCACATAGGCATACCGGGACAGATGTTTCGCCGAATACTGTACGATGTAGCGCTGCACTCCGTTGTGCTCCAGCACCAGAAGCCCGCAGCCGATCTTCGCCTCCGCCCTGGCATTCCGGCACTCTGAAAGGCGAAGCTTTTCTCTCAGTTCCCCCTTCTGGATCACCCAGAGATGCTTTGTGCTGACTGCCAGATAGGAGTCCGGCAGCCATTTGCTGTTCTCTGCCACATCAAAGGGAACGGTATAATAAATTCGTTCTCCCTGCTCCAACTGGATACAGGAAGCTGCCGATTCTGGCAGATCAAATTGTAATATCATTACATCCTCCATTTACAAACATAGAATTTACAGAAACAGATCCAGCTTCCGCTGCTCCTTCTGAGTCAGCTGGAATACATCCGGTATCTCGAACCGGTTTTCATCCAGATCCGTGATCAACAGTCTGCTGTCTGTCAGGCGCACCACGGCATTGCCCCCCATATTGATCGTAAACCGGCACTCTCCCCGGTCCGTCATCACATGAAAATATGCGTAGCCGTACTCGTCCTTGATGTCCATGATCTTCTGGATCACCGGCGTAAAATAGTGAAGGTTCAGCTGCTGCTCCAACATCTTTCTGGTATCTTTTGATACCTGTTTCATATCCGCAATCACGCCGATCTCCTTCGATCGTTCTTCCACTGTGCGGATGGAAATAAACTGATCCGGCTCGGTAAAGGGAAACAGGCGAATCACCTGCACACGATCCCATTTCTTCCCGTCATATTCCAGGCTGACAAATCCACCCTCTGTTCTCTGAAACACTGCATTTTCCTTTGTCAGATAGCGAAGCGCTGTCATTTCCTCGACTTCCTTCTCCATCTGCTCTATCTTAAATTCTTCTGCCATTTTACATCTCTCCTTTCAATGCGAGGGATTTCGTCTGTAGCTCCATCAGCTTGAAGTAAATACCACCCAGGGCTTCCAATTCTCGATGAGTTCCCTCTTCCACGATCTTTCCGTTGTCAATGACCACCAGACGATCCGCATCCCGCAGGGTTGAAAGCCGGTGGGCGATGGACAATGTGGTCCGTCCTTTCACCAGATAATCCAGGGATTTCTGGATGGCCTTCTCAGTCTCCGTATCCACACTTGCGGTTGCCTCATCCAGGATCAGAATCTTTGGATTCGCCAGGATCGCCCGGGCGATGGAGATACGCTGCTTCTCTCCGCCGGATAGATCCTTTCCAGAAGCCCCGATCACCGTATCATAGCCGTCCGGCATATTGGAGATAAATTCATGGGCGCTGGCCAGCATTGCCGCCTGAATGATATCCGCCCTTGTGGCTTCGGGATTGGCATAGGCGATATTATCCGCCACCGTTCCCATAAAAATATAAGTGTCCTGGGAAACCATCGCCACATTTCTCCGGAGATCATGGAAGGCAATTTCTTTGACGTCCACACCATCCAGGGAAATGCTCCCCTCATTGGTATCATACAGCCGGGAGATAAGGTTTACCAGGGTCGTTTTGCCAGCGCCGGAACGTCCCACGATGCCCAGCATCTCTCCTTCCTTCACATGAAGACTGATATCTTTGAGCACCGGATTATTGATATCGTATCCAAAGGTTACATGATCCAGTGTGATCTCCCCTCTCGGTTCAGCCATATGAACAGGATCTTCGATCTCCTGGATCTCCGGCACAGCATCCATAATCTCAAACATACGCTGGGCCGCATTGATGCTGTTGGACCACATATGAAATACTCTTGAGAAAAAGTTCATCGGCCCATTCAACTGTCCCACATATCCCACAAAAGTGATCAGTACACCCAGCTCCACACTTCCGGTATTCAAAAGGAGGATTACTCCGAGAATCCAAACCCAGATGTTAGAGACCTCCTGCACCAGATTATAAAGTATCGTAAACCGGTTATTATATTTTACGATGCGGACCTCCGCATCCCTCAAATGGTCATTCGGTCCCTCAAAGCGGGTATTTTCCTGCTCCTGCTGCCCGAATGCCTTCACCACTCTGGCTCCCGTCAAATTATCATTGACGCGGCTGTTGACCGTCCGCTCCGCGCGGTGGCGTCTGCCAAACAGACTCCACAGTTTGGGCTTGAGCTTCACGCTCATGATGACGAGAAGCGGCAAAAGTACACATGCCACCAGCGCCATCTGCCAGTTCAGCCGAAACATCACCGTAAAGGAGGCGATGATCGTAAATCCATGTACAAATATGTAAGGAAATCCATCCAGGAAAAAATCCGTCACACGGTCTGCGTCACTGAGCACCCTGGTCATCAGGCTTCCGGTCTGCTTACTGGTAAAAAAGCCGATGGAAAGATTTCCCATAGAAGAAAATACATCCTGCTTCATATCCCGGATTGTAGAAGCCACAACCTGCGCCATCAGTGTTCCCTGTATCAAAGCCACTCCCTGCTGCACCAGCTTTGACAGCACCATCACAACTACCAGAAGCAGCAGTGCCAGCCCGTACTCCCCAGCTATACCAAACTGCTCTAAAAAACCGTTATCCATCTTCAATACCTTATCATACAATATCGTACCATTGAGATAAGGCCAGACCAGATTCAGTCCCGCCGCTGCAAAATAGCAGATAAATAACGTGATAAATTTCCATTTATAGCGGAAAAAATACCCCATGGTCCGTGTAAAAATGGACCTCTTATTCATACATTTCGGGCAGATCTTCCGCTTTGGATCCGGGTACATGGTGCCGCACACAGGACAGTATTCCGCCTGTTCTTCCTGCACTTCTGCAGATGCCTCCACCTCATCTGCCGCGCCGGGATATTTTTTTAGTTTCCGATAGCTTTTCAAAAAAAGATTCATCTGCTCCAGATACAGATTGGTCAACGCCCCGATCCGAAGCGGTATCTCCCCATGGAATACCGTCACCAGATTGGTGGCAACCTGCCTCTCGATGCGCATATGGGAAGTCTCCTCCAGAGGAAGAAGCCGGTAAGCATATTTCAGCGTATCCTCCCCATAATCCATATCTTTCGTCCGGGTGCCCCGGAAATAGCGCACCCGGTTCCCAATCGGTTCACTGGTCACAATTCCTAATCTGTCTGCCGTCAAAAACAGATATCCGCTGATATATTCGCAGTTGTCCGATAAATCCATAGGACATACATCCAAAATATCATCTGTACCAATTCCCTCCGGCTTCAGTATCTGAAGCACCCGGGATGGTAATCGGTTTTCTTTCATAACTTCCTCCAATCAATACTCAACCATGTTTTATGCTGTTTATATCTTAATGCACCTTTACACAGAAAGAAATGTATTTTCTTGCATAAAAATTGCAATATCCTGTCATAGATTGGCGCCATCGAGCCAGCTCAATGGCGCTGGTCTGAACATTCAAAACTCACACATATTTACTCGCCTGCGCCTGCCACATCTGGGCATACTTTCCATTCCTGGCAATGAGGGAATCGTGGGTTCCCGCCTCTATAATCTGACCCTTTTCCAGCATAAGGATCCGGTCCGCATGTCTCGTGGTGGAAAGGCGGTGGGAAATAAATATAACGCTTTTGTTCTCCGACGCCTTTGCCATAGAAAGGTTCAGCTGGTATTCTGCAATGGGATCCAGCGCACTGGAAGGCTCATCCAGGATAATCCAGTCACAGTCTTTGTAGAACACCCGCGCCACTGCCAGTTTCTGGCTCTCCCCACCGGACAGGTTGGTGCCCTCTTCGTCAAATTCCCTGGTCAGACCTGTTTCCACACCATTTTTCATAGATGACAGCCGTGGATAAAATCCACTCTGCCGAAGGGCGGGCATCACATCCGCCTGGGCAGGCACCTCATCCATCACCACGTTCTCCGACACAGTAGCGGCATAGATCTGATAATCCTGAAACACAGTGCCCATCCGGCTCCGGTACTGCGCCAGGTCATAGTTCCGTATATCCACACCATTCAGAAGGATTCTTCCCCCCGTGGGATCATATAGACGCATCAGAAGTTTGATCAACGTAGTCTTCCCTGCCCCGTTGTACCCCACCAGGGCAATCTTTTCCCTGGGCGCAATGGAAAATGATACCTGGTGGATGATATCCCCGTCCTTCTCATTATAGGCAAAGGATACCTCTTCAAAGCGGATTTCTCCGATCTCTTCTGGCATTGGCAGATTCTTCTCGCTCACCACCTTGGTCTCATAGGCAAGAAAATTTCGGATCTTTTCTACATAAAGAGCTGTTTCTACTGCCGCAGGAGGCAGGTCCGACAAGATCCTCAGACCATTTCTCAAACTTCCTGCGGAATTGTATAACACTACCATGCCGCTGAACGGTAACACCTTTCTGACCGCCGCCTGAAATACCAGATATCCTAGATAAATGCCATCAAAGATGAAATCACTGAACACATAACCCGTCAGAAAGTCCAACAGCCACAGCTTCTTACACTCCTCCTTCTGACACTGATAAATCTTCTTGTTCGTCTCCTCAAAATCCCGGTGCAGCCGCCCCGAAACTTTCCGGTTCAACCGAAGTTCTTTGGCATAGGCGCTGAGATAAAAGGCGCGGTGTACATACTGCCGCTTTTTATTCAGTGGATTGATCTTTAGATTCAGCCGGAACCGGATCTTATTGGCGACACCATAGATCAGAAAACTACCTGCAAAAGACACCAGCACAAACAGAACCGATACGGAATCCTTCAAGAGAAAATATGTACCATAACAAAAAAATATCACAAGCCCGGACACCAGCATACCGATTAAATTCACCGTACGGTCAATGGAATTCCTCGATTCCGACACCGCCAGCACAAATTCGTTGTAATATTCCGGATCGTCATAACAGGCGATATCCAGGCTTCCCGCTTTTTCATATAACAGATATTTCAGCTTCTTTTCGATTTTGGGCATACTGATCTCTGCCACCACGGAGTTAAAAACAACAGAATACAAACCAGAAAACGCCAGGAGGCCGAACAGGAACAGCATAAAATACAATACCTCCCGGAAGGGTTTCCCAAATTCCGCCGCCTCCAGTACAAATCCGATGCCCAGTGTATGTTCTACAAAGATCAGACCACAGTGCCGGATCTTTTCAAATATCAACATAATGCCATAAAGCGGCGATGCCTGAAAAATCAATTTGGTCATAAACCACGTATTGGCAAAGGTCTTTTTTGCCGACAATTTCATTTTTTTATCCGATCGCATCCCATTCCACCTCCAAATCCGATTCCTCTGGCTGGTAATTCTTCGCCTGCATCTGGTACATGTGGGCATATTTCCCATTCTGCTCCATCAGTTCCCCATGGGTTCCCTGCTCGATCAGGCGTCCCTCCTCCAGCATAAATACCATATCTGCGTCTTTTACCGAGGACAGCCGGTGGGAGATAAAAAACATGAGATGATCCCGGCTCTCCTCCAGGATTGCCTGAAACAGATCATATTCTGCGATGGGATCCAGCGCACTGGAAGGTTCATCAAACACCTTGATTGGCGCTGGGCTGGCAAAAGCCCTCGCCACGACAATCTTCTGGTACTCACCACCGGAGAGTACCGCGCCGGTCTCATCAAATTCTTTGGTCAGCATCGTGTGGATTCCCTGGGGAAGGCTCCGCACCTTCTCATAGACGCCTGCACGTTTCAGCGCCTCTACTGTCACCTTTTCAGGATCCTCCACCTGACGCTCCATCAAAACATTATCCATGATACTGTAGGCAAAGATCTTATAATCCTGGAACGCCGCCGCAAATAAATTCCGATATGCCTCCAGATCATACTCCTTGATATCCCTGCCATTCACGAGAATCTTACCCTCATTCGGATCGTAGAGCCGGAACAACAATTTGAGGATGGTGGTTTTGCCAGCTCCGTTGTGTCCTACCAGCGCTACAGATTCATTCTTTCCAATCTTAAAAGAAAGATCGTGGATCACCTCTTTTCCTCCCCGGTAAGAAAACGATACGTGACAGAATTCGATGCTTTTAATCTCCCGGTCCGGCAGAACTCCCTTCGCATCCTCCGGAATCTTTTCTTCATAGGACATAAAGGTACGAATATTGTATACAAACATCCCATTCTGACTGCAGGTCACCATAGAATTACCAATGCGGATAAGAATCCAGGATGCGGTTACCATCATACTGGACAGAATTGAAAGATCCCCCAGGCTCAACCGGTGTACCACCATTGTCTGATAGGCGCCATACAGCATAAGCCCCTCAAAAATGATGATATAAGACAGATAAAACTGCAGAAACGCGTTGGGGATCAGTCTGCTTATGTAAGATTTCACCACTCGGATCCGGTGTTCCACCGCTTCCTCATAAGTGCGCTTCAGCACTCGAAATATATTAGAAAGCCTCATTTCCTTTGCATATTCCCCCAGATACATCACCCGGTTTACATACTCTGTCTTCCGGTTATCCGGCGTTACCTCCTGGTAGATCGCAAAATTCAGCTTATTCACTATCGTTCCAAATACAAAAGATCCAACGATGGGTGACAGTACAAACAGCAGCATTCTCGGGTCCATCCGGTACATCAATACATAGGTGGAAATTCCTGCAATGACAGCACAGATAATACTGGTCATCTCCCCGACGATTTTCGTCATTTTCTCACACGCCTGGTCAACTGCCATGGTATAGCGATTGTAAAATTCTGTATCCTCAAAACACTCCAACTCTACATTTTCTGCCTTGTGGTAAAATACCGAATACATCCTCTGATACAGTTCTATTTCTTTGAGGGGTTTCACTACCCGGTTCACATATCTTTCATAAAGGATGAGCACACACATAAGCGCCGTCACCATGCCAATATACAAATATACTGTAGAGACGGCCTCCCCGCCGGTCACTACCTGAATGATATAACGGATAAAGTAGGCGCTGAAAAATACCCAGGTAAAATAGCCGATGGCACTACAGAAAAAAGTATGGACCACATAGCTTTTGCTCATGGACCACACAAATCCCAGAGCATAAAAATTATTTTTTAACGTTTCCCCAAACCCAAGACCTATATTTTTCTCTGACTTCTTACTCATTGTCTTCTCCTCTCTCCACAAATGATGTCTGAATAACAAGCATATCTATTTGACTTATACCTGGCGTAAATAAAAAAACAGGACTCCTGATACTGGTCAGAAATCCCGTCATCACGTCCATACTCTTCTATTTTTTACAAAGCAGAAAAAAAGATTCCCTTCCCGCTAAGCACTGGTAACAGGAGACTGGACGATAAGATTTCTGATATAAGCTGTGCCTTTTGTCAAATCTAGATGATTCCCTCGATTTATTGTTCTGATCATATCGTCCACCTCCTTTCTGTTTTTCATTTTTTTGTTATCGTGGTTATAATCCTATCACAGTTGGAAATTTATTGCAAGCATTTTTTGGTAATATTATCATGTACCATTTTTCCACTTTACCAAAAAACATTCTAGAATGTAAATTTATCCTCAAAATACGTTTTAAGATCAGCGATCTTAATCCTTTCCTGTTCCATCGTATCACGGTCGCGCACGGTCACCATTCCGTCCTCTTCCGAATCAAAATCATAGGTAATGCAGAAGGGGGTTCCGATCTCATCCTGACGGCGGTAGCGTTTGCCGATATTTCCACGGTCATCATACTCACAGTTATAGTATTTACTCAGCTCTTCAAATACCTTCTCTGCTCCCTCACCCAGCTTCTTGGACAGGGGCAGCACACCGATCTTCACTGGGGCCAGAGCTGGATGGAAGTGCATAACCGTACGCACATCACCACCTTCCAGCTCTTCCTCATCATAAGCACTGCAGAGAAAAGCAAGGGTGACACGGTCGGCGCCCAGGGACGGCTCAATGACATAGGGTATGTATTTGTCCTTGCGCTCGTCGTCAAAATAACTCATATCCTCGCCGGAGGTATTCTGATGCTGGGTCAGGTCATAATCGGTACGGTCTGCAATTCCCCAGAGCTCACCCCATCCAAAGGGGAATAAAAACTCGATATCACTGGTGGCTTTACTGTAGAAAGAAAGTTCCTCCTTGTCATGATCGCGAACCCGCATCTCTTCCTCTTTGATCCCCAGATCCTGCAGCCATTTGATACAAAATTCTTTCCAGTAGGAGAACCACTCCAGGTCAGTATCTGGTACACAGAAGAACTCCAGCTCCATCTGTTCAAACTCACGGGTACGGAAAGTAAAGTTCCCCGGTGTAATCTCATTTCGGAAGGATTTTCCAATCTGACCGATGCCGAACGGCACTTTTTTTCTGGAAGTTCTCTGTACATTTTTGAAATTTACAAAGATTCCCTGTGCTGTCTCCGGGCGGAGATATACTGTATTTTTTGCATCCTCTGTCACACCCTGGAAGGTCTTAAACATCAGGTTAAACTGCCGGATCTCCGTAAAATTGTGTTTTCCGCAAGTAGGACATGGCACTGCCTTATCCTGGATAAACTGTTCCATTTTTGAATTGTCCCAGCCATCCACAGAACCGTCCAGTTCCATACCATGTTCCTCTGCAAAATTTTCAATCAGCTGATCCGCGCGAAATCTCTCATGGCATTCCTTACAATCCATCAGCGGATCGGAAAAACCGCCCAGATGACCGGAAGCCACCCATGTCTGCGGATTCATAAGAATGGCGCAGTCCACACCAACATTATATTTATTCTCCTGGATAAACTTCTGCCACCATGCCTTTTTTACGTTGTTTTTCAGCTCTACTCCAAGATTTCCATAATCCCATGTATTCGCCAATCCACCATAGATCTCCGAACCCGGATAGATGAAACCACGTCCTTTGGCAAGTGCCACAATTTTGTCCATTGTCTTTTCCATAATCGTCGTCCTTTCCTACTTAGTTAATAGTATACGTATGCTATTTTACTATTGTTTGCCATATATTTCAACAATTTTTACGAAAATAAATGATGCTGCCCTCTGATTGAGCCTGTTCAACCGCTCAATCCTCTATCCCTAAAATCTGCTTTGCACGAGCCACCCTCTCCGGCGACGGGGGATCGATCCCCTCCAAAGGATAAGGAATCCCTAAATTTTCCCACTTAAAGACCCCAAGGGTATGATAGGGAAGAACTTCCACTCTCTCCACGGTCTTTAGCTCCCGGATAAATGCCGCCAGCGCCTGAAGATATTCGTCCTTATCATTTCGCTCCGGCACCAGCACATGACGAATCCACATGGGCTGGCCCAAATCCGACATCAGCCTGGCCATTTCTTTAATATTTTCACCGGACTGTCCCGTCAGAATCCGATGCCCTTCCTCATTGATATGCTTGATATCCAGCATGACAAGATCCGTGACCTCCATCAGTTCTTTCCATTTTGAAAAAAATGCTTCTTCTCTCGTAAATGGATTTCCGCTGGTATCCAATGTGGTATGAATGTCCTTTTTCTTAGCTTCGGAAAACAGCTCCAGTAAAAAATCAATCTGCAGCAGAGGTTCTCCCCCACTGACGGTAATACCGCCCTCACTTCCCCAGTAAGAGCGGTACCTCAAAGCCGTCTGAATCAACTCAGAAGCCGTATATTCCCTGCCGGCACGAAGATCCCAGGTGTCCGGATTGTGACAGAACTGGCAGCGCATGTGGCAGCCGCTCAGAAATATAACATACCGGACGCCTGGTCCATCGGCAGAACCAAAGCTTTCCAGAGAATGGACCCTTCCAATTCTCTCACTCAATTTCTTACATCCTTTCATGGCAGGTTCTGGAAATCACATCCAGCTGCTGCTCTCTGGTCAGATCGATAAATTTCACGGCGTAACCGGATACACGGATCGTAAAATTCGCATACTCTTCTTTCTCCGGATGTTCCATGGCATCCATCAACTTTTCCTTGCCAAAAACATTGACATTCAGGTGGTGGGCTCCCTGATCAAAATATCCATCCAACACCTGAACGAGATTTTTCACCCGCTCCTCCTCTGTGTTCCCCAGAGCTCCCGGATTGATGGTCTGGGTGTTGGAAATACCATCCAGCGCCTCCTCATAAGGAAGTTTCGCCACAGAGTTCAGGGATGCCAGCAGACCATTCTGCTCTGCACCATAGGATGGGTTGGCTCCCGGCGCCAGCGGCTCTCCCGCCTTTCTTCCATCCGGAAGGGAACCAGTAGCCTTGCCATATACCACATTGGAGGTAATGGTGAGGATCGAAGTCGTGGGCTCCGAATCCCGGTAGGTGTGGCAGTTGCGGATCTTACCCATAAAGGTACGCAGAAGCCATACTGCCACCTCGTCTGCCCTGGCATCATTATTTCCGTATTTTGGAAAATCTCCCTCCGTCTCATAATCTACAGCCAGCCCATCCTCATCCCGGATCACCTTCACCCTGGCATATTTAATGGCACACAGGGAATCTACCACATGGGAGAAACCGGCGATACCGGTGGCAAAGGTACGCCGAACATCCGTGTCGATCAGAGCCATCTGAGACGCCTCATAATAGTATTTATCGTGCATGTAATGGATCATATTCAGAGTTTCCACATAGGTCTGTGCCAGCCAGGTCATCATCTCCTCATATTTTTCCATCACTTCTTCGTAATCCAGATATTCCGAGGTGATGGGACGGTATTTTGGCCCCACCTGAGTCTTATTCTTCTCGTCAACGCCGCCGTTGATGGCATACAGAAGACATTTGGCAAGATTGGCTCTCGCCCCAAAAAACTGAATCTCTTTTCCCGTCTCCGTCGCTGATACACAGCAGCACACCGCGTAATCATCGCCCCATACCGGACGCATCACATCATCGTTTTCATACTGTACCGAGCTTGTCTTGATGGAAATATAAGACGCATATTTCTTAAAGGTCTCCGGCAGATGGGAGGAATAGAGCACCGTCAGGTTCGGTTCCGGAGACGGCCCCATATTTTCCAGGGTATGGAGGAACCGGAAACAGGTCTTTGTCACCTGGGAGCGCCCATCCATACCGATACCACCCACATCCAGGGTTGCCCATACCGGATCCCCGGAAAACAGCTGGTTATAGGATTCAATGCGGGCGAATTTTACCATCCGGAACTTCATTGTCATATGATCCACCAGCTCCTGTGCTTCCTTCTCCGTCAAAGTGCCATTTGCCAGATCTCTCTCAATATAAATATCCAGGAAAGTAGAGACACGTCCCACACTCATAGCTGCGCCGTTTTGTGTCTTGATGGCGGCCAGGTAGGCAAAATACAGCCACTGAAAGGCTTCTTTGGCATTTTTTGCCGGTTCCGAGATATCACAGCCATAGATCTCTGCCATCGCTTTCATTCCCTTTAGGGATTTGATCTGTTCCGCCAGTTCTTCCCGGATACGGTAATCCTTGCTCCGCATGCTGCGTCGCTCACTGCCGGCAAAATCTTTTTCCTTTTCCTCGATCAGCGCATCGATGCCATACAGCGCCACACGCCGATAATCTCCCACGATACGCCCTCTTCCGTAAGTATCCGGAAGTCCGGTCAGGATCTTGCTGTGGCGCATCCGCTTCATCTCCGGGGTGTAGACCTCAAATACCGCGTCGCTGTGTGTTTTGTGATAAGCAGTAAAGATCTCATGGAGTTTTTCATTCGGCTGGTAACCATACATCGTGCAGGACTGCTCCGCCATACGAATCCCGCCATAGGGCATAAAAGCCCGTTTGAGTGGTTTGTCTGTCTGCAAACCCACGATCTGCTCCATATCTTTCAGCTCCTCGCTGATGTATCCAGGACCATGAGAAGTCAGTGAGGATACCACTTCTGTGTCCATATCCAGCACTCCCCCCTTCTGGCGTTCCTCTTTCTGAAGTTCCTGCAGTCTGCCCCACAATTGATCTGTGGCCTCTGTCGGCCCCTCTAAAAACGATTCATCGCCGTTATAAGGTTTGTAGTTATTCTGAATGAAGTCACGCACATCGATGCCTTCCTTCCAAAGTCTTCCTGAAAATCCTTCCCACTGCTTAAAGTCTCTCATTTTTTCCTCCATTCGTTAACCAATCATAAATTTTATCTCGGCCTCACATGCTGTCTTTCCATCCACCGTAGCCACAGCCCTACCGACTCCCATCGGACCTTTGCATTTGATGATCTCAGTCTCCAGCCGCAGTCTGTCCCCCGGTACGACCTGCCTTCTGAATTTCGCCTTGTCAATTCCGCCGAAAAATGCCAGCTTTCCTTTGTTCTCCTCCAGGCTCAGGACGGCAACTGCCCCCACCTGCGCCAGCGCTTCGACGATCAGGACTCCCGGCATCACTGGTTTCTGTGGAAAATGTCCCTGAAAAAACGGCTCGTTTACAGTCACGTTTTTATAACCTACTGCCTTTACTCCCGGCTCCATCTCCTCAATACAATCCACCAGTAAAAAAGGATAACGGTGTGGAATAATTTCTTTGATACCATTTACATCTAATAACATGTCTGCCTCCTTCAATATATATCATAATTTTTTATCAAATACAAGTAATATATGACTGTCACAAAATGGCAAAAGGCACAAAAACGTGCCTCTCCCCTTTTCTTTCACTCGATGAAGCCACCGGGTAAAAAATTATTTTTATGTAAATTTACTCCTCATAATCTTTGAAAATAAGCGTCGCATTGTGGCCGCCAAAACCGAGAGAATTGGACATCGCAATCTTTACCTCTGTCTCGATTCCTTCTCCCTTCACACAATCCAGATCACATTCCGGATCCTGATTGATCAACCCTGCATTGACATGCACATAATTTTCCATAATCGATTTCACACAGGCAATCGTCTCTACACCACCTGCTGCGCCCAAAAGATGGCCTACCATAGATTTGGTGGAGCTGACTTTACACTGATAAGCAGCTTCTCCCATAGCCAGTTTGATGGCTCTTGTCTCAAAAAGATCGTTCATGTGAGTACTGGTTCCATGAGCATTGATATAGTCCACATCTTCCGGTTTGATTCCTGCATCTTTGATGGCAAATTCCATCGCCTTCGCCGCACCGCTTCCATCTTCCGCCGGCGAAGTAATATGATAGGCGTCATTGGTAGCACCGTATCCTACCACCTCTGCATAAATCTTGGCGCCACGCTTTTTGGCATGTTCTAACTCCTCCAGAACAACGATTCCAGCACCTTCTCCCATTACAAAGCCACTGCGGTCCACATCAAAAGGAATCGAAGCCTTCGCTGGATCCGTCGAAAATGACAACGCTGTCATACTGGTAAAGCCAGCTACTCCCAGTTCGGTGATCGCCGCCTCAGATCCTCCGGCAACCATCACATCCGCCTCACCGTACTGGATCGAGCGGAAACCTTCCCCAATACAATGAGTACCTGTGGCACAGGCTGTCACAATATTGATATTCTTTCCCTTTAAACCAAACTGGATCGCAACATTTCCCGCGGCAATATTAGAGATCAGCATCGGAATCATCAGTGGCGATACCCTGTTTGGTCCCTTATCTAACAGCTTCTTATACTCCCTTTGGGTACACTGGAGACTTCCGATACCACAGCCCACACTGGTTCCAACCAAAAAAGGATCTTCTTTTTCCATATCCAGCCCACTGTCTTCCAAGGCCTGTTTTGCCGCTGCTACTGCAAACTGGGCAAAGCGCTCCATACGTCTTGCGGACTTAGGGTCCATGTATTCCTTAGGATCAAAATCCTTTACCTCAGCTGCCAGCTTTGCCTTGTAATTGGCAGTGTCAATCTGAGTCATCGGACCGATACCTACCACGCCCTTCTTTACATTCCCCCAGAATTCATCAACTGTATTTCCAATCGGTGTGATCGCTCCCATTCCAGTTATGACTACTCGTCTGCTCATTGAATTTAATCCTCCTAAATTATAATGCTTCCATCTTTTTACATCGCAATACCGCCATCTACACAGAGTACCTGGCCGGTTATGTATTTTGCCTTATCCGAAGCAAGAAATACCACTGCCTCCGCAACATCTTCTACCTGTCCAAACTTTCCAAGAGGAATGGTGGCTACCGCCGCCTCCTTCACCGAATCGGACAACACCTCTGTCATTTCCGTATCCACAAATCCCGGTGCAACTGCATTTACCGTGATATTCCTGGATGCCAGTTCCTTCGCCGCCGCCTTAGTCAGACCGATCACTCCAGCTTTCGACGCCGAATAATTTGCCTGTCCCATATTTCCTGTCACGCCGGAGACAGAAGCAATATTTATGATCCGCCCGCTTCTCTGCTTCATCATCGGGCGGGTCACAAATTTAACACCATGGAACGTTCCCGCCAGATTGGTCTGGATCACACTCTGGAACTCCTGCTCTGACATTTTCATAATGAGATTATCCTTTGTAATTCCTGCATTGTTTACAAGAATATCAATTCTGCCATACTCTTTGACGATACCAGCATAGAACTCCTTTGCCGCCTCAAAATCACTGACGTTACACTGCATCGACACCGCTTTTCCTCCGGCTGCCGTGATGGTATCCACCACCTCTGCGGCGCGGTCTGCCGAACCGTTGTAATTAACGACCACCATGGCACCTTCTCTGGCCAGAGCCAGGGCGATACCTCTTCCGATACCTCTTCCCGCCCCGGTCACTACTGCAATCTTATCTTCTAATAACATATTTCTCCTTCCATTCGCGCACGCCTTTTGCGCCTTACCAAGTTTGGGCGTACGCGCACAAACTTGCAGAGTGAAAAAATTTTTCACTCTTCCTCCATTTCTTCGCTGCTGCCTTTTCCATCGTTTTATGCCAGGGTCTCAAGCAGTGCATCCATCTCTGCAATCGTCCCCACACTATATGTAGTCAGCTCTTTTCCAATGGCTTTCCCGATCTTCTTATTAAAGCCCGCAAGGGTACGTCCCGGTCCGATTTCAATAAATGTATCCACACCGTCTGCTGACATGGTTTCTACTGACTGCTGCCAGCGCACGGACGAGGACACCTGTCTTACCAGCAGAGGCTGAATATCCGCCTGCTCTGTCACATATCCCGCTGTCACATTTGCCACATATGGGATCTTCGGTGTGCCGATCTCGATCTCATTTAGAACAGCCTCCAGCTTTGTACCTGCCCCTTTCAGAAGATCCGAATGAAAGGGTCCACTGACATTCAGCATAACCGTTCTCTTGGCACCGGCTTCCTTACACTTCGCAGCACCGGCTTCCACCGCCTCTTTCTTTCCAGAGATAACGATCTGACCCGGACAATTATAATTTGCCACCTGGACCTGGTCAATGCCCTCGATCGCCTTCTCGATCTGCGGCGCATCCAATCCCATTACTGCAGCCATGCCGCCCACACCGGCAGGAACTTCTTCCTGCATATAAATACCGCGTTTGCGGACAGCTTTCGCCGCGTCGATATAATTCATGGAATCCGCTGCCACAAGAGCACAGTATTCACCGAGACTGAGCCCCGCTGCCACATCCGGCTTGAGACCTTTGTCTCTCAGAACTTCCATGATCGCCACACTGGTAGTCAATAGTGCCACCTGGGTGAACTCTGTTATATTAATATCTTCATTTTCCTCAAAACAGAGGGCTTTCAGATCCAGTCCTACCGCTTCCCCTGCCTGATCAAATATTTTTCTTGCAATCGGAGAATACTCATAAAATTCCTTTCCCATTCCTACCTTTTGTGCACCCTGTCCGGGAAATACGAATGCAATCTTACCCATAACTTTTTTCCTCCATAAACCATTTTTAAAATCCCCATATTTTGAAATGGTGGCTGCCGATAAGCATTTATCAGCAACCACACCATTTCTCACATTTTGGAAATCACATTAAGATGCAAGCAGTCCGCCACACCCGTCCCAACTCGCTCAAACGGGTAGGCTAAACAAAAGATGCAGCGATTATTCTACACCCTTCTCCTTTAAGAAATTAATTACATCACCTACAGTATTGATGCTTTCCAGATCATCTGTAGGGATCTCAACATCATACTCTTCCTCAAGAGCCATGATCAATTCATAAAGATCCAGAGAATCTGCTCCCAAATCATCTTTGAAAGAAGAAGCCTCTGTGATGCTGTCTGCATCCACGCTCAACTGGTCTGCGATAAGTTCCTGCATTTTTTCTAACATGATTATTTCTCCTTTTTCCTAGCCTGCCAGATCCATGAACCAACTCCCTCGGCATTATGTAGGTCTCGACAGACTAAATAATATTTTCAATTTTCCTCAACAATTTGAGTTATTCAGTATTTTACAGTATCTTATGTTGTTTGTCAACCCCGCTACAACCGGATTTTTCCATGAAAAAAGGGCATTGCCAGGACCTGTCTTCATTTTTTCATGATACAGAAAATATTCTACCGATATCCAAATATTTTGACTTCGCAACCAGCTTTTTCTTATTTCCACATAGTACAATCATGACCACCGGCTTAGCCAGGCATAGCCGGTGGTTTATTTTCCTTTCATCCAACAAAAAACACCGCAGAACCATTGATTCTGCGGTGTTTAAGAGTGTAACCACCATAAGCTTCGAAAGGGACTTGAACCCTCGACCCCTTCATTACGAGTGAAGTGCTCTACCGACTGAGCTATCGAAGCATAACAACTTGACCTAAAATATTATAACTGACTTTTCCTATTTTGTAAAGTACTATTTTGGCAATATTATAGTTTTTTTATAAACTTTTTTTATTATATACATTTTATTCGAACTGAAACTGTTGTATAATAGAGTTGGCTTAAGGGCACAGACAAAATCAGGCATTCATTATAACACGCCATTGAGCTAAGGTAGTCATTAAGATTTTTTAGGGGGGAATTTTTGGAGGACAACTGAGATATGGGAAATACATTTAAAAATAGTGTGGGGTATTTCATACAAAAACACTCGATCAAAGAATGTATCATATTGATTCTTCAGATTAGCATCACCATAACTATTCTTACTCTGGCAGTACTGGGACTTGACAATATTCTTCCAATTACTACTACCAATACAGTAGACTTGGTATTGTTGGCTCTTTTGTGTATCATTTGCGGAATCCGTTTTATTCCGAACCGCATCGTATATGCTGTGATTTACTTCGTGGTGGCCGCGGTAATCTGCGGTGTTTTTATAGCTAGTTTTTTTCTGTAATATAATCTGCTGGTCTGTCATCAATTACAGATTACATAATTTCAAAATCCCCCGGACACTGTCTTAGACAGGTCCGGGGGATTTTTTGTTATTTGCGTTTCACGAATACGATCCGTCCCGCAAATCATTCTATCCCGATTTAACACCAATGCTGTTTTCGTTTTGAGTTTTATTCATCCTTTGCCAGCAGTTCCATAATCTCATTGCTTCTCTGGATAAACGCCGTCATATCTTCTGCTGCCAGTGGTTTGTGGCTGATCATCGCCAGATCATACAGCTGCCGGCAGAAAAGTTCCGCATGTTCTCCCTCTTTATGCTCGGACAGATACTGCACAAGGGGATGATTGGCATTCAGCACCAGCTTCTCGCCTCCAAAATCACCCATACCGCCCATGCCATTCATAGCGTACATTTTCATCATATCCTGCATACGTCTTGTCTCCTCGGAAACAATAATCATAGAGGATAGTTTCTCATTCTTCAGCTTCTCAACTTTTACTTCCAGATTTTCTTTTCCCAGAACTTTGCGGAAGAGCTCTGTGAGAACATCCGTCTGCTCCTTCAGCTCTTCTTCACTGGCATCCTCTCTGAAATCATCTGTCACCTCGGCATCGATCCGCTGAAACTTCACATTGTCCCCTCCGGCTTCCAGTGACGAGATAAATGGCTGATCGATATTGTGGGTAAGAACAAAAGCGTTCATGTTCTGCTCCCGGAACAAATTGATATACTGACTCTGCTGCTGAAGATCCGTCACATAATAGATCGTTGTTTTAGGCGGCTCTTCTGGTTCCGCGTTCTCTGTGTCCTCACCAGGCTCAACCACTTCTGCTTCTGGTGCATCCACCGTCTCCAGATATTCTTTCATCGTCATAAATTTATCATCCAGATCCTTGAAAAGAATAAAGTCTTTCATCTTCTCCTGGAATTTCTGGTCTTTCAAACAACCATATTTAATAAATGGACTGATATCATCCCAGTACTTCTCATAGTTTTCCCGGTCCGTCTTACACATACCGCTGAGCTTATCCGCCACTTTTTTCGTAATATACTCCGAGATCTTAGTTACAAAGCCATCATTCTGCAGAGCACTTCTCGATACATTTAGTGGAAGGTCCGGGCAGTCGATGACACCTTTCAGCAAAAGAAGAAATTCCGGAATCACTTCTTTGATATTATCTGCGATAAACACCTGATTGTTATAAAGTTTAATCACGCCCTCAGCATTTTCATACTCCAGGTTTACCTTTGGAAAATACAGAATACCCTTCAGATTGAACGGATAATCCATATTCAGATGGATCCAGAACAGCGGCTCCTTATAATCATGGAATACCGTACGGTAAAATTCCTTATAGTCATCCTCGGAACACTCATTGGGATGTTTGGTCCAAAGCGGCTGGGTATCACTGATGGAAACGGGACGCTTAAGGATCTTTGTCTTCTTCACTGGCTCTTTCTTTTCGTCGCCGTCTTCCTCATTCTCTTTTGGCTCTTCCACGATCTCCTCGATGACCGTATCCTTTTCTGTCACCTCTTCACTGGGGATCGTCTCATACTGGGGTTCTGCATTCTCATTAGTCAAGAAGATCTCTACCGGCATAAAGGAACAATATTTGTCCAGTACTTCCTTAACTCTGTATTCATTGGAAAATTCATAGCTGTCCTCGTTAAGATGAAGAATGATCTCCGTTCCAGTCTCTTCCCTTGTACCATTATCCATCTCAAATTCCGTACCGCAGTCTGATTCCCAATGCACCGCGCTTTCATCATCCCGGTATGACTTTGTATGGATCTCCACTTTATCTGCCACCATAAAAGCAGAATAAAATCCAAGACCAAAATGACCAATGATCTGGTCCTCGCTGGACTTGTCTTTATATTTTTCAAGAAAATCTGCCGCACCAGAAAATGCGATCTGGTTGATGTACTCCTTTACCTCATCCGCCGACATACCAAGACCATTATCCACAAAACGGATCGTCTTTTCTTCAGCATTTACAAAGACTTCAATTTTTTCTCTGTATTCATCCGGAAGAGACGTCTCACCCATCATATCCAGCTTCTTCCGCTTTGTAATGGCATCGCATCCATTGCTTACGAGTTCACGGATAAAAATATCGTGATCGGAATACAACCATTTTTTAATAATGGGAAAAATATTTTCAGAATTGATCGCTAAGCTGCCCTGTTCTTTATTCATCTTTTTCACTCTCCTGTTCTGCAAATTTCTGTATAAAACTAATGATAGTACAGAAAAGTAAAGATGTCAAGAACTTTTTAGCACTCATTAAAGGCGAGTGCTAACAATCCCGTTTTTATGTAAAAATTCTGAGCATTGCTCGTCCCACAGTTGTTCGCTGCTCTTATCCAGAGTAAAGTTTGCCGACGTATAACTGCTGATACAATAAAGCTCCTTTTTCTCATATTGAACTCTGAGCCCACCGCAATCACCATTATTCATATAATGAACAAACTGGATTCGCAGCAACTGGGGTGTTTGTTCTCCTTTGATCATGGAAAATGCCAGTGGACGCAGAAGTTTCCAAGGTACATACTCCTTACTGCCATAGACCTCCTTTTCTTCCTGCGTCAGCCAGTCTGCCAACAGATTTCCCTTGACGGATATGGTCACAAAAGTCTTGATGTCCATCGTCCCAACGCAAAATTTATCAAAATTTTCCTTTAAAAAAAGAACTGCCATAAACTCTCTTACATCTTCTATTTTAAATATCTGCATTGTTGCACACCTCATTGATCCCGAATAAATTTATTGTTTTTGGAGACAATATTTTTGACGTATTCAACGTCATAATCTTATAGACAGACTTATATACAGAAAGGAGAAAACACCATGAGAGCAAGTGAATCAACCTATAAAAATGTAGCCAAAAACTGCAGTTCTTATGCCGTAAAGGATTGCTGTAAGTGTACCAATAAATCTGGTGACGTGGAGGTTTCCTGTACGACCTGCAAACACTTCTCAGAGAACAAACATTGTAAACTGGATCTGTTTGACCCGATCGCTGCCGACCACAACTTTATGTAACCTACAGCGTCACGCTTGCAACCCGGAATGATCGTCCGACCATGCAGTCGGACAGAGAAAAGCGTCAGAACCCCATAATCTGGCGCTTTTCTTTATGATGTTATTCTGCGCTTTCAAATACTACCACAGATCGCGGTGATACCATGTATTTTTTCAAATTATTTTTTTTCTGCTTTTCTTCATCCGTATCCAGGATCACATTCCATTTTTTTGTCTCATTGATCACCGGAAGATAAAACTCATGGGCATCCCAGTGAAAATTAAACACAATATATAAGGATTTTCCACCAAAATAAGTGCCGTAGAACAAAATCCCAACTTCCCTGCTGTAATAAGAAAAATTTGCTTCCCAAGGTTCAATCCCATGGCAGGATACCCCCGGCGCCCCTACTCCCAGCGTATCCATCCCACTCAGAACCTCCTGGCGCTGATAGAGTGGATGCTCTTTACGAAACTGAATCAGTTGGTGACAAAATTTATAAATCTGCTGATTTTTTTCAATCAGACTCCAGTCCAGCCAGGTAGAAACATTATCCTGGCAATAGGCATTATTATTTCCCTTTTGGGATCTGCCAAACTCATCCCCTGCTAAAAGCATCGGTGTGGCAAGTCCGAGAAACAGCATACAAAGCGCATTCTTTGTCTGCCGCAACCGCATCTGGTTTACCACTCTTTTGCGGCTCACTCCTTCCTGTCCGCAATTCCAGCTGTAATTAAATTCCGTTCCGTCCGCATTCCTCTCTCCATTTGCCTCATTGTGCTTCACGTCATAAGAAACCAGATCCCGCAAAGTAAACCCATTTTTCTGTGTAATATAGTGAATCCGGCCCAACTCTTTTTCATCCTTACGGAAACACTGGTAGAAATCTCCCGCCTGCCCTTCATCACTTTTGAGATACCGCCTTGCCACGGTCATATATTCATCATTAAACCGGGCAAACTTCCTCTCACCGCCTACCCGTTCTGCCCTTTTCCAATCACTACTTAAAAATTTACAATTCCGAAGAAATGGATCTGCCAAAAGCCACTCTTCTGAGACCACATCTGAATTGACCAGAAAACCATCCACATGAAATTCTGTCACATAGTATACCAGACATCTCAGTATAAATTCAGGCGAACGATCCACAAAATGCATGTCCAGAAAAAGATTCATTCCGTTTTGATGCAGTGTTTTTATCATCTGCTTCATTTCTCCCACAGCATCCGCACCATCCACCGCATAGGAGGCTTTGGGGGCAAAATAACAGGCATCTCCAGTATATCCCCAATAATTAATCTTTTTCTCATCTAAATACATCCGCTCATTAAAATCATAAAGGGGAAGAAATAATATGGTATTGACCCCCAGTTCTTTTATATAAGGTATCTTTTCACAAAACCCAGCAAAGGTTCCCGGATGTTTCACCCCGGAACTGCTGTGCTTCGTGTAGCCCCGCAAATGACACTGGTACAAAATCATATCCTCGTAAGGGATGGAAACCCTGTTTTCACCACTCCAGTCAAAGGCTTCCAGGCAAAACCTTCCTCTGAGCTTCCCCGGTTTTTTACCAAATACCTCTCTCCCGGCCGTAGCACGCATAAATGGATCGTTTACAATCCGTCGGTCTGCCTCAAAAGTATATTCAAAACGATTTAAAAAATCTGCTAATTCCTGTCCCTCCAACCGCACACTGAACAGATCCGGCGCTCCCATTTCCTTCATGGAAAACATCGGTATCTTATGCCGCAGCTTATTTTCTTCATACAGGCAGAGCCTGCATGTCTTTGCATCCCTGCACCAGATCGTGATCTCAGCACTTTTCCTGGATTCCGACAGAAAAACTCCCTCTCTTACATTACTCGCTTTTTTTATCGTAAATTGTCCATTTTCAATCGTATTCATCCATTCTGTCATCCTTAATTGTTATTCTACTGACTGCCACAGCCTTATTTTAGCATAGTTGAAATGCAATCACAAGTGAAAAAGAATCGCAAATATTACAAAAACGCTTGCAAAATCACAGTTTTCTAGTAAAATAGTGAGTGTTAATGTAAAATATATAAAGAATTGCGATGGAGGAAAAAAATGATTCAGGCTAGCAATGTAACACTGCGTTTTGGCAAAAAAGCGCTTTTTGAAGAAGTGAATATAAAATTTACCGAGGGGAACTGCTACGGTATCATTGGCGCCAACGGCGCCGGCAAATCTACCTTTTTAAAAATTCTCTCCGGCGAACTGGAACCTACCCAGGGTGAGATCATTACTACCCCGGGCGAACGTCTTTCCGTTTTGGAACAGGATCATTTCAAATACGATGACTGCGTTGTTCTGGACACTGTCATCATGGGAAATCAGCGTCTCTATGATATTATGAAGGAAAAAGACGCGATTTATGCAAAAGAAGATTTCACCGAAGAAGATGGAATCCGTGCCAGCGAACTGGAGGCAGACTTTGCCACGATGAACGGCTGGGAAGCAGAATCCGATGCCGCCACTCTTCTCAATGGACTGAATATCGACACAGAACTCCATTACAAACAGATGAGTGAGTTATCCGGAAGCGAAAAAGTGAAAGTACTTCTGGCAAGAGCTCTGTTCGGTAACCCGGATATCCTTTTACTGGATGAGCCCACCAACCACTTGGATCTGGATGCAATCCGTTGGCTGGAAGAGTTCCTCATCAATTTTGAAAATACTATTATCGTAGTCTCCCACGACCGTTATTTTTTGAACAAAGTGTGTACCCATACAGTGGATATCGACTACGCAAAGATGCAGCTTTATGCAGGCAACTATGATTTCTGGTATGAATCCAGTCAGCTTATGATCAAGCAGATGAAGGAAGCCAACAAAAAGAAGGAAGAAAAGATCAAAGAACTTCAGGAATTTATCCAGCGTTTCAGTGCCAATGCCTCCAAATCCAAACAGGCAACCTCCCGTAAACGTGCCCTGGAAAAAATTGAGCTTGATACCCTTCGTCCCTCCAGCAGAAAATATCCTTATGTAGATTTTAAACCGGACCGCGAGATCGGAAATGAGGTTCTGACTGTAACAAATCTTTCCAAAACGATTGATGGAGAAAAAGTGCTCGACAATGTCTCTTTCACGGTTGGACACGATGACAAGATCGCTTTTGTAGGCTCCTATGGGATAGCTGCCACAACGCTTTTCCAGATCCTTGCCGGTGAGATGGAACCGGACGAAGGCGATTATAAATGGGGAATCACTACCAGCCAGGCATATTTTCCCAAGGACAACACCAAGGATTTTGCAGGTACAGATACCATCGTAGACTGGTTGATGCCATATTCTCCTGAAAAGGATGCCACCTATGTCCGTGGTTTCCTGGGACGCATGCTGTTCTCCGGGGAAGACGGCTTAAAAAAAGTAAACGTTCTCTCTGGTGGTGAAAAGGTGAGAGTCATGCTCTCCAAGATGATGATGCTGGGTGCTAACGCCCTCATTATGGATGAGCCTACCAACCATCTGGATATGGAATCCATCACGTCTGTCAACAACGGACTAATCAAGTTTCCTGGAATTGTCCTTTTCACTTCCCAGGACCATCAGTTTATCCAGACCATAGCAAACCGTATCATTGAACTCACTCCGAATGGAATGATTGATAAGGTTACTACTTATGACGAATATCTGGACAGCGATGAAATGGCGAGAAAACGTCAAGCATTAAGTTAATTTGACAAATCTTGTATTTTCAAATACAATGGTACCATACTTTTTATTTTATTTTGATTGGAGTGATTTTTTTTGGAGCCCGGTGACGCGACAAATTCTATCGTGCTAAACATTGTTATCATATTTATTTTGCTGCTTTTATCTGCCTTCTTTTCGTCGGCAGAGACGGCACTGACAACTTCAAACAAACTCAGAATGCGAGCTTTGGCAGAAGAAAAGAACAAAGCGGCGATGAGGGTGTTAAAACTTCTTGAAAACCCGTCAAAAATGCTGAGCTGTATTCTTATATGCAACAATGTGGTAAACCTTTCGGCATCGTCAATTTCAACTTCTCTTGCCTTTTCCATCTGCAGACAGATGGGACTTGAGAACAATACCAGTCTGGGCGCCGGTATCGCTACCGGAATACTGACTTTCCTGATCCTCATCTTTGGTGAGATCTCGCCCAAAACCATGGCAACGATCAATGCCGAAAAAATGGCGCTTGCTTTCAGTCGGTCCATATTACTCCTGACAAAGCTTTTAACTCCTGTTATCTTTGTCATTGATAAGTTTGTAGTATTTTTCCTTTTTATACTCCGCGTGGACACAAGCGGAGCTGGTAAAGGAATTACCGAAGATGAGCTTCGTACCTTTGTGGATGTAAGCCACGAAGAGGGTGTCATCGAGAGTGAAGAGCGGAAAATGATCACCAATATCGTTGATTTTGGTGATTCCATCGCAAAGGATGTCATGATTCCACGATTGGATATCTGTATGGTGGAGCTTTCGATCTCTTATGATGAACTCCTCTCGGAATTTACGGAAAGCAAATTTGCACGCATGCCTGTCTATGACGAAACCATAGACAACATCGTGGGCATTATAAACTTAAAAGATTTTGTGTTCTATAAAGGGGATAAAAATGATTTTTCCCTGAAAGACCTGATCCGGGATGCACATATTACCTATGAGTACAAAAATGTGTCGGAGCTCTTTATGGAAATGCGTAAGGAATCCATTCCGATGACCATTGTCCTGGATGAGTATGGCGCTCTCTCTGGTCTGATCACGATGGAGGATCTGGTAGAAGAAATCGTAGGTGAAATCCGTGATGAATATGATGAAGATGAGGAAGACGAGATTCAGAATATCTCTGAAAATGAATACATTCTTCTCGGATCTACCCCACTGGATGATGTGAATGAGCTTTTAGGTATACCGTTGGAATCCGATGAATACGATTCTATCTCCGGCCATATCATTAAACTTCTGGAGCATTTCCCAAATCCTGGAGAATGTGCAAAGGATGATTATGCCGTATATACGGTACTGGAAGCAGAAAAAAACCGCATCGACAAGGTTCATATCTTGATTCATCCTCAACCGGAAGAAGAGGAAGAATGATCTGGTACAACTTAACCCTTGTGTTCGTTATGAGCATATCTGATCTGGTATGGCTGTCAGCTCGACAGCGCCAAAACCAGATCAGAATGCTCTTTTTTTTCAAAGATCACCGTTTTTCTCACTTTAATTTCTTTTTCTTCCATTTTAAGAAAAGAAATTTTTTCTACCACTTCAATGTCCATAATTCCCTGCTCCATGTCAGAAGATATGACATTCACAGTCATATCCACATCGGAATTTGTCCTCATAACCAGGGCTTGAAGAAACGCAGCGATAAACTCATTTTTATCCTGAATCCCAAAACTCTCCTGTTCCATTACTTCTTTCATCGTCTGTGACACCGACACTGCCAGGGAATCTTCCAATTCCTGCAAATTTGCCGTCTTACCATCAATTATGGTATGAATTGCCAGCACCAGAAGGATGGCGCTGATACATACTGAAGAAACTATGACTGATTTCATCTTGAATATCCCTCTATCTCATATTTTTTTACGATTCCTGCCAGCGGTATGACATACCGGAATCCAAGAGTGATCTTGGCATCCTTCCTATTTTCCACCCCGTACACCTGAACCTTTAGTTCATATCCCGCCTTCTCCGCCCGTCTTTTACAGTCTTCGATAACATCTACGTCAAAATAACTGTTTTCTACCTGCGTCACTACGCTTCCGTGAAATTCTCTGGCACTGGAGTACAATACATTTTGTATAATATATGCGATTCCGATCCATATAAATATCAACAAAAGCAAAAATGTTATAAAATGCTCAATCACCATTTTCATAATTTTCCTCATTTCCGCAGGGCAAGTTTCTGCCACTTCCCGCTATCTCGCCGTAATCCACCAGTACCAGAAGTCTTTTTTTCATCACCTTCCCGGTAACTGGACTCTGAACACGGACAAGATAACGGTAGATCCCTGGAGACCCCCAGCTCTTTTCCTCATTTTCTCCAAGTATGTTTTTATATGCCGAGATACGTTTTCCATTCGTATCTATCTCAGCTGCCTGAATAGAGTTTGAGAGATCCCTCCGGTCAAAATCCCACGCTGAGAGGTATGTTCCAAAATCCACTTTTTCCCCGCTTTTCACCTTAAAATCTTTAACATATAATACCGGAGGAGTACGTCTTTCCTCATTGGAAGAAAAATCTGTCTTTACACTGTCAGAAACTCCTCCTGCCCTATGCCAACCCGCCAAAAAGGACAAAAGTATGACAGATACGATAAAAAAGGACGTCATTGCTGCCAATATTATTTTTCCATATTCTGATATAAAAAGCTGCATTTTATCCCCCCATCATACGTTCCGCATAATATAGCATAAATTGTGTAATCTTCACAAAAAGAAAACCGATTAACCCTGTCACAAACCCACACTCCAGCGCACACAAAATAACCCTGCCATATTCTTTGATCATCTCACTCATAACACCATCTCCAATATCATCGTAAACACGTATATTAAAACCATGCCCAGAAGTGTAGTGGTCACTGTCTCACCAAATTCCTCGATCAATTCATCCATATTGCTTTCCCCTTTCCGCAGACTGCCTGCTCAATACAAATTTTGAAATCTTCCCATGGTCATCGTCAGCAAATGAATCAGATCCAACAGCAGCTTAACACTGGAAAGTACCATCGGAAGCTGTTTTAAAAGCCCCATCCCCGCCATTTTATTGTTCTGGATAAAAACCTCGCTTCGATCCATCAGACGGTTGTTCTGCGCCACCAGAAAGTCCAGCTGCCGTCTGGAATCTTCATAACCATTTGTACTGACAGAATAAAGTATTTTCATTCCTGTCTGTATCTCCGGAAGCTCCAGTTTTCCAAAAAATTCAAGGTAAGGCTGCAAATCTCTCGGCGAGTCGTAAATTTTCTCTGTCAGAATCTTTATTTCCCGGCGGAATATCCCATCTGTCTGTACGATGGATTTCTTAAGCGCCTGATAACCGCTCTCTGTCTGTAGATAGAGCGTAACGATCATAAGCCAGTAAGGAAACTCCTGCTTTACATATCTTCCCAGCACCCTTTTTGCCACATGAGTTGACAGTCCGGACACTGCTGCCGGATCTTTCTCTATTGTCCGATATAGTTTCTCCAGGCGCGCCTCCTCTTCCCCTTTGTTTTTACAGCTATCCAGCCATTTCACTGACAACTTTCGATAGATCAGGGCGATCATCCACCACAGTGCCAAAAGGACCACTGTAGTGGACATCTGATAGATGGGATTATCTGCTATGTGCAGACCCAGTTCCTCCGGCGTGAGTAGTCGGGATATATAGCACAATACCGCCGCCAGCCCTGCAGCAACCACACACTCGGTCTTTATAAATTTCTTTCTCTTTTCATAGATCGAAGTACGATTCTTCCAAAATTCCAAATCTTCCAGAAGAATATCCAGGGAACCACGGCTGTCGCTTCCCGTGCGGTCCCCATTGCACAAAAAAGTATGTATGATCTTCATTCTCCGGCTGTCATATTCCTTTTCAATCTCTGCAAATGCCGCCTCTAAGATGGCTCCATCCTCCACACCCTCTCCCGTCAAAAAGATATGTCTTGCCCTTTGGATCGCCCCGCCCATTCGGCTGTTAGATTCAAAGAGGGAACTACAGTCCTCCATCGCCCTGCCTGTATGTCCCAGCCTGCGGTAAGAACACAGCAGCTGTTCGAGATAGGTCACCACCTGACCATACTCCTGTTCAAATTCTTTCTCCCGGTGGATGTGGAAACGAATTCTTTTCAATGCCAGACAGCCGCCAACAGTCAAACATATGATAAGCCATGTACTCAGACCATAAATCCACCCTATAACCAGCTGAATTCCAGCGGCGGCTAAAAATACAAACAAACTCTGCCCCCGCTTCATTCCCCCACCTCCGGCTGAAATATAGAGCATATTCCCTGTTCCCGAAACCTTCTTGCCAGGTTCAAGGGCAGTTTTTCTCCGGTCATCTCTCCGTGATCCACAAGCAAGGTGATATCATTAACACTTTTTAAATAGTTTTCCCCTCTTCTGTCAAATGCGCAGATCTGCTCGATCCTCCTGATGATCCTTCCCTCTTCTTCTATGATACTTTTTACCAGTACACCGATATTGATAAACCGGTAGACATCATTCAGAATCCGCTCTCTGCCCATATCCCCGCCTGCCATATTTTTGATCCTGTCCGGGATATTTCTGACGTCGTCGGTGTGAAGCGTAGTCAGCCCGTATGTTCCTGTGCTTAAGCTCTCCATCAAATAACGAACCTCCTCCGATCTTGCCTCCGAAAGAATGATCCACCGGGGAAGCTGGCGAAGACAGGCTTTGATCGCCGCCGTGTAAGTAAAATTTTCCGCCACCTTCATCTCCACACAATCCTTTCTGGGATTAATTTTACCGTAATGAATCTCTAATGTATCCTCTATGGTTATCACTCGTTCTGAATCTGGAATAAACCGGGTGAGATACTTTAAAAGTTCTGTCTTGCCGGCTCCCGGCATTCCACATATAGCGATATTACAATGAGCCTGTATGCACCCTTCTAAAAATTCTGCCACTGCCTTTTCACAGTAGCCCTCCCGGATCATTTCTTCCTTTTTCATACGTCGCACCGCCGGAATCTTTCTCAGTGAGATCGTCACCCCGAAACTTGTGACACACTCGTGCACGATACTGATCCTGAGTTCTTCTGTCTCTGCTTCCAACACCGGATTCATTTTATTGAAAGGTATACTCACTACACTGGAGATCAGAGATGCAAAGCGCTCTACAAATTCCTTTGCCAACACCTCTCCCGCCTGATACCTTCCCTTTTTCAGATCGTCGATCCAGAGCTGTCTGCCATTCCAGTTGATATCTGTCACATCCTCTGAGACAATATAGGGATAAAGTACTCCATAATCCTGTCGTCTCAGTAAAAATCTGGTCTCAAAATCTTCTATGTTCATTTCTTCCCTCCCGCCTGAAAGCCCGGCAGTGTAAAACCTGACTCTGTCTCAATTTCCTGAAAAAAACTGGAAAATAATCCCGCAAACATGTTCTGGATCGGCTCCCGAAACAGCACCACCACCGATACCAGAGCGAGAACAACCAATACTGCCACGATAATTTTTCCATATTCCTGTAAAAATTCTGTCATAAAATCCCTCCATATATATTACAACTCTTTTTATTTCTTCCTTAACCCGGAAAATATTTTGATAAAATTTTTATTACTCTCTTTGGTAAAGGGGTTCTCCTGGGCTCTGATAAAAGATTTGATCCTTTTCTTATTCTCTCCGGTGATCACCCAGACCTCCTCGTACTGCTCCTGCCCTTTATTCAGAGAATCCTCCAGGAGACTGCGGAGCTCTTCGGTCTTCCACACAGAATCCGCAGACAGTGTATCCAGATACTCCTGGCTGATAAAACGTACATACCCCACTGTCTCATCAACTGCACTGTCATTTTCCCGATCCACCACATGAACAATAAACCTTTTTTCGCTCAACTTTCCCCGCCCATATCTTCTTTCTTCTTCCGGATTCATATAAAAGCGGTTTCCAAACTGGTCACGAATCCTAACATACACCTGGTAACTGCCTGCTCTCCCAAAATCCAGCTTCTCCCACGAGATCTCCAGGCAGTGCTCCAACTGCTCCTGTGTCTCTGTGTCATCTCGAAATCGGATACTTCTCCGAAAATCCTGACGAATTTCCTCTTCTTGAACATTTGAAATCTCAGACACAAAATAATATCGGTCCGACACTTCCAACTCTGGTGCCACATTAGGAATCACCTCATATCTCTGGATCCACTGGCTGGAAACCCCGAAGGAATTAGCTGTTGACAAAACAATACTTCCCTTTCCGAGATGAGCGGTATCCGTTGGGAGCCTGTCCGCTCCCTTTAATTCCCTAAAATCTGGTAAAATAATCTTTTCCACCCGGATCTTTCCCGTCAGGTCTCCCTCTAACTCGTCCTCTGCCCGGATGCCATAGTGCATAATCTCCTGATCCACCTGCTCTTCCTCGTAGAATACCAGTTCTGCTTCTCCCCCGGAAAACATCGGGGCTTTTACCCACAGTGCATACAGCAGGATACTCTCCCCATCCTCTGCCAGATTTCTCACCAATCCTTTGTCTTTCCATTGGATCAGCTCCGAATCAGTCACCTTCGATACCCTCTGCGCGGACCACCCCACAAACCCATAACCGGATCTTCTATATGTACAGGGAACCAGTGATACGGTCTCATCTACATAAACCTTCTGTTCCCTCATTTCCCCCACACCACCGTTGGCGGCAAATTTAATCACATACTTTTCCCTTCCAATATACAACCCTCTTGATTTTGCTTCCAGGATAAACCGTTTTCGCTTCTTCAACGAAAAATTCTTCCGCACTTCCCTTTCCTGCTCGTCCGATGTAATGCGTACCAGCAGCTTTCCCTCCTGATAACTTTCCGGCACAAGCTCACAACCTCCCCGGATCTGGAGCTTTTGATCCACTGTAACATACTGCTCCTCTGCTATCAGAATACGGTTTACCTGTATATTTCCAGACAAACACACCCTTCCTCCATCGTGAAAAATTCCCTTTTCACCTCCTGAGATGCTTCCACCCCGGATCTGACTGACCCCCAGATTTCTCAATCCACAATCACTGCTCTGGATCTCACCGCCTGTAACTATGACACTGGCCCCATTATTCCATACCGCTGTTCCCGCTCCGCTGATTTTTCCGCCAGAGACGGTCAGAATTCCGGAAGAGGTACTACTTAGAAAGATCTGGGTTCCATGCCTCGCAGTGTTATTCCAGATCTTCCCCCCTGACACTCTAACCTCTGAGGAAGCGGATATATAAATTCCTCCACCTCTCTGGTCTTCTGCCCGGTTCTCACAGATCTCACCACCCTCCAACGACACCCGGCTCTCCTCATTTGTATAAACAGCTCCTCCGGCAAAGGATGCCTGATTGTTCTGAATGATCCCGCCTGTGATTCGCAATCGGTTCTGGTTGTAAACAGCGCCGCCAAATCCCCCAGCATTCTCACCTCTGGCGTATCCCCTGGCAATGTTTCCTGCAATGACGCCGCCCTGAATCCAAACCTCTCCCCGGTTGTGTATGCCGCCGCCCCGTCCATCAAAATCAGAGCCTGTCTTCTGTCCGGTCACCGCATTGTCTCGGATGGTTCCACCCTCCATCACGAAACTTCCGCCCTTCTCGACCCGAACACCGCTGCCGCCGGTTATAGACAGATTATCAGAGATCACACTGCCCTCTCTCATAACCACCTTTCCCCCAGAATGAATGGTGATTCCACCTCCACCATCCGTAAAGGATGTCAGGTTATAATTGGCACATAATCTGGCTTTCTTCTCAAGCAGCACCGTTCCCGATACGGTCTCCAGCAGTCTCCCATTGATATCACCACTGACACTGCTGTTCCGGCCGCTGCCATTTAACGTTACTCCTTCCAATCTGAGACGTTCCCCCTGCATCCAGAGCAGAGTTCCCTTGTAGACAGGTTTTGTCTTTCTCCGAATCTGGTATCTGGAATCCCCGTCAATCGTCTTTTTTCCCTTTACCCGCAGCATCCTGCTGACCATAATATCTTTTTTCAAAAGGATAACTGTCTCACCACTCTGTGCCAGCGCCTGTTCCAGTTCCTTGAGAGTTTCTACCCGTCTGGTAATGGCCGCATCCGCCCTCTCTGGTATCAGAAACGCTGTTGCCGCCAGAAGAAACAGCATGAGAAGGATCCCCCTTCTTTTCACTGCCTTCACCCCCTATTTTCTCCTTGCTGTATGCTTCCTTTACCTGCTCAAACAGACATGCCGTCTCTTTGGCAGCGGAAATAAACTCATAATTTATGTTGTCCGCCCCACAGGAGAAATTTTTTAATAAATAAGTGACCACATTTCCCTTTGTCAATGCATCCGCAAATCTCCGGTTATACGGAATCGTACCGACCATGTTTCCAGAAATCCCAAAGCGTCTTACGATATCGCTTTTCCTGATAATTGATTCCGGATCATAATTTCCTATAATATAAAATGCTTTTTTTCTTATTTCTGAGAAATTTCTGAAAAAGTGAGATAGAAGCTGATCATTCTGACACAGATTGACTACGATCAGATCCGCTTCTTTTAAGATTTTCCTGGAACTTTCAAGAGATGATGAAGAGAGATCCACACATACGGTACCACAAACCTGTTCCAGCAGATCCATCACATTTTCTGCATGCCGGTTCAGTCGAAACTCCAGAAGATCCCGGTTCATGCCCCCTGGTGGGAGATAAAACACTCTCTGGTCAAACACGGACAGACATGTGCGGAGTACGATACCAGAACTCATGGCATCTCCCATATCACAGCAGTTTAAAATTCTGCCCAGCCCATTTTCTACAAAATATGAATTTTCTTCTTTTAGTTTGTCATAGGAATTTTGATTTAGAAACATACTACCAAGATTATTGATGTTAGAATGATTCTCAAAGAGAACCATTTTAGACGGCTGAATCATAGCCGATAGGATACTGATACAGGACAGATTGCCTGTAACCCCGGATTTACCCGGCGAATTGCTCCAAAAAGCAACTTTCAATCCATCACTTCCTTCTTTCTTTTTTGGTGGAATGGCATTATCATATCACCAATTTTGTCTTTTGTAAATTGTCACAATGTAACAAAAGTCGATGGCATTTTTTATAACCTTTTACATAAATCGTTGCGATCCAACTTTAGATACTGCATCTGCTTCACTATGGAAATAGGGGTTGTCATTTTTTTTGCTGAAACTTAATTTGTCTTAATCCATTCACAAAAGCCCATGAATAAAACATTTCTTTTGGAGGTTTTTCGTATTCATAATCAAAATATGTATCTGTCCTTATTTTTGCCCTTACGAGCCGAAACAAAGGCAAATTTTTATTCCCCGCCGACTACCTTATCCAGCAACCTTGCGGAAGTACGCTTCGCTTTCCTTTTAGCGTGAGCGTAAATGTTCATCGTGGTACTTAGCTCGATGGCGCTAATTTGAACCCTGCCTCCGACTTGTGATTTTCCAATTTGCTACGTCAACGTCAATCAACGTACCCCCAGTACGTTTCATTCCATTTCCTTGTAAATTGGAAAATCACAAGCGGAGGTCGAAGATTTCGGATTGTGATAGCAGCAAAATAGCTAGGCGCTTGAATGAGGTGATGTGGTGGCATCATCGAATGAAAGCAACAACGCTATTTTGCTGCTAGCGCAGTACGAAACAGGGTTCAAATTGGCACCGTCGAGCTACATCGGCGTGTCCGCCTTTGCTGTTGTGCCATCGGGATTTGTCCCGCCAAAGCTGAGATAATCCATATATGCCTGCAAATGATCGGCGGCTTACATAGTTTGATTAGTGTTTTTGCTTTTGGATGATGGTTATCTGTAAATTTTTTGTGTTGATGAGCGTTTCCTGTTTGCACTTTGGGCAGTAATGGCGCTTTTTCTTTTATTTGAGAAACAGATGGACGGACAGTTCCTGTCCCAGTAACGATGCATCGACCTCGCCCCCGTGGAGTTCCACGATGCGTTTTACAATGGCAAGCCCCAGCCCGGAGCTTTGGGGGGTGCTTCTGGCCCGGTCTCCGCAGTAGAATCGCTCAAAATATGCCGTGAGGCGTTTTGGGAATGAGGAGGACAGTTTTCTGTATACCAGTAAAATCACGAAAACCGTTCCTCCGATGGCAATGCCATTGATTAAAATATAGTTTGGAATTATCTTTGATAGCATCATATCTGATATCCTCTTCCCCAACAGGTTTTGATAAAATCCGAATGTACATTATCCCAGTTCAGTTTATTGCGGAGATTGGCAATATGCATCATCACCGCATTTTCCGAACAGAAAAATTCTTCATGCCATACCGCTTCATAAATCTGCGCCATGGTCAGCACTTGCCCCTTGTTTCGCAGCATATATTCCAGAATGTCATACTCCTTATGCGTCAGCTTCACTTCTCGTCCGCTTACCCATACCTGACGGCTTTCCATGTCCACCGTCAGATCCTCCGTCTGGAGCGTGTGCGTCAGCTTTTCCGTTTCATTGTACTGTTTATAGCGGCGGAGCTGGGCTCTGACGCGGGCGAGAAGCTCAATGGGCTTAAAAGGCTTCGTCACGTAATCGTCTCCTCCCACCGTGAGACCTTGTATTATATCTATATCTTCCGTTTTCGCCGACATAAATATAATCGGCATCTTGCTTCTTTCCCTTATTCGCAGACAGGCGCTGATACCGTCAATTTCCGGCATCATCACATCCATCAGGATCAGATCAACCTGATAGTGCTTCAGAATATCCAGTGCCTGCGCTGCATTTTCACAGGCAAGGTAACGGTAGCCCTCATTGCCCAGATAGATGCCCAGAAGCCTGCGGATGTCTTTATCATCGTCAACAATCAATATGAATTCTTTCATGATAGCTTCGCTTCTCCCTTTTTGTAGAAATGCTGCAAAACCGCCGAGACAAGGAACATGAACAGAAGTTCCACAGCGATCATCTGCCATCGCTTCAGACCGCACAAGTCGCCAAGAAAACCCGAAAAGGCAATCATACCGATGGATA
>CAQOJF010000015.1:0-63787 GCA_948848225.1 uncultured Eubacterium sp.
ATGTGGTATAAAAAAAGTTGACACCCCATTCTCAAGGATTGGGTATATAATCAAGGAATGTTTTAGAGAAGGAGCCAATATTCTAGTGGGAAGTATTACAAAAGGAGGGTGGTCTCTCACATATTCGATTGCATCTTATTTTATTTCTAATATGCCGTTTATCCGCACCTCCACATAAGAAAATAAAAAAGGACTGAGTAAATGTTTGGCAGAACACATCATCAAATATCATTTAAAAAGCGATGATTTATTTAATACTTATCATTCTAATTTACAAAGAAAGAATGTGGATACTGTGATACGATCATTGAAAGTGTGACGGCATATCGTAAAGCTCGTTCTATTGGGCATACTATATAGATAGGAACGGAAATTCCAGCATTTACAAAAAAGTTGACGAATCTAGCCGAGTAATGATATAATCAAATGATTAAAAAATAAGTTTGACACAGAGATGGCATGGAGCCAATGGGAAAAAGGCTCCAGCACAGATGGAGGACCATAATATTATGTCGCAGGTGATTAAGAACTTTAACAAATACCGGTATCTGCTTGGGGAACTGGCGAAGAAAAACATCAAGCTCAAATACCGGAGAAGCTATCTGGGAATCATGTGGACGCTGATCGAGCCGTTGCTGGTGATGATCGTGCTGAGCGTGGTATTTGGACCGATGCTGGGGAGAAAGGGACAGGATCCCGCTTTTAGGGGGGTGCCCTTTCCAGTATATGTACTGACAGGACGGCTTTTATATTCCTTTTTTTCCTCTTCCACCAACAGCGCTATGCGTTCGATCCGGGCCAATGGTGGAATGATCAAAAAAGTATATGTGCCGAAGTACATGTATCCGCTGTCGGGGATTTTATCCAATTTTGTGATTTTTGTGATCTCCCTGGTGGTGCTTGTGTGTGTGATGGTATTTTTCCTTGCCACAGGATCTTACAAAGCGCCGATGAATGGCTACATGCTATTGTCCGTGGTGCCGCTGATCAATCTTTTGATGCTGGCGGTGGGAGCGGGACTGGTTCTGGCTACGCTATGTGTATTTTTCCGGGATATTGAATATTTATGGAGCGTTATGCTGATGCTTATAATGTACTGCAGTGCGATCTTCTATTTTGCCAGCAGTCTGGGAGATACGACGAGAAAGGTAGTTAAGCTGAACCCGTTATTTGGCATTATTGACAATTTCAGGCGAAGCTTGTTTGGACAACCCTTTGATATGACCATGCTTGCCTATACCTTTGGGGTAAGCGCGGTGCTGATCGGTATCGGGATGTTTCTATTCTACCGCAAACAGGATACTTTTATTTTAAATATATGATGAGTAATCAACGAACGGAAGGAAGAAGAGCAATGGCGAAGAAGAATCTGGCCCTGAGAGTAAATCATGTCAGCATGAAATTCAATCTCAGCTCCCAGAAAGTAGATAACATTAAAGAATACATTATAAAGATGATGAAAAAAGAGCTGATGTATCAGGAATTCTGGGCGCTCAAGGATGTGGATTTTGAGATAAAGCGGGGGGACCGGGTGGGGATCCTCGGATTAAACGGCGCCGGTAAGAGCACACTGTTAAAGGTGATCGCGGGAGTGCTCAAGCCCACGGAGGGAAATGTTGACTGCTATGGAAAGATTGCGCCGCTTCTGGAGCTGGGAGCCGGTTTCGACAAACAGTATACCGGGGCGGAAAACATTTATCTGTACGGTGCGGTGCTGGGCTACAGCAAAGAATTTATTCAGGAAAAATACGATGAGATCGTTAAGTTCTCAGAATTGGGTAAATTTATCGATGTTCCGGTAAAAAATTATTCGTCGGGAATGAAGTCGAGACTCGGATTTTCCATCGCTACCGTGGTGGAGCCGGAGATACTCATATTGGATGAGGTGCTCAGTGTGGGCGACAAGCGTTTTCGGAAAAAATGTGAGGCACGTATCCAGAGCATGTTTGACAAGGGCGTGACAGTGCTTTTTGTATCCCATTCCACGGATCAGGTATTGCGGATGTGCAATAAGGGAATCCTGTTAGAGCAGGGCAGGCTGATTGCCCAGGGCGATGTGGAGGATGTGGTGGATCTGTATGACGAAAAACTCGGTATGGAACGGGATGATTGAGAATTTTGGATGATTGTTAGTTTAGATACGCAGAATGGAGGATAAAATGAAAAAGGTAATTACTTATGGTACGTATGATCTGCTTCATGTGGGGCACATCAATCTGCTTCGCCGCGCCAAGGCGCTGGGGGATTATCTGATTGTAGTGGTTTCCAGTGATGAATTCAATGCGGGAAAAGGAAAAAAGGCATATCATTCTTTTGAGGACCGCAAGATTATACTCGAAGCGATCAAGTACGTAGATGAGGTGCTGCCAGAATATACCTGGGAGCAGAAGATCGATGATGTGGTGAACAATAATGTGGACGTATTTGTGATGGGAGACGACTGGGAAGGGAAATTTGATTTTCTGAAAGAATACTGTGATGTGGTTTATCTTCCGAGAACAGAGGGGATCTCTACGTCAAAGATAAAGGAAGATCTGGGATTTAGTAAAGAAAATGATTAAAAAAGCAGGTTATTTATTATTTGCGGTGTTCTACTATCTGTCCCGCCTGTTTCCCAGAGACCGGAAAAAGATATTTCTTGTGGCCACCCATGATGACAGTTCGGAGGGGAATATAGGAATCGCCGCGGAGGCGATCCAGCAGAGAGGGGAAGGATACCGCCTGGTCTGGTTTACGAGAGAGGACCGGATCACGGACCCGGTAAACTTTTTTGTCCGAAAAGCATATCACCTAGCCACGGCTTCCTATGTATTTCTGGATAATGAATTTCTGCCTATGGCGTATATTCACTTTCCTGAATCGGTAAAAGTCGTGCAGCTCTGGCACGGGACCGGAACCATAAAAAAATTTGGTCAGGATGTTAATACGGGGGATCTGGAGAGACTGGAGTACCGCGCGAACCAGAACATTACCCATCTGATTGTAAACTCTGAGGAGGTGGTGGATGAATATTCCAGTGCCTTTGGAGTGAGCGAGGAAAAGATTTATCCTATCGGACTGCCGCGGACAGATCTTCTTCTGGATCCGGGTTTTTTGGAGAAAAAGAGAGGACAGTTTCTGGACCAGTACCCGCAGGTCCGGAGAAAACGCTGCATTTTATATGCCCCCACTTTTCGGGATAGTGAGGTGGACTCGCCGGAGATCCATTTGGATCTTCTGAAAATGTCAGATCAAATGGGTTCAGAGGATGTGCTTCTGATTCGTCTGCATCCTCATGTGGCACAAAAGATTTCATGGGAAGAGGATAGATGGGATAATATTATAAATGTCTCTGAATATCCGGGGGTTACGACGCTGCTGGCGACAGCGGACGTGCTTATTACGGACTATTCTTCCATTGTGTTTGAGTACTGTCTCCGCAATAAACCGATGATTTTTTATGCCTATGATCTGGAACGGTTTGAAAAAGAGGGAAGAAGTTTTTACAGGGATTACCGCAGCTTTGTGCCGGGAAACGTTGTGCAGAGTACAGAAGAGGTACTGGAGTGCCTGAAAAGGGTAGAAGAGAACAAGGCGGCTGCCTTTACCGAGCAGATGTTCGATAAATTGGATGGAAATGCCACATTACGACTTTTGGAATTGATTTTTTGATCTTTTTGGTATATAATAAAAATGTTCTGGGTTCTTATGGAAGGATCTGGGAAAATACTGACAGCCTGGCGGTATCATTTAAAAGCAGCCGGGTGAAGAAAAAATGTGGAGGGATGTTTCTTGAAAACTTTGTTGAGCAGAAAGATAAGTATTGTTTTTCTTGTGATACAGCTGTTGGTGAGCGCAGCGCTGATTGGGATAGCTTTTTATGTCGACCTCTTTTCGACAAAATATATGGTGGCGTTGATCGGAGTCTGTGTGTTTTTCCTTGCTTATGCGGTCATTAGCCAGATGACAGACAAGAGCCGTATCATTGGGCGGATTCTTTGTGTTGTGATTTGTTTGTTTTACGCCGGAGGCGGTTACTACTGTATCAATACCTACTCGGCGATTGATGAGATGGCGGATCAGCAGGTGAAGGTGGATCAGATTTCCTGTATTGTAATGAAAGATGACCCGGCACAGAGCATTTACGACACAAAGGAGTATAAATTTGGAATCCTGGATGTGAACGACCGTGCCAACACAGACAAGATGCTGGCAGAGGTACAAAAGGCGATTGGGCAGGAGCCTTTAAAGGTAGAGTATCGGGACAACGATACGCTGATCGATGCGCTCTATGCCAAAGATGTCAATGCCATCGTGATCAATGAGGCGAACCGCAATTTGATCGAGGATTATTATAAGACCTTTTCGGAAGACACGAGGGTTCTCAATACCCATCATGTAGAGACGGTCATTGAAGAAAAAGAGCAGCTGGATGATATCACAACGACGCCATTCAATATTTACCTGAGTGGTAACGATGAGTATGGTGATATCAAGACTACCAGCCGGAGTGATGTCAACATTATCATGACAGTGAATCCGAATACGAAGGAGATCCTTCTTACCTCTACACCGAGAGATTATTATGTACCGCTCTCTGTGTCAAACGGAATACCGGATAAGCTGACCCATGCCGGAACCCACGGTGTGGACTGCTCCGTGAAGACGCTGGAGATGCTGTATGATATAGATATTGATTATTATCTGAGAGTAAACTTTACTAGTTTCAAGAAGATTGTGGATCTGCTGGGAGGAGTGAAAGTTTATTCAGACTTTGATTTCACTTCTGACTGGGGCCCAAGCTTTAAGAAGGGTTATAACCATGTAAATGGTAAACAGGCTTTGGCGTTCTGCCGGGAGAGACACCACTTTGCCACTGGTGATGCCCAGAGAGGCCGGAATCACCAGCATATGATCGAGGCGATCTTGAATAAGGCGATGTCACCGAACATCCTGCCGAAATATACCAAACTTTTGAAAACAGCTTCCAAGAGCTTCCAGACTAACATGTCTACGAAGGAAATCACATCACTTGTGAAGATGCAGCTGGATGATATGTCCCAGTGGAGGATCAAATATGCAAATGCCACTGGTACGGGGACGAAGAAGACGACTTTTGCCTACCAGTCCCGCCGGCTGTGGGTATGCGAGCCGGATTATGATTCCGTGGCAAAGATTACCAGGAAGATCAAGCAACTGTTGAAGGCTACACCGGACTCCAAAGAGGAGGAAAAGGACAATAAGGAAGATAAGGATGATAAAGATAACACGAAGGATGATACTTCTTCCCAAAGCCTTCCCGGATTTAAAAACTGAGAAACTGATCAACTGTCCGTGATCGGGGCTTTGACAGGAAATATATCACAGGGGATTCCGCTGCTGCCAGCAGGAATCTCCTGTTTTCAATACTGGTACAACGAAAGGAGACAGGATATGAAGATTTCATTCTCACCACCGGATATCACGGAAGAAGAGATCGAAGAGGTGGCAGATACCCTTCGTTCCGGATGGATTACCACGGGACCTAAGACGAAAGAATTCGAGCGTCAGATCGCGGTGTGGTGCCAGACGCCGAAAGCGGTATGCCTAAACTCCGCCACGGCATGTATGGAGATGACACTGCGGCTGTTTGGCATTGGTCTGGGGGATGAGGTGATCACCAGTGCCTATACTTATACGGCTACAGCGAGTGCTATATGTCATACAGGAGCCAAGCTGGTACTTGTGGATACAGCACAGGATTCCTTTGAGATGGATTATGACCAGTTAGAGGAGCGGATCACTCCTGCCACAAAAGCGGTGATGCCTGTGGATATCGCCGGGGTGCCCTGTGATTACAGACGGATCTATGACATCATAGAGAGAAAGAAGAAGATATTCAGATCAGGAGATAATAAATACCAGAAAGCGCTGGGGCGGATCCTGGTTCTGGCTGATTGTGCCCACGGCTTTGGTGCCAGGGTTGGAGAGAAGCCGGCAGGTCAGTTTGCTGATTTCACTTCTTTTTCTTTTCACGCGGTAAAGAATCTGACTACCGCCGAGGGGGGAGCTGTGGTATGGAGGGATATTGACGGAGTTGACTCGGAGGACATTTACCGGGAATATATGCTGCTCTCTCTGCACGGTCAGTCCAAGGACGCGCTGGCAAAGACAAAGGCGGGCGCCTGGGAATATGATATCCTGTCACCGGCGTATAAATGCAACATGACGGATATCCAGGCAGCCATCGGACTGGTTCAGCTCAAGAGATATCCGGAGCTTCTGGACAGGCGCCGTCAGCTGATCGAGCTTTATGACCAGGGGATAAAAAGAATCAATGAAAAGCTGAAGGCATTTGAATGCAGAAGTCTTGTTCACTACGATGGGGAGATCTGTTCCAGCGGCCATCTGTACCTGCTGCGGGTCCTGGGCTGCACACGGGAGGAACGGAATCTTTTGATCGAGAAGATGGCAGAACAGGGAGTGGCGGCAAATGTTCATTACAAGCCCCTTCCGATGCTGACGGCCTATAAAAATATGGGGTTTGACATCAAAGACTTTCCTCGTGCTTTTCATGTATTTGAGAATGAGATCAGTCTACCGCTGCATACCCTATTAAAAGAAAAAGAAGTGGATTATGTGCTGGGCGTGTTAGAACAGGAGTTGTTGACGTTGGATCATTAAGGATCGCTGGCACAGTGCACGAAATGGAGAATGGGAGAGGGATATGAGAAAATGGGAGCATCTTCCTGATGAGATGCGAAATCAGGAAGTATTGTATTATTATGAAGAATTGAAAAAAAAGTGGGGGGCGCTGGCGGCAAAACGTTGTTTTGACGTGGTCATGTCCCTGTTGCTGCTGATCCTATTATTTCCCTTTATGGTATTGATCGGCATCGCGGTAAAGGCGACGTCACCGGGGGAGGTTATTTTTCGCCAGGTCCGGGTGACTACATATGGAAAGCGGTTTCGGATCTACAAATTCCGGACGATGGTGGCGGGAGCGTCTGGTCAGGGGGCCCAGGTGACGGTCAGCGGGGATGCCAGGGTCACAGGAATTGGAAAATTTCTGCGCAGAGTGCGGCTGGATGAGCTTCCACAGTTGCTGAATATATTAAAGGGTGAGATGTCTTTTGTGGGGACACGGCCAGAGGTGGAGAAGTATGTGGAGTGTTACAGCGATGTTATGTATGCAACGTTGCTGCTTCCCGCGGGGGTTACTTCCACTGCCAGCATCCAGTATAAGGATGAAGAGAGGCTTTTGTCCCAGGGAAAGGACGTCGATGAGGTTTATACAAAGGAGATTCTCCCGGCAAAAATGGAGTACAATCTGGAATATTTGAGCCATTACTCCTTTTTCCGGGACATCAGTATATTATTTCAGACAGTGGCGGCTGTGTTGAGATAAAAAGGTTTTGGAGGAGAAGGAATATGATCGATAAACTTCAGGACTTATTTATCAGTTTGTTATCTCCATGGATTCCAATTATGGGGAAAATAAGTTCAAAGGTTAAATACAGATTGTTGACGGCGTGTTTTATCGCAGATCTGGTACTGTTCTGCATCGTACGGTATGTACTGCTAAAGGAAAGCTATTTTTACAATACGGTGTGCGGTATCTTTCTGATGCTTCTGATCGCCCTGTTGTCGCTGGACCGCTCCCTGCAGAGAAAACCCTGGCGCAGATCCATGTGTATCGCCTGGTTTGGCATGTGTATCGTGTTTACGCTGTCGGATCTGTTTGTGAGCAAAAAAGCATGTGGACTGGGTATTATACTTGCCCTTGTGTTTACCGGGGTATTTTTCGTATGGCAGAACCACAGCCGGAAGGATCTTCTGTGGAAAGCCTTTAAGGATGCGGTGAAGTATTCCTTTCTTTTGATGGCGGTGATCTCCTTTTTGTTCCGTCCCTATTTTGATGGCGGCAGATATGCGGGGATCTTTACCAATCCCAATACCTTCGGTCTGTATCTCTATGTCATCTTTTCGGTTTATATGTCGGATCTGGACTGGAATGTGGAGACAGGAAAAAAATTCAGAAAAAGTCTTCCTACCTATCTCCAGCTGGCCCTCGTCCTATTTTATCTGTTGGTATCCCAGGCGAGGACAGCGATGTTAGCCATCGGTGCAGTTTTCTTATTGTGGATCGGCGTCCGGATTTATATGGGGAAAAAGCAGGGGCGTTATACCGGGTTCCTCAAGGGACTGGCAGCGCTGGTGCTGGTCACGGCGGTGTGCTATCCCGTGTACTTTGCAGGCATCAAACATCTTCCGAAACTGGTGAATCATCCTATCATATTTGATGAGGACGTGCTCTATCTTTCCAACGGGGAAAAAATAGAGGACATTGGAGATAAAGTGCTGGCGGAGTTCGATGAGATCGAGAGTGTCCAGGTGAAAGATCATAAAACAGAAAATAATGGGATCTGGGGACGAATTGTCAGGAGCCTGGACAGCAATGCGACCCTGAATAAAATATCTTCCGGGCGCATCACGATCTACAAAGCTTATATACAAAAATTGAATATCAAAGGGCATAAAAGGGTAACAATGAAGATAAACAACAAACAAGTGTCCCATGCCCATAACAACTGGCTCCAGTTTGCCTACACCTATGGTGTGCCCAGCATGCTGTTTTATAGTGTCATCACTGTTTTGAGCCTGATTCGTTCTATCATGTTTTATATGACAAACCGAAGAAGAAATGCCACCTACGCCTTTTTGATACCTGCGATCTGCGTAGGATTTCTTGTGGCGACCCTGACCGAATGCCTCTTTCTTCCCTTTGAGGTATTTCCGGCATTTGCCTACTGGTTTGCCTTTGGAGACATGTTTGAAAAAACACTAGAGGAAAAGGAGGTGGCAGCATGAAGGAGAAACTGATCAGTGTCATTGTGCCGGCATACAATGTGGAAAATTATATCCGCCGGTGTCTGGATTCTCTTGTCAGCCAGACCTATGAGAATCTGGAGATCATTGTGGTGAATGACGGCAGTACAGATCGGACGGGGGAAATTATTGAAGAATATACAGAGCGCTACCCAGATAAGGTGATGTTGTACACCAGGGAAAACCAGGGACAGGCAGAGGCCAGAAATTTCGGGATATCTAAGGCTTCTGGAGATTATATCGGGTTTGTGGATAGTGATGATTTCGTGAGTACAAAGATGTATGAGCTGATGTACCGGGAAGCAGAGGAACAGGATTGTGATATGGTAACCTGCGGATACTATGGATGCGACGAAGTGACCGGGGAGATTACGGTGTATCAGACCGGATACAAAGGGGAATTCAACCAGAATATCTACGAGAATCCCATGCTCTTACGCATCAATTCCCCCTATCCGTGGAATAAGCTCTACACCAGGGAACTTCTGGAGCGGAGTGGTTTTTCTTTTCGCAAGGGCATCATTTTTGAGGATCTGTGTGCTATATTCCCACTTTTTATGGATGCCAGGAAAGTGGGGCGGGTACATGAAAAGCTGTACTATTACATTAAGGGAAGAAAGGGTGGCACCATCAGCACCTTCAATGAGAAGCATGGGCAGATCATCGATGCCCTGCAGATTATGAACGACGCCTATCAGCAGCGGGGGATGTTTGAACGGTTTTATGACACCCTCCTTTTTTTCAATCTCCGCCATATCTATGCCCGTTTTGATGAGATGCAGAATTATGAAGATATCATTTTTAAGAGGGAATTTAAAAAACGGGCTTTTACGCTTCTGGACCATTATTTTCCAGGGTGGAGAGATACAGAGGAGTATGCGGCTCTGGAGACAGATGAGGGAAAAGAGGGGAAGAAGGCAGACAAGGCGGTGGAGAAAAAAGCAGAGAAGAAGGCTGATAGGAAGGCAGACAAGGAAGAAAATAAGAAAACAGAGGTGCCTTCTGTAACACCGCCCCGGGAAGAGACGAAGAGCATAAAGAAAAAAAAGCGGTCAGAACGCTATGAGGAGCTGGCAGAAGAGCGGGAAATTGACAAAACAACGGTGCTGGTGGAGTGTTATCATGGAAATGATCTGCGGGGAATGGGGTATTATATCGCCATGGACCTGGCGGAACATCCGGAATATAAGGTGTATGTGGCGGCAGCGGATTTAGAAAAGGTCTGTGCTTTTTCCCAGACCTTTCCGTCCCTTGTCCGGTATGTGGATATGAATTCCGAACATTATCTGGAGCTTCTGGCAACAGCAAAGTATTTGATCAACAACCGGTCATTTCCAGGATTTTTCCGAAAAAGAAAGGAGCAGCGCCTGATCTTTACGGATTTTCTTCCCTCACTGGCAGCCCAGGGCACGGAGGTGGTCTGTGGCGCCAGAAACATTCAAGGGATACAGCTCAGTCTCGCGCAAGCGGATGAAATCCTATTTCCCGAGGAATTGAGAGAGCAGTTCATTCCCCTGCTGGAAAAGTATAATATGGCGGAGATCTGTCGGGATAAGGGCTGCTTTTTTATGACGAGGGCGCTGCTGCATTCAGGATACAGGGAGGACGACGGTACGGTGCGGGTGGCATACATGCCTTCTGTCAGGGAATTCCCAGGATTGAAAGACAGTAAAAATTATCTGTTTTTGAGCAGTCTCAGAAAGAAACTGACGGAACTCGATGAGAGGCTGGAGGAGGGCAGGAAGATCCTCTTCTGCTTTCCAAGGATCATCCGCCGCCGGTTTAAGGAAAATATCTGGAAGCATATCGAATTTTTCCCGGAAGATCAGGAGCCGCTGGAAGTTCTTGCGGGATGTCATGCCCTGGTGGGAGAGTATGGGGAAGAGATGTTTGTGATGAAGGCTCTGGGAAGGCCGGTATGCCAGTTTGCGGATGACCAGACCGATATGGCATGGCGTTATGGACTGGGCAGCCAGGGAGGCGAACATGGTTTTCCGGTCTTTGACACTTCGGAGAAGGTGGCAGAGTGGATCAACGGACTGGACAGTGAAGCGGTCAACATCGGAGATATAAGTCTGGGCTGGCGGCAGACGCTGGAGGATTTTAAAAAGGGAAAAAATCGAAGACTGGGACGGACGGTGGTCTATATGCCGGCATTTACAAGCCGAAGGGAGTTTTTTCAGTACATGCAGGAACAGGATACAAAGCGCAGTGTGTTCTTTATTCAGAAAGATGCCTTCAGCGATGAGCTGGCGGCATGGATCCGGGAATATGGCGGCATTCGATATATGGTCATCATCCAGAGCATCGTTGTGAGCAAAAATGAGAGCAGGCTGATCAAATACCATATTACCACGAAAGACAAGCTCCGGGAGAAGAGAGACCGCCAGAGGTATTTGGGCTAGTGCTCGGCGCACTAGCCGCCGGTGACGAAAGGATGGTTGAGTATCGTATGAGCAGAAGAAAATGTTTTTTGAAGTATACCCTGCTGTTTCTTGTGGTATTTGTGGGAGCATTTCTTGCATTTTTTATCCGGGGAAAGAGTTTTGTCTGGAAGAGCGATGGTTTTCGGCAGTACTATCCCGCCCTGCGCTATCTGATCTCCTATTACCGGGAACTGTTCTCTGGTTTTCTCAGCGGGGATTTCGCGGTTCCCATGATGGACTATACCATCGGCCAGGGAGAGGATATCATCACCACCTTTGCCAATTACGGTCTGGGGGACCCTCTGGTTCTTCTGGCGGCCCTGCTGCCCTCCAGGGGGCAGTGGACTGAATATGTCTATGGCTTTTTGACCGGACTCCGGCTGTATCTGTCGGGAGCCGCCTTTCTTGTGTACTGTGAGGGGATGAAACAGCAGCGCCGTTTTAGCGTGTATGGGGCATTGATCTACTGCTTTTGCGGTTTTGCCCTGTGGTCGGTGAAGGATCCCTTTTTTTTGAATGCCATGATTTATCTTCCGCTGGTATTTCTCGGACTGGAGAAGGTAATGCGCCGGAAGTCTCCCCTTCTACTTATTTTCAGTGTGTTTTTTAGTATCGTCAGCGGGTACTATTTCTTTTATATGACTGTGATCGCCGGTGTGGGTTATTTTGCTGCCCGGAGCTTTTTGCGCCACGACAGGGATATAAGAGCTGCCTGGAAGGAGGGGCTGCGCTGTCTTCTGGTATCAGCCGGCGGTGTTCTTCTGTCGGGAGTGCTGTTTGTGCCTTGTATCTTTGGATATCTGGAGAGCAGCCGGGGGGAGGCATATGTACCAGCGTCTTCCCTGTTTCTCTATCCATTGGAATACTATAAAAACATGTTTTTACATTTTATCTGTGTGACAGAAAATGATGACGCCGGGGCGGTGGGATATTTTTCTATGGCAGTAGTCCTGCTTCTTGTCTGTGGGCTGCTCCTACTGCGGAGGGAAAAGAAGTACCGGAGGCTGAAAGTCTGTGTAATCCTTAGTATTCTGGCTGTGGCATCCCCCCTTGCGGGATATGCATTCAATGGTTTTGGCTATATTACCAACCGTTTTATGTTTATCCCGGCCTTTTTGCTGTCTTTGGTTTTTGTTATAACGATGCCGTCTCTGTTATGCCTGGAGCGCGGGGATAAGAAAAAACTGATTTTGGTAAGTGGATTCTATGTCCTCCTCTGCTGCCTGTTTACGGGCAGAGAGGGGGTCTTGCATACCAGCAGCATGGTTCTGTTTTTGGGACTGACTCTGGCAGCTCTCTGCCTGATCCGCCAGAAGAGGTGGCGGGAGCGGGCGCTGTGGACCCTGCTTCTGTTGAATCTGATCGTGAATGGAAATCTGATGTATGGGACAATGGGGACGGGGATGTCGGATGCCTATATGGACGCCGGAAGTGTGAAAAAGACCTATGAGAACGATGGGGTAAAAACGGTTTCAGAGGAACTGGCTTCGCTGGAGCGTATCGATGTGATGACGGATCAGGGAGAGAACCCAAACCGTGCTGTGGCGGGGGTTCCCCAGGGATACAATGGTATTTCTGTTTATTACAGCGTGATCAATTCCGGATATTCCACCTATATGAAGTCCATGGAGAATACGCCGGATCTGATGTTTACCCACCGGATGCTTGGAAATGACGGCAGAAGCATATTGGAAAATCTGGCAAACGTACATTACGTGGTGAGCGGAGACGAGTCCTCTGTGCCCTATGGTTTTTCCCTGTACCAGGATTTGGGAAAAGGGGAAAAGTTGTATAAAAATAACAACCAGACCTCCATTGGCTATACCTATGATACCTATGTGCCCGAGACAGAGTTTGACAGCGTCAGCGTATTTGACCGCCAGAACACCCTTCTCTCTGCTGCCGTTCCCGAACAGGGCTCGGAACTGGAGCGGGAAGCGGTGAAGTCTGAGACCGTGAAAAAGGGTCAGATTCACCAGGAATGGACCTCTCTCCCCTTTGAAATGTCTGATGTGAAACATATGAAATGGCAGAGCGGGAAGCTGCAGGTGAAGAAAAAGAACGGAACATTTTCTGTTACCTTTCAGCGGAAGAAGGATTGTGAATATTATCTCCGTCTGTCAGGGCTGGAACTTTTGGAATCGGATCAAAATACTGCCTGGGCTAATGTCAGTCTGGGGGCTGTATCCAAAAGCTTTCTGATCTCTGACCCCACCTATGACTTTTATTTTGGACGGAAAGATTATCTCGTGAATCTGGGAAGTCCGCCGGAAGAAAAAGCAGGTCAGACTGAGACATTATCTTTCCGCATCAATGGTCCTGCTGCCTACCGTCTGGAGAATATCGAGCTGGCAGAGGTTCCCATGGAGGGGCTGGCGCGGAAGGTGGCAGAGAGAAACCAGGAGAGCCTGGGCGGCGTAGAGATCAAGAAGAACGGTCTGACAGGGAGCCTGGAACTTTACCGGGAAAAGATTCTCTGCCTGGCGGTCCCTTACAAAAAGGGATATACCCTCCTGGTGGACGGCAGGAAAACAGAGGCGGGCAGAATAAACAAGATGTACCTGGGAGCCCTGGTCCCAGAGGGAAAGCATGATATAGAACTCAGATATGTCACCCCTGGAATCCGCATAGGTGCAATTTTAACGATTATAGGATTGATCTATACGATCATTTTGTGTATTTTGTATAAAAAACATTGTGTAAAATAGCTTCTCATGGTATAATTTTATCATTAACGTATGATATGAAACAGAAAGGAGAAATACATTGACACATCAGGAAATTGCAAAGCTGGATGAGATTCTGCAGGCGCATGATTATAACAGCACACTTCTGATCGCTATCATGCAGGAGATCCAGAAGGAATATCATTATCTCCCGGAGGAAGCGCTGGGGTACATATCAAAGAAGCTCAAGCTCAGTGAAGCAAAAATTTATGGGGTTGCCACTTTCTATGAAAATTTTTCATTGGAACCAAAGGGAAAATATGTGATTAAGATCTGTGACGGGACGGCGTGCCATGTCCGCAAATCTGTTCCGATCCTGGAAGAATTTCGTAAAATTCTGGGGGTCAGCGAAGCAAAACCTACGACGGATGATATGATGTTTACAGTGGAGACCGTATCCTGTCTGGGAGCCTGCGGGCTGGCGCCAGTGTGTACGGTGAACGACCACGTTCATCCGGCGATGACACCGGAAAAGGCAAGGGAATTGATTCAGACACTAAAGGAGCAGGATAAGGAGGGGGCGGCAGATGAAGATTAATACAAGAGAAGAGTTAATTGCAAAGCAGGAAGAGTACAAAGCCTCCCTGAACAGCCAGAAAAAACAGATACTGATCTGTGCCGGTACGGGCTGTGTGGCTGGGGGGTCTCTTGATATTTATGATAAGATGAAAGAGATCATTGAGGCGAAAGGACTGCGCTGCGCCCTGATTTTGGAGAAAGAGCCTCATGACGAGAGTATTGGATTGAAAAAGAGCGGATGCCATGGATTCTGTGAGATGGGTCCACTCCTTAGAATTGAGCCGATGGGATGGCTCTACCTGAAAGTCAAGGTAGAGGACTGCGAGGAGATCATTGAAAAGAGTATTGTCAACGATGAAGTGGTAGACCGCCTTGTATATAAAGACAAGACATTAAAATCCTATGTAAAACAGGAAGATATTCCTTTTTATAAGCAGCAGACCCGAATCGCACTGGAGTACTGTGGAAGGATTAATGCGGAGAGTATTGCAGAGTACATAGCGCTGGGGGGATACAGTGCAGTGGCAAAAGCACTGTTTGATATGACGCCGCAGCAGATTGTAGACGAAGTAAGTGAAGCAGCTCTGAGAGGACGAGGAGGCGGCGGTTTTCCGGCTGGAAGAAAGTGGCAGCAGGTTCTGGATCAGGATGTGGAAGAAAAATATATTGTATGTAACGGAGACGAGGGAGATCCGGGAGCATTTATGGACCGCTCCATGATGGAGGGTGAGCCCCACAGGGTGATCGAGGGTATGCTGATCGCTGCCATCGCTACCAATGCCCATCATGGTTACATTTACGTGCGTGCCGAGTATCCTCTTGCGGTGGAGCGTCTGCAGACAGCCATTGACAAGGCGATGGATAAAGGCCTTCTTGGAAAAGATATCCTCGGTTCGGGATTTGATTTCGACCTGCATATCAGCCAGGGTGCCGGTGCCTTCGTCTGTGGTGAGGGAAGCGCCCTGACCACGTCCATCGAAGGAAATCGTGGTATGCCCCGCGTGAAGCCGCCCCGTACGGTGGAACATGGATTGTTTGACAAGCCCACGGTGCTGAACAACGTAGAGACCTTCTGTAATGTACCGCCGATCATTCTCAACGGTGCGGAGTGGTATAAGGGCTTTGGTCCCGAGAATAACCACGGTACGAAGGCTTTTGCCCTGACAGGAAATGTAAATAATACAGGACTGATCGAGGTACCGATGGGGACAACGCTGCGGGAAGTTATTTTTGATATCGGCGGCGGTGTCAAAGGCGGCGAGTTTAAAGCAGTACAGATTGGCGGACCATCCGGTGGATGTCTGTGCATCAGTGCTACCGAGGACCACCTGGACATGAAGCTGGACTTTGATTCACTGAAAAAAGTGGGCGCCATGATCGGATCCGGTGGACTTGTTGTTATGAATGATAAGAGCTGTATGGTTGAGGTGGCGAGATTCTTTATGAATTTTACCCAGAATGAATCCTGTGGAAAATGTGTTCCATGTCGTGAGGGAACCAAGAGAATGCTGGAGCTTCTGACGGATATCACAGAGGGAAGAGGAACCATGGCTCATATAGAGCTTTTGGAGAAACTTTCCGACACGGTATTAGCAACGGCGCTGTGTGGTCTTGGAAAGACGGCGGCTTCGCCGGTTGTCAGTACACTGAAATACTTCAGGGACGAGTACATTGCCCACGTGTCTGACAGAAAATGCCCGGCTGGCCAGTGTAAGGCGCTTACCACACTCCAGATTGATCCGGAACTGTGTAAGGGCTGTACCAAATGTGCCAGAATGTGTCCGGTGGGAGCGATCAGCGGAACAGTGAAGGAACCGCATGTCATTGACACGACAAAATGTATCAAATGTGGTGCATGTAAGGACGGCTGCAACTTTGGGGCAGTGAAAGAAGCGTAGCTTCTTTGGAAGCATAGCTTCCTCGAAAGCTTAGCTTCTTTGGAGGCATAGCCTCCAGCCTCAATTTTGGGGATGACCTTATAAGGATTCATGAAAGGAGAATTTATGTCTAAAAAATACATGGTTATAGATGGAATCCGTACGGAATTTACGGATGAAAAGAATATATTGCAGGTAATCCGCAAGGCTGGCGTCCATGTACCTACTTTCTGTTATTACACAGATATGTCCATTTATGGTGCCTGCCGTATGTGCGTGGTGGAGGATGAAAGAGGGGGGATCATCGCCTCCTGTTCCACTCCTCCCAAAGATAAAATGGAAATAAAAACAAATACATCCAAGCTTCATCAGCACCGGAAGATGATCCTGGAGCTTCTACTGGCATCCCACTGCCGTGACTGTACGGTATGTGAAAAGAACGGCAACTGCCGTCTTCAAATGCTGGCAGCCAGGTTCCGGCTGACCAATGTCAGATTTCCCAATACACATCCGGACCGCTGCATCGATGACTCATCCCTTTCCATCGTGAGAGATCCGAGTAAATGTATTCTGTGTGGTGACTGTGTGAGGATGTGTAATGAGGTACAGCACGTGGGAGCCATTGATTTTGCCCACCGTGGCGCCAATATGGTAGTAAGTCCTGCTTTTGGCAGGGATATCGTAGAGACGGACTGTGTCAACTGTGGCCAGTGTGCGGCAGTCTGCCCGACGGCAGCGATTACGATCAAAAATGATCTAAGAGAGGTGTGGCAGGCACTGTATGCGCCGGATAAACGAGTGGTAGCCCAGATTGCACCGGCAGTCAGAGTGGCCATCGGTGAAGAGTTTGGACTCCCGGCAGGAAAGAACTCTGTGGGCAAGATATTTACCGCCCTTCGTATGCTGGGCTTCGACACAGTATTTGATACCAGTTTCAGTGCAGACCTGACAGTAGTAGAAGAAGCTGGTGAACTGGTTTATAAGCTGGAGAACGGAGAAAAGAAATATCCTCTCGGCAATTCCATGCCTCTCTTTACCTCCTGCTGCCCGGCATGGGTACGCTTTGTGGAAACCAAATATCCGGAAATCCTTCCCTATGTATCCACCTGTAAATCTCCGATGGAGATGTTTGGTGCGGTGATCAAGGAGCATTATAAACCGGCGGATCAGGAAGCCGGAGTGGAGACGGTCTCGGTAGCTGTTATGCCTTGTGTGGCAAAGAAATACGAGGCAGAGAGAGAAGAATTCAAGAGGAATAACGTACCAGATGTGGATTATGTCATAACTACAAAGGAACTGATCCTGATGATCAAAGAGCTGGGAATCCAGTTTAATGAGATCGAGCCAAGCGCTCCAGATATGCCGTTTTCCATTAGTTCCGGCGCCGGCGTGATCTTTGGCGTGACCGGTGGTGTTATGGAGGCTGCCCTGCGGCATGTGGCGGAGCAGAACAACGAAGCTCTGCGGGAGATCGAGTATTCCGGGATCCGTGGTCTGGAGGGCACGAAGGTGGCCGAGGTAGAGATCGGCGGCAAGACACTTCGGGTCGGTGTGGTAAATGGCCTTGGAAATGCAGAAAACCTGATCCAGAAACTACAGCGGGGTGAAGAAAAACTGGATTTTGTAGAGGTTATGGCTTGTCCTTATGGATGTATCGGCGGAGCCGGACAGCCATTCGGTTATCAGAGCGTCAAGCAGGAACGCGCTACTGGTATGTATAAAGCCGATAAGTCTGCGATCATTAAACGGTCAGTGGAGAATCCTACACTTTTGAATATGTATGAAAATGGTATGCTGAAAGACCGTGCCCACGAATTACTTCATGTGCACTATGGCAAATAAATAGGATAGACAGACCTCTGAATCTGCAGAGAAAGGTTTTTATTGCAGATACAGAGGTCCTGTTTTTAAAAGTTGGCGGGAGTTGTGAAAGAACAAAGGCACACCCAAACATAATAAAATGTTACCTTCACATATACCTACCGTGTTATGTCATCTACTGCATCTTCTACACCATCTACGGTATCTTTTACACCATTTCCTACACCTTTCACCGTGTCGTCTACTGCATCACCGGCTTTGTCAAGAACATTGTCGTCGTTGTTATCGTTGTTGTCATTGACGGTTCCATCGTTGTTATCATTGTTGGTGTCATTGTTGGTGTCGCCGTCCATGCCCGTGGTGTCAGTGTCGTCTGTGTCATTGTCAGAAGCGGCCGCCGGAGAAGCGGAAGGTTCCGGGCTCTCTGTAGCTGCCGGAGAAGGGGATGCCGCTGCATCGTCGTTTTTGTTGTTTCCACATCCGGCCATAAGAAAGGCGGACAGACACATCGTAGCGGTTATCAATAATATTTTTCGTTTCATAGAGAAATTCCTCCTGTTTGAAATTCGACATCTTAGCACAATGGCGCCAGTACAGGTAAAATTTAGTAATCTAACTTAATTTACGCAATATTGTTTTCCTGTCTTAGCTCAACGGTTCAGAATTGTGTCGTTGGGCTAGCTTGTGCTTCTTGTCATGGATAGTATGTTCAGAAGGAATTGCTTTTATTCACCATCCGCCGTCAAAACCGATTACCTGGCCGGTGAGATAGTTTGGTGCTTTTAGAAGCAAAGCAATAAATTCGGCGGTTTCCTCTGGCGAAGCCATACGTCCGGCAGGGATTTCTTCGCAGATGGACTGGATCTCCTCCGGGGTAAAACAGGCATTCATAGCCGTGTCGATCATGCCGCAGGCGAGGGCATTTACAGAGATTCCGCTGGGTGCCAGTTCTTTGGCGAGGGATTTTGTCAGGGAGTCGAGTCCGCCCTTTGTGGCAGAGTAGGCGGCTTCGCAGGAAGCTCCTATATTTCCCCAGATCGAAGATATATTCAAAATCCTGCCCTTTTTGGCATGGATCATATGGGGAAGGACCTGGCGGCACAGGAAAAAGGCAGAAGAGAGATTTGTATTTAAGATCTGAAACCATTCCTTATCGGACAGGTCCGGAAGAAGTCCAATCTTTGAGATCCCGGCATTGTTGATGAGAATATCAATTTTTTTAAAATGCGCCAGGGCTATCTCTACGATTTCATGTGCTGTGTCACTTTTACTGATATCTCCGCAGAATGTAATACACTTTGTAGTATATTCGAGGCATTCCATTTTGAGTTTTTCAAGCTTCTCCGGGGATGAGTTGCCGCAGAGCAGCAGTTCACAGCCCTCTTTTGCCAGCTTCCTGGCAGCAGCGCTGCCGATGCCGCCAGAGGCGCCTGTGATGATTACAGTATCCTTCATTTTTTGTCTCCTATTATAAAATATAGTATGGTTTCAGTTTAGCACGATCATTCAAATTTTGCAAAAAATCTTGTATAATGAAGCATTTTCTGGTACAATAGGGCTATTGTTTAGTCACTATCAGAGTTCAGTAAGGATAGGAGAGGGAAGATATGTTGAAAATTGTTTTAAAGACTTTTTTAAAAACAATGGGAATTATTATTTTGCTGCTTGCAGTAGGGGTTGCAAGTTATTTTCTTACGATGTTATTTTATAATACCACCGAAAAGGAGGAGCGGAGTACAAAATATGAGCATGTGATCGATGTCAATGCGGGCTCCGAGTCCAGTAATCTAATTTACAGTGTGGAAAAAGATACCAAGCTGGTTCGGGCGATGGTGTTAGAACTTTTTGATAAGGAGACGGGGAATCTTGACTATATCACGATCCCAAACAAGACACAGATTTCATTATCATCTACGAAATACAATGAATATATGGAGGTGAGCCCCCAGATTCCCCAGATTGTGACGCTGCGTGACATCAATGAATATTTTACCGGGGATGTGGCGTATGAATACGGAATTCTTCTGCTCCAGGAAGTACTGAATGTGGATATTGGCTATTTCACCGCCATGGATTCCGAGGATTTTAACAAGCGTTTTGAGAAAAAAGAGGGAGCATTTATCCCACGTAAGGAATATCTGGATAAAGTTCAGCAGAATAAAGACGAGGACGCCATGAGGGATTTCATCGAAAAGGAGTGGGACGTCATTATCTCAGATATTACCTTGTCCCAGAAAAAGCAGTATGCGCCCGGATTTGTAAAGGTAGACCGTGATCTTATCTATGCCCACCGAGCCTATGCGGAGGAGATCAAAGGGAAGGCTACCCTGGACGGGGCAAAGACGAAGAAAATGATCGATAAGATCTGGGAGAGTGAAAAGCGGACGGCAAAGCAGAAACATGTGGACGGAACAGCAGCCCCGACAAACCTTGAAAAGCTGAAGTCCCGCAGTATACAGATTACCAATGGAAGTAAGATCAATGGTCTGGCTGCTTCTTTTAAGGAAAAATTGGAAGCAGAAGGACTTTATGTAATGGGAGTAGGCGATTTCAGCGGCGCGGTACAGAAAAAGACCATTATTTACACCAGAAAACGAAGATGGGGAAGATATCTGAAGTCATTTTTTAAAGCACCGGTGATCCAGGAGGCGAAAGAACTTACGAATAGTGCGGATATAGAGATCGTTCTTGGTACGGATGATAAACCGTGATCGCTAACGTAAATCATCGGCGTAGAAAGGAACATGTTATGGGAACAAGGATTAAGATCATGGATCTGGAAGTGGATATTCTGAGTGAGGATACTCTTCGGGAAGAAGTTGCCGGATATCTCTCCCTGGGTGCTTTGAATACGATTCATCTGGTTTCTCTGGATTATATCGATACCTATGAAGCGAATGATCTTGTTCAGGATACTCTCAAAGAGGCTGATATGGTGCTTCCTGGAGAAAAAGCAATACTGAGCACATATCATGTGGATGTGCTGGAAACGGGAGGTATGGTGGTGGATTACCGCTCTGCCGGAAGAATTGCCGATCGTGAGCTGTTAGAAGGAAGAAAATGTTATCTAGTGCTTAAGGACCAGAAAGAGGCGAGAGTGGTCTACCGGTATCTGATCAACCATTATCCTTTTTTGGAGATCGTGGGACTTTATGTGGCCGGTAAAGAGGTGCGGCAGGAGGCTCTGATCAATGATATCAATACAAAGCTGCCGGATATTATCCTGATCTCTATGGAGGACATCCAGGCAGAAGAGTGGATCCACAGCAATAAGCTCAAGATCAACGCCAGGCTCTGTGTGGTTTTAAGTAGTGTTATGAATCTTATCATCCAGGAAAATATTCATGTTCCCAAATTCATAAAAAAGCTTAAGCTGGGCAGTATCTATGCCTGTATTGCCAGAATTCCATATTCCAATTTCTGGAGACGCCGAATATTTAGAAAAAAAATGGACAACTATAATAACAAAAAGCTTTTGGAAAAAGCAGATGTGAATGAGGAGTTGTCGGATGAAAAAGAAGGACAGTGAACTGGTATCGTACCTGCTTGTGACAGCGGGTACTTTTTTTATGGCGGCGGGGATCAATATTATCTATGAGCCTCTTTCCATGGTAACGGGGGGATTTTCGGGCATAGGAATCATATTAAAAAAGGTATTGGAGGCAAAGGGGGGATTCAGCCTTCCTGTGGGCGTCACAAACCTTTTTTTGAATCTGCCTCTGTTTATTCTGGCGGTGAGGCTTAAGGGCGGCAGATTCCTGAAACGGACGCTGTACGCCGCTCTCTGTTTCTCTGTGGCGCTGCTGGTAGTGCCGTCCTTCGAAAATCTGCACAAGGACTATCTCATGGCGGCGATCTATGGAGGCGTGCTCAATGGCGTGGGTCTGGGGCTTGTATTTTCCAGGAATACCTCTACCGGAGGAAGCGATTTGCTGAGTACGCTGCTGAATCACTGGTTTCCGGGACTCAGTATATCGGAACTTCTGATCATTATCGATGGCGCTATCGTGCTGGGAGGCATGTTTTTCTTTGGGATGCAGACGGGGATGTATTCCATTGTCGCTGTGTTTATCACGGGAAAGGTGTCGGATGCGCTGCTGGATGGACTCAAGTTCGCCAAAATGGCGTATATTATATCCGATTCTCCCGCCAAAATCTCCGAAGAAGTTATGCGTCGTCTGGACCGGGGGGTTACTGGTCTGAATGGGAAGGGAATGTATTCAGGTAAGGATAAGAATGTACTTTTGTGTGTTGTGTCCAAAAAAGAAGTGGTTCGCCTGATTGAAATTGTGAAAAATGCCGATAAAAATGCCTTTGTTATCGTTATGGATGCCAAGGAAGTGCAGGGGGAGGGATTTATCGAACATAGTGCGGGTTATTAGTTATGCAAATTAGACAAAGATTTATAAATTATTTATGAAATTTGGATATAGTGTTTTTGGACAAAATAGTGTATAGTATTAATAGAAGATGTTATGCAAATATTAATTTCCAGGGAGGAACATGTAATGGCAAGTTTATCATTAAAAAACATCAACAAAGTATATCCAAATGGATTTCATGCGGTAAAGGATTTTAACCTTGAGATCGAAGACAAAGAGTTTATTATCTTTGTAGGTCCTTCAGGATGTGGTAAATCTACGACACTTCGTATGATCGCTGGTTTGGAAGAGATTTCAAACGGAGAGTTGTGGATTGGCGATAAGTTAGTAAATGACGTAGAACCGAAAGATAGAGACATCGCGATGGTTTTCCAGAACTACGCGTTGTATCCACATATGTCAGTATATGACAACATGGCATTTGGTCTGAAGCTGAGAAAGGTTCCGAAAGATCAGATCGAGCGCCTGGTACATGAAGCAGCTAAGATTCTTGATATTGAGCATTTGCTTGATCGTAAACCGAAGGCTTTGTCTGGTGGACAGAGACAGCGTGTGGCGATGGGACGTGCGATTGTGCGTGATCCAAAAGTATTCCTTATGGATGAGCCTCTTTCTAACCTCGATGCAAAGCTTCGTGTTCAGATGCGTATAGAGATTTCCAAACTTCATCAGAGACTGGAGACGACGATCATCTACGTAACCCATGACCAGACAGAGGCGTTGACCCTTGGTACACGTATCGTCGTTATGAAAGACGGAGTGGTACAGCAGGTTGACAGTCCATTGGATCTCTACATGAGACCGAATAACTTATTTGTAGCAGGATTCATTGGTTCACCTCAGATGAACTTCATCAAGGCAAGAGTGAATGTGTCTGGTTCCGATGTACTTCTTACCTTTGGTGCTAACACCGTGAAGCTTCCAGAAAGCAAAGCGAAGAAGTTGATTGAAGGTGGTTATGAGGATAAGGATGTGATCTTCGGTATTCGTCCAGAAGATATTAAAGATGAAGAGATGTTCATCAGCAATTCACCGGATACGACTCTTGAGGCTACTGTTAAAGTATATGAGATGCTTGGTGCGGAAGTATTCCTTTACTTCACCATTGAGAACCATGACATTACCGTTCGCGTGAATCCTCGTACGACAGCTCGTCCGGGTGACACGATCAAGATTGCACTCGATGCAGAGAAGATTCATCTGTTTGACAAAGAGACAGAGAACACCATTACAAACTAAGCCTGGAATAATATTTGTATGTAGATTATGTAAAAGCGTCAGTACCAGCGATTTTAAATCGCTGGTACTGACGCTTTTAGCCTGTCCAAATTGGTTTATAATGGTGATATTCTTTGCGGTAGATACAGTAGGGCAGAGATTGAACCCCAATACATTTATATATATAGACGGATTTTTGAGAGCATACGGTAAGCTATAAGAGTCAGAACCGCAATAACTATTGTTATGGCGATGACGATTTGTTGTGCATATTCACGAGAAAGGACACAAAAATATACAGGAATAGCACTTAAAGCAAGCCCTACCCCAATTGTTGCTAAAACGGATATAGCTCCGCCTTTAATCGCATAGTACTCACTTGTCCAGTCAAAGCGAGGATATTTTACATTGAATAGCATTCCTACAGCAGAAATGAACAGGGCATATATCGTAGGTGTAACAAACAGTAAAATAGTCTGCACCATAGTTAGTGGAAATGTAATTCTAAGTAAAATAAGACTAATCCATAAAACAGGCAAAATCACCGTCAGATTAACAAATATTTTAGCCTTAAAGACGGTAATGGTTTTTATGGGAGCAGAATACATAATCCATCTACTTCTTCCCTCAAGAGAAAGGGATGCAGACGTAGTACAACACATGCAGACAAAAACAGATATTATCAAAGGAATTACCGCTTCAAATATATCCATTATACCAATTGTTTCTAATTGTTGTATGATTACATCTGGAATATAAAATACCGCCATAAAAGAAATAACCAAAAGTAATACAATAACAATACATGAGTTTAATATGTAAATCGTACATGAGAAAAATCTTGCTAATTCTCTCTTGTATAATGCCATAAATGGAGAAGATACCATCAATTCTCCTAATCTGAAATCCTTTCCTGCATGATGTGAAAATGCTTGTGTATTCAGATGCTTGTAAAAATGAGAAAGAACGATAACAAAAGCAAGCAGTATTGCAATGGAACCAAAAACAAATATTCCGAAACTTCCCCAATCGTTATACAACAACGCTTTTGATAATAAGGAAGCAGGTGGGTAAAACTGATTAAAATAATGGATGATTATCGTACTTATGTCTGTTATCTGTGTTGTACTCATTGTCTGCAATTTGGAGCTCGCGAAAATCAGTAGCAATAGTCCAACAATGCTGAATACCAAAGCGACGGCATTATTATGTTTTGATCTTGAAGAAACGGCTACTATCAAAGTTCCGATTGCAAGGGCTATAAGCATAGGAATAATTGGCGTTAATAACAAGGCGGAAAACAATATAAAATATCCACTGGTTTCAACAGATGTATTCATACCATAAATAAAGATAGTAGGTATTAACACAATTATTCCTATCAATATATTCGTAATATAAAGTATGCTTAGTTTGCTTAATATGATAGCCGTATTATTAACAGGTAAGGACATAACCATATCATAATCTTTTAATCCAATTAAAGCACCAGAGCTTTTTAAAAATGTCAGCAACAGGACAATCAAAGAATATATTACGATTACCAATGTAGGAATTGCTTGTACAAGCCCAATATTCGCAAGGGTAGAACTAATACAGCCACTCAGGTAAAGTAGAATACCAACGATCGCCAGTCCAGCGGCACCAATGCATAAGATACGTTTCTTTTCTTTTTTATCGTGGGAATGTAATAGACGGTTTATGTCAAATAAATTGTATAACTGTATTTTGAATAAGAGTTTATATTTCCTTGCCATTTTCAACAACCTCCATAAAAATGTCTTCAAGGCTATGCTGACCTTTTATTTCCTCCATTGTTCCACTCGCAATCAGTTTTCCGTTGTTGATAATCGAAATAGTATCACATAATTTTTCAGCAACTTCCAGCACATGAGTAGAGAAGAAGATTGCACATCCCTTTTGGCAGGCTTCTTTCATTAAGATTTTTAAATGATAAGACGCTTCCGGGTCAAGACCGACAAAAGGTTCGTCAAATACAAATAATCTTGGACTATGAATAAACGCACCAATCAAAGCCAGTTTTTGTTTCATACCATGGGAATATGAACTGATTAAATCCCCCAGACTATCCACTATTTTAAAAAGTTCTGCATACCTGCGTATTTTAGAAGTCCGTTCATTTTCTGGGACGAGAAACATATCACAGATATAATTCAAATATTGAATCCCCGTGATATATTCATACAAATCGGGATTGTCTGGTATATATGCTGTAAGTGATTTGCACAAAACAGATTCTTTTTTAACGGAATGACCATCAATAAGAATTTCTCCCTGTTCAAAATCCATAACACCAACAACCCCACGAATTGTTGTGGTTTTTCCTGCACCGTTATGACCGATAAAGGCATGAATTTCTCCACTTTTGACAGCAAGGTTTAGATCATCAACGGCTTTTTTACTACTAGAATAAATTTTAGAATAATGTTTGAGTTCAAGAATGTTTTTCTCCATAGGAAACCCCTCCTTAATTTATTATCATTATGATAATAATATCATTTAGATAATAAAAAGTCAAGAAATTCCCGTCTACCATTTTTTGATAGACGGGAAAAGGTTAATCTGTATTTGGTGGAGAAATAATTAAGCCAATAGAACGTAATTTTCTGTCGTTTCTCGGAGTATTGTTTCTGTAATTTTCTGTGATTTTAAGATAGCTTTTCATAAAATCTTCCAATTCATCATCAGATAAATAAAGTGGTGCTAGAGAGAAGCCCGATTTATCATTTTCTATATCTATATTATCTCTGTTACAATATTCTTGAAACAGTTCTGCAAATCCCAACATGTACTGCATGAATGCCTGCATATATGCTTCACCAGAATTGTTATCTAATATGCTGCTCATTTCTGCTTTTAGGTCGATTGCCAGAGCATATGTTTTTTCGACTGCACCACGCACCTGTGCTTGATTGACTATCTTTAATATACCATCCATAGTCATCTTTTTTAAATATCTGTATAGTGTTGCGGGGGGAATATCAGAATATGTTTCAGACAAGTGTTTTGCTGTAGTCTGCTCACAATTTAAAATTTCTAACAGTAATTTACATTTTGCTGGGTGTTTCACTATTTCCATGATATGTTTATTCATAATCGGTCCTCCTAAATTCAGCCCGTTATGATAATATTATCATCTTAATAGTAAAAATTCAAGTTTGCTCTCTGTTTTGTTTGAAACTGTTTTATCGATAGAGAAAAAAGATATAAAGAATGGGTGGCTATTTTTTATGGAAGCCACCCATTCTTTTTTAGATGTTGTTAAGGAGTAAGATTCATGCTAATAAATATACAATTTGATGGTTTTACGAAAACTTATTGATGATGTCATGAATGAACAGAGCATTTTTCTCGTTGTTCTTAACCACACTGGACAATACTTCTGTTGCGGAGGTGGTTCGATAGATCTTCTTGATAATATCATCGATTCCGATGGCATTTTCACCGGAAGCGCTCTGTACGGTTTCAATCTGATCTTTGATATTAGTCACAGCCTCAACAAACATGGTAGAGACTTCATTAATTTCTTCTATGATTGTCTTGATCGTTGTGATTGAGGAATTGTATTCATTTGCGATATCCACAAATTCCCGGAACTGTTCTGCTACATCGGATTTGAGAAATGTTATCATATTATTGAAGCAGCTCTGTACATGTTCTATATTGGAAGTGGTATCACCGCAGATCGATTGGATCTGAGTGGCAGTTTCGGAAGAACTGTTTGCCAGTTTGCCGATCTCACTTGCCACAACAGCAAAGCCTTTTCCTGCTTCTCCGGCTCTTGCCGCTTCGATGGAAGCATTGAGGGACAGGAGATTGGTCTGGCTTGTGATATCGAGGATCTGGGTTGCCATATCATTGATGCGCATAAGAGACTGCAATTTGACCATGGCTTCTTCAATGCTTTTCTGGTTTTCCTCGATACCGGACTCTGTGGACTGCAGTGAATTGTTCGCGTTATGCTTCATTTCACTGACAACTTTCATCAGGTTCTCGCTTTTCTGGCTTCCCATCAATACTTTTTCTTCAATCTGCTGAACCATATCAGCGATTCGGGAAATCTCATTTCCTACACGGTTGATGGCTTCGTTGGTGGTATATGTCGTTGCGAGAAGTTCTTCTGTCGTCGCTGAATTATCTTCCGAACATTCCAAAAGAACGTGGGATGATTCTGTCATCTTTTTGGCTGAATCCGATAGGAAGTCGGAACACTGGGTCAGTGTTGCCACAATTTTACTGAAGGTAAAAAATAATGAATCCATCGCAGAAGCAATCTGTCCGATCTCGCTCTTTCGATCGGTGTATTTTTTTAATTTTGGATCTGGAGTGAGGTGAAGGTTTTTTAATTCGATAATGGAATTTTCGATCACCTTCAATGGCTTAATGCTGAAACGGATCATAAACCAGGAGAGCAGTGCGATCAGGATAAAAGCTCCGACGCAGATCACACCAAGTGTTCTCATGCTTTTGTTTGCCTGTGCGTAAATCTCTGCCTGGCTGTCACTTAATGCCACGGCCCAGCCACGATCCGGTAAGGCACGATAGGCAGCGATGGAATCGGATTTGTCTGAGGCAACATATTCAAGTGTCCCGCTTGTCTTTTTTGCATCCTTATGTATCACATCAATGACAGAGAGAAGCATTTTGTCTTCGATGGGCTGAGCCATAAGAGATTCGTCCTCGTTGAAAATATGAACACTGGTCTCTGTGTTGATCATATAGTATTTTGCATTCTTTAATCCCTCTACTGCCAGAGAATCAAGCATCTCTTTCAGACCGGCAGCGAAAGGACCTCCCCCCACATAACCAAGAATCGTTTTACCATCTTCATCAAAAACCGGACAATACATGGATAAAATTAATTTTTTTGATGCAGGAGATACGATGATTCCTGTGTTGTAAAGACCATTTGCCTTTGTCATGGCATCCTGTAATGCCTTCAGACCATCTCCTTCTCTGGTTGTAATCCCTACAACTTCCGGGTTGGAGTGGGCGATCACGTGGGTATCCCACTCGCCGATATAGATTCCCTCCCAGTTATCCAGACCTTCAAAATATTTCAGGGTAAAATCCTGGGCGGTCTTCTGCAGACTTTTATCGGATGGATTTTTCAGGAAAGCCGCTACGACTGGCGCCTTACTGTAGGCGATCAGCATATTTTCTGAGTCGGTTACATACTGTTCAATAATTTTTGTCTTCGCTTCCAGAGAGGTATTCATATTGTCAATGGAAGTCGTCTTCATAGCTGTTGTCATACTGTTATTCGCAAAAAGAAACAGCAGTAAAATACAGATTGCGGATACAATAGCAATGGCGGCAGTTATGACGGTACTTAATTTTCGGTTTTTGATCATTTTTATCCGTCTCCTTTATTAGAATATAGGTGAATCATATCAATATTATAATAGATAAACTTGTCTGGCACAATGATTTACAACGAGAGAAAGTTGACATATTTAGCATATATTTTACATATTTGGAATTGGTTGTGTTTCTATAAAGTTGCTTTACTTTTTAGTAAAAAAATGATACAATAATTCATAATGCGACAAGAGTAGACTTGCATTCGGAGGTGTGGTTATGATATCAAATCAGATACTGCAGAATACTGTAGATGGTATTAAAGGGATTACGAAAAATGAACTGTGTGTGATGGATACAGAGGGAAATGTACTGGCTTCGACATCGGATGAACTATCTCGTTTTGTGGAGGAAGGAAAGAATTTTGTCCAATCGCCGGCAGACAGCCAGACAATGAATGGATTTCAGTTTTTTAAGATCTATGATGAGACCCAGCTGGAGTATGTTGTGGTCATACAGGGGGATTCAGAGGAGGTCTACACCATAGGAAAGATCCTGGTGTTCCAGATCCAAAGTCTATTGGTAGCCTATAAGGAAAGATATGACAAGGATAATTTTATAAAGAATCTTCTTCTTGATAATTTGCTCATGGTGGATATCTTTAACCGTGCCAAAAAACTTCATATAGAAATGAATGCAAGAAGAGTTGCTTTTATCATCGAGACCAATAAGGAAAAGGACAGTGGTGCGCTGGAGACGGTGCGGAGTATGTTTGCTTCCCATACGAAAGATTTTATCACTGCTGTGGATGAGAAGAACATCATTCTCGTCAAAGAGATCAGTCAAAAGGAAAAGCTGGAAGATCTGGAGAAGACGGCTGAGGTAATCGTGGATATGCTGAATACAGAGGCGATGTCCAGGGTTCATGTGGCATTTGGCACGATTGTTAAGGATCTGAAAGAGGTTTCCAGATCTTATAAAGAGGCAAAGATGGCGCTGGATGTAGGCAAGATTTTCTATAGTGATAAAAAGGTTATTGCCTACAGCAATCTCGGCATCGGGCGTTTGATCTATCAGCTGCCAATGCCTCTGTGTAAAATGTTTATCAAAGAAATTTTTTCTGAAAAGACGCCGGATCAGTTTGATGAGGAGACGCTGAGTACCATCAATAAATTTTTCGAGAACAATTTAAATGTTTCGGAGACGTCAAGACAACTTTATATACACCGGAATACCTTGGTATACCGTTTAGATAAGCTGCAGAAGAGCACCGGACTTGATCTTCGGGTATTTGACGATGCGATCACCTTTAAGATTGCCCTTATGGTCGTAAAATATATGAATTATCTGGAAACCATAGATTATTAATCGGGGAGGCTTAGGATGGATACGAATAAACCGTTACCGATCATTGCGCTGGATGCTGTGAGCAAACAGTATCAGACCGGAGTCGATGCGCTGAAAGATGTTTCAATTCGCATCGAACAGGGGGAATTTGTTTTTGTGGTGGGTAAGAGTGGTTCCGGCAAATCCACATTTATCAAGCTGCTTTTAAAAGAACTGGACCCCACATCTGGTAAATTGTATATTGCGGGGCGGCTTGTGAATAAACTGAGACGTAAGCAGGTGCCTCTGTACCGCAGAAACATCGGTGTGGTATTTCAGGATTTCCGTCTTTTAAAGGATCGCACCGTCTTTGAAAATGTAGCATTTGCCCAGAGGATCATTGGGAGGAATAAACGGGAGATTATTCGTAATGTGTCTACTATGCTTACCATTGTGGGGCTGACAGAGAAAGCCGATGCCTATCCTCATGAGCTCTCCGGAGGGGAGCAGCAGCGGGTGGCGATCGCCAGGGCTCTGGTAAACCAGCCCACCATACTTCTTGCCGACGAGCCCACAGGAAATCTGGATCCACAGAATGCCTGGGAGATCATGATGCTTCTGCAGGAAGTAAATAAAATGGGGACTACAGTTGTAGTTGTGACACATAACAATGATATCGTGGATATCATGCAGAAACGGGTAGTGACACTGGAGGAAGGACGCGTAATCCGGGACGATAAAAAAGGTGGATACGAATATGAGAGGGATTAGTGTATTTTTATACAGCGTAAAGCAGGGAATAAAGAGCATGAGAAAAAATCGTATGTTTACGCTGGCATCCATTGGCACGATGGCGGCCTGCCTGTTTTTGTTCGGGATGTTTTATTTTATTGTCAGCAATTTTAATCATATGGTCAAAGAGGTAGAGACCTCCGTGGGTGTGACGGTTTTTTTTGAAGAGGGGATTTCCCAGGAGCAGATCGATTCCATCGGAGAGGCGATCAAGGCCCGGGAGGAAGTCGACCATATGGATTTTATCTCTGCTGAAAAAGCCTGGGATCAGTTTGTGAAAGATAATTTTAAAGAGAATCCGGAGCTGGTGAATAGTTTTGGAACCGATAATCCGCTCAAGGATTCCGCTTCCTGGCAGGTATTTATCAAAGATATTTCCGCCCAGGAGGAGGTGGCGGCTTATATTGAGACCATTGAAGGCGTCCGACTGGTAAAGCGCTCTGACGATACGGCAAAGGGGCTGGAAAATGCCAATAAGCTTATTAGTTACATTTCAATTGCCATTATTTTGATCCTTTTGGCGGTGTCTATTTTTCTGATCAATTCTACGATATCGACCGGGATCACTGTGCGGCGTGCAGAAATTGGCATTATGCGCCTTATGGGGGCTTCGGATTTTTTTATTCGTGCGCCGTTTATCGTGGAAGGCGTGGTGATCGGAATCATTGGCGCCAGTATTCCGCTGGTGATATTGGTTGTCAGTTATGATTCCATCATCAATTATATCAATAATAAATTTCAGCTGATCTCTAACTGGCTGACCTTTTTGGAGGCGGCACAGATTTTCAGCATACTGATTCCGTTATGTCTGCTGATTGGCATAGGGATAGGCTTTCTGGGAAGTTTTTTTACCGTTCGGAAACATTTGAATATATGAGAGGGGTGTGAAGGATGCGCAGAAGAAAAATTTTGTCGTTGATACTGATAGCAGGGATCGTGGTAAGTCTGTACCTGTTACATAAAGAACCTGGTGTTATGGCAGAGACCACGGATTATGACGCTCAAATCAAGAAAGTGGAAGAGACGAAAAAGGAAGCCCAGGAACGGGTTGATGAGCTGAAAAAAGATATCGATTCACTGGAGAAGGAAAAGGAAGATATTCTCAACTATGTAAAAAAAGTGGATGAAAAGATCGAAGATGTTTCTAATACGATGAAAAAACTGGATGGTCAGATCAAGGATGCCAGAAAAGAGCTGGTTAAGCTGGAAGAACAGCTGGAGATTGCCGAAAATCTTGAAAAACAGCAGTATGAAACGATGAAAAAGAGAATAAAATATATGTATGAGAGCGGCGGAGACGATTATGTGGCGATGATTTTTAATGCTGAAAGTCTTGGGGACTTTTTGAACCGCTCAGAATATATTGAAAAAATTTCAAAGTATGATAAAGATCTTTTCAGTAAATTCGTGGAGACAAAGAACAGTACGGAGATCCGCCGCGGCGTGATGGAATCTAAGGTAGAAGAAATCGCAGAATTAAAGGATCAGGTTTCGACGGAAAAGGATGCCCTGAAAAGTCTGAAATCGAGTAAAAAAACTGAGATAGAAAAATTGGAGTCTGCGATTACAGCCACAGATACCAAGGCGAAGACTTTCCGTGAAAAAGTGGCGAAGGCAGAACGTGAAGTGGAAAACCTTTTGCTTGAGAAGCAGAAGGAGATTGAAAAACGGGAGGCTGCACGAAAGGCGGCAGAGGCAAAGAACAAAGGAACTGGAACTGGCGGGGATGCTGCCGATCCGGCGGCAGATACCTATGCGGCAAATCATGGCGGGCTCCGCTGGCCGCTGCGTGTACCAGGGCGTATCTCATCAGAATTTGGCAGCAGAACCAGTCCCACGGAAGGTGCCAGCACCAATCATCAGGGCATCGATATCGCTGTTTCTGCTGGCACGCCGATTGTGGCAGCAGGCGATGGTACGGTGGTTACAGCTGCGTATAGTGCCAGCGCCGGAAATTATATCATGTTGTATCATGGAAACAGCTTGTATACTGTGTATATGCATGCTTCAAAGCTGGCAGTGAAGGAAGGGGCACAAGTGAAACAAGGAGATGTGATCGCCTATGTGGGATCTACTGGAATATCCACTGGCGCCCATCTTCACTTTGGGGTGTCTGTCAATGGAGCTTACGTCAACCCCCGCAACTACGTGAGCCAATAGCGAGCCAGGCACTCCGGGCGCAGCCCGCTTATATATATCCAGGGTGCGAAGCACCTAGAGATACAAGATAGCCCAAAGGCAAGCCTGCTTGCCAATTTGGGCTATCTTGTATCTCTGATACGGAGTACTGGATATATAAGCGGGTTGTGTCTGGAAGTATCTGGCGAGCATCCTTCATGAGCACGAAGTGCGAATGAGCCACTTTTTAAAGGGAAGTGAAAGGAGCACGAAGTGCGAATGAGCCACTTTTTTAAAGGGAAGTGAGCCTATGAGAATGAATTCCAGAAAGGTAAGGAGGTTATTAATTGAAAATAAGTAAAAAAAGTTTTATCTTTGGCGCAGTTTTTGGAGTCGCTGTGGCTCTGGGTCTGGTTTCTGTGGCAAGAGTCTTTGGAATACATCTGTTTGTTCCTGGTTCTGCTGCCCAGCAAATGTATGATAAAGCTAAGGTAGTGGAAAAATGTATAGATAATTACTATCAGGGGGATATAGAAGATGAAAAACTGATTGATGGCGGATTGAAAGGAATGGTGGCGGCGCTGGGAGATAAATATTCCCAGTATTATACAGAATATGAATACAAGGAGCTTATGAGCGGAATCAATGGTTCCTACGTGGGAATCGGAGTGATTCTCAGACAGGAGGAGGATCAGGCACTTGTGGTCCAGCAGGTGATGGAAGGTGGTCCGGCAGAGAAGGCGGGAATAGAGGCAGAGGACCGCTTTGTTAGTGTGGATGGAACCGATGTCAGAGGGAAGAAACTGGATGAAGTTATCGCCATGATAAAATCGGAGGATAATAAAGAGCGGACAATTTCCATAGGGATTGAGAGAACAAAAGCGGATGGACAGATTGAACAGTTGGAGAAGAAAGTAGTTTGTAAAAAGGTCAAAGTAGTTTCGGTTCATTCAAAGCGATATGATGATGTAGGTTATATTCAAATTACTGAATTTGACAAGGAGACAGCCGGGCAGTTTAAGGTGGCGCTGGAAAATGCCCGCAATGATTCTGTGAAAGGTCTGGTTATCGATGTGAGAGATAATGGAGGCGGTTCCCTGGAAACTACGATTCAAATGTTGGATGAACTGCTGCCAGAGGGGGAACTTATTTCAGAAAAGAGTAAAAAGGATGGCAATAAGGCCTATCACTCGACCAACGAGACCAGCTATGACAAACCGATTATTGTGCTGATCAACGAACGCAGTGCCAGCGCATCCGAGGTTTTTGCCGGAACACTGCAGGCCAGGGGGGCTGCTAAGCTGGTTGGCACAAAAAGTTTTGGCAAGGGGATTGTCCAGACAGTGTTATCTCTGGAGAGTTCCTGTGGAGGCGGTATTAAACTTACTACCGCAGAGTATTTTCTGCCAGGAGGCAAAAGCATACACAAAATAGGACTAGATCCGGATATCAACATCGAGTATAAAAAGCCTGAGGGAGATTATGATCCTGCAAAGGATGAACCGCTTCAGATGGCATTAAAACTGATCAGAAATCCTTCAGCGGAGTAGCTCGACGGCACCGCTTTGCTGGATTGAGGGAAAACAAGATAGCATTTCTGCTGGTATTGAAAGCAGGGATGCTATCTTGTTAAAAGCTAGGATATGAGGAAGGAGAAAATAGATGAAACAGTACATGATAGCATTGGATCAGGGAACTACGAGCTCCCGCTGCATTTTATTTGACCGTTCAGGACAAATATGCAGTATGGCACAAAAGGAATTTGAGCAGATTTATCCCCGGCCCGGCTGGGTTGAACACGATGCCATGGAGATCTGGTCCAGTCAGTTCAGCGTAATGACGGAAGCCATGAGTAAGATTGGTGTCTCCGGGGAAAATATTGCTGGAATCGGAATTACCAATCAGAGAGAAACGACGATTCTCTGGAACCGGAATACCGGGGAACCGGTGAGTCATGCCATCGTCTGGCAGTGCAGACGCACTTCTGATCAGATTGAACAGATCAAAGCTGATGGCTTTGATTCTGTGATCAGACAGCGTACCGGGCTGGTTCCGGATGCCTATTTTTCAGCCACCAAGATTGCCTGGCTGCTGGAACATGTACCAGGGGTCAGAGAACTGGCGGAGCGCGGCGAGATTTTGTTTGGTACTGTGGACACATGGCTCGTTTGGAAGCTCACTGGCGGAAAAGTCCATGTCACAGATTATACCAATGCCTCCCGCACTATGTTATTTGATATCCATAAGCTGGAATGGGATTCGGAAATTCTGGATTATTTTCATATACCCTCCTCTCTCCTGCCGGAAGTCCGGCCTTCCAGTGAGATATACGGTTACAGCGATAAAAGCCTGACGGGAACTGAGATTCCAGTGGCTGGCATCGCCGGAGACCAGCAGGCAGCGCTGTTCGGGCAATGCTGTTTCGAAGCGGGAGAGATGAAAAATACTTATGGGACAGGCTGTTTTCTTCTTATGAACACCGGTGAAACACCGGTAAATTCGTCCAATGGCCTTTTGACCACACTGTCCGCCGGCACCGGAGACAGGCCGCAGTATGCACTGGAAGGCAGTGTATTTGTAGCAGGCGCTGGTATACAGTGGCTGAGAGATGAGATGGGGCTGATCCGGACAGCGGCAGAATCGCTGCAGTGCTGTCAGGCTGTCAAGGATACTGCGGGAGTTTATGTGGTGCCAGCTTTTACGGGGCTTGGCGCACCTTACTGGGATGCGGAAGCCAGAGGCATCATCACCGGCCTGACGCGAGGAGCAGGGCGGAATCATATTGTCCGTGCCACCGTGGAAGCGATGGCTTACCAGGTCCATGATCTGGTTCAAGCTATGAAACAGGATTCCGGACTTCCACTCCTGGCTTTGAAAACGGACGGGGGAGCCAGCGCCAATGATTTTCTTATGCAGTTTCAGGCAGATCTTCTTGGTGTCCCCGTTCATCGGCCCTCCTGTATCGAAACTACGGCATTGGGCGCTGCCTATCTGGCGGGACTTGCTGTAGGTTTTTGGCAGGACAGGGAGGATATCCGCCGGAACTGGTCACTGGAGAGATGTTTTGAGCCAAAGATGGAAGAGGAAAAGAAGACAGCACTTCTCAGTGGATGGAAAAAAGCAGTGAAGAAATGTATCGAACAACTGGAGTAAATGTTAATAGATATTGAAGAGGACGAACAAATGTTCAAAAAGTCATTGCAATGGGAGAACAGGTGTGCTATAATCAGACTGACAGCAGGATTGCTCATTTATGGTAATGAGTATAATATTGTCCGTAAAAATTTTAATTTAGAGTTAATTTTAAATTCATAAACAGGATCATTTTACGAACTAGATAGGGTGTTATGGATTAGGTAAAACTATATTGATAAATGTGGTTTTGTTCAGAGGATGAATGTACAATTTGATGGGAGGGGAGTTATGCAGAAGCATGAGATTATATTATATCAGTTAGAAAATACAAATGTTTATGTAAACGTCTTTTTTAAAGAAGAAACATTTTGGATGACACAAAGAGCAATGTCAGAATTATTTGATTGTACAGCAGATAATATTTCATTGCACTTGAAAAATATTTATAAAGAGGAAGAATTAGAGGAAGGAGCAACTACCGAGTTTTTCTCGGTAGTTCAAAATGAAGGCGGAAGAAATGTTAACCGGAAAGTAAAGTGTTTTAATGTAGATGCTATTATTGCTGTTGGTTATCGTGTGAATTCTAAAAAAGCTACAAGATTTCGGCAGTGGGCAACAAAAACATTAAAAGAATATATTATTAAGGGATTTGTATTAAATGATGAAATGCTGAAAAATGGAAAGCCATTTGGAAAAGATTATTTTGATGAATTACTGGAACGTATCCGTGAAATTAGGGCAAGTGAACGCAGAGCATATCAGAAGATCACAGATGTATTTGAACAATGTAGCTATGATTACGATAAAAATAGTGAAATTACGAAGAATTTTTATGCGTTTGTGCAGAACAAGCTTCATTTTGCAGTCACTGGAAGGACGGCGGCAGAATTAATATATGAACGTGCAGACTCTGAAAAGCCTGTTATGGGTTTGACAACTTGGAAAGACGCGCCAGATGGTAAAGTATTAAAACGGGATATCGGTATTGCCAAAAATTATTTAAATGAAAATGAATTGTCTCGACTGAACAGATTAGTAACAATGTTCATCGATTATGCTGAATTAATGGCAGAAGATGAGATTTTAATGAGTATGCAGGATTGGGTTGAACAAACAGATCAGTTTTTAACGAATAATCGACGGGAAGTGTTAGCTGGAAAGGGAAAAATATCACATGAAGCTGCTATAAAAAAAGCAGAACAGGAATACGAAATGTTTCGTGTAAAACAAGATAAGGAATATGTTTCGGAGTTTGACCGGGAAGTAGAGAGATACTTGAAAGGTAAATAGTTATACAAATCGGAGGATTGTTTATGTATGAGAATAAAAAAGAATTATTAACTAAATTAGAGTTTGGAAGTGTTGACTCAGAATCGGAGACAGATCTAGATAAAAAATTCATAAAGACAAAAGATTTTGAACAGTTTGTTAATCCAAGGAAATCTTTAGTTTTAGGGGCAAAGGGTTCTGGGAAGAGTGCTCTATTTCAGATGTTTTCTAAATATGAAGAAAAAGCAAAAGAGCTTGCAAATTTTGATAATAAAATAATTATAGTAACTGGAACAGGTTTTAATGACTTAAAGGAATTACAAACGGATGATTTTACAAAATTATTAAAGAATGCGGAGGCTGATTTTAATAAAATATGGGAACTTTATATTGCAGTGAAAATAGCAATTAAACTGGGAAAAGAGGGGTATTATTGTGGAGATAATTTAGTTGAGTTTTATAGACATGCAGGAATTATGGAGGATTTTAGGATTTTAAATATTTTGAAGCAATTGTGGAGTATAGTTGTGGGGACTCCGATACAAGGAATAGATATTGATATAAAAGGTGTAAAAATAAAAATCGGTGGAAAATATAGCATTGATTTACAGGAATTGTTTGATTTCTGGTATGGCAGTGAAAAAAGCTTTTTCCAAAGTGTCTGAAGTTAAATGTAATACATATTTAAGTGAGTTTCCCAAACTGAGAAAACATTTTGAAAGGTTCAGAGGGAAAGATACAGCTCGGTATCGTAGAGAAGAAATATTTATACTTATGGATGGATTAGAACCACGAGGAGATAATATGCTACAAGCGCTTTATGAAACGGGAATGTTAATAAAGAAAAAATGGAAAAGCATTTGCAGACAATTTGTTTGAAATTCCCAAACTGTTTAGAATTGGTTTAGGGTTAGTGTTGAGAGGAAGACCATAATTGTAGAAAGGTATATTACTATGGATCATTTTGAATTAGTATCACAATATCAGCCCACAGGCGACCAGCCCCAGGCGATTGAAGAACTGGTGAGGGGATTTCAGGAGGGCAACCAGTTCCAGACTCTTCTTGGCGTCACCGGATCCGGCAAGACATTTACCATGGCAAATGTCATTCAGCAGTTGAATAAGCCGACCCTGGTTATTGCCCATAATAAGACTCTGGCGGCACAGCTCTACAGTGAGTTTAAGGAGTTTTTCCCTTCCAACGCAGTGGAATTTTTCATTTCCTATTATGATTATTATCAGCCGGAAGCCTATGTGCCTTCGACGGATACTTATATTGAAAAAGATTCTTCAATCAACGATGAGATTGATAAGCTGCGCCACTCAGCGACGGCGGCACTGACGGAGCGGAAAGATGTCGTTATCATAGCCAGCGTATCCTGTATCTATGGATTGGGTAGTCCCATTGATTATCAGAATATGACCGTTTCCCTGCGGCCGGGAATGGAAAAGGACCGGGATGAAGTGATCCGTCGTCTTGTGGATATTCAGTATACAAGGAATGATATGGACTTTCACCGCGGAACCTTCCGGGTTCGGGGAGATGTAGTGGAGGTCTTTCCGGCATCGGCAACAGACAGGGCCATCCGGGTAGAATTCTTTGGCGATGAGGTGGACCGGATCCAGGAAATTGATGTACTGACAGGAGCTCCCTTGAACAATCTGGAACATATGGTAGTGTTTCCGGCATCCCACTATGTGGTGGCTCCGGACAAGATGGAGAGGGCGATCCTTGGAATCGAAGAAGAATTAAAAGAACGGGTAAAATTCTTTAAAAGCGAAGACAAACTTATCGAGGCCCAAAGGATCTCTGAGCGTACGCATTTTGATATTGAGATGATGCGGGAGACGGGTTTTTGTTCCGGAATAGAAAACTATTCCATGCATCTGGCGGGGATGAGAGAAGGGGAGACGCCCCATACGCTGTTGGATTATTTTCCTGATGATTTTTTGATCATTGTGGACGAGTCCCATATTACGATCCCACAAGTCCGGGGAATGTATGCCGGAGACCAGTCCAGAAAAGCGACTCTGGTAGACTACGGATTCCGCCTGCCATCCGCGAAGAGCAATCGTCCACTGAATTTTGAGGAATTTGAGGGGCATATCAATCAAATGATGTTTGTGTCAGCGACCCCTTCTGATTATGAAAGCGCCCATGAGCTTCTGCGTACAGAGCAGATCATACGCCCGACGGGACTGCTGGATCCGGAAGTGGTGGTAAGGCCGGTGAAGGGACAGGTTGATGATCTTCTGGCTGAAATTCGTAAGGTTACGAAAGAACCTGAGGCCAAGGAGCATATGCGGGGGAAAGTTTTAGTAACAACGCTGACCAAAAGAATGGCAGAGGATCTTACGGATTATTATAAAGAAGTAGGAGTCCGGGTAAAATATTTACATTCTGATATCGATGCCATGGAGCGGTCGGAGATCATTCGTGATATGCGGCTGGATGTCTTTGATGTGCTGGTGGGGATAAACCTGCTTCGTGAGGGGCTGGATATCCCAGAGGTTTCCCTTGTGGCGATATTGGATGCCGACAAAGAAGGTTTTCTGCGTTCGGAGACGTCTCTTATACAGACCATTGGCAGGGCAGCAAGAAATGCTGAAGGAAGGGTTATTATGTATGCGGACCGGGAGACGGATTCGATGAAGAAGGCGATCGGTGAGACAGAGAGAAGGCGTGGCATACAGGCTGCTTATAATAAAGAACATGGAATCACACCCCAGACGATTAAAAAAGCAGTAAGAGATCTCATTAAGATTTCTACCAAAGCGGGATCCGGAATGGAAGATCTGGAGAAAGATCCAGAGTACATGACAAAAGAGGAGCTGGAGAAACAGATTCAAAAGATCATGAAACGGATGAATCAGGCTTCTGCCGAACTGAACTTTGAAGCAGCGGCGGCCCTGCGTGATCAGATGATCGAATTGAAAAAGATACTTGAAAAGATAGATGACTAATATATGGCATGGAGGAAACTACGATGGAAAAGAAAAGAATGATCAAGATCAAAGGAGCCAGTGAGCACAATCTAAAGGGAATTGATATTGATCTTCCCAGAGATGAGTTTGTGGTACTCACCGGACTCAGTGGTTCCGGTAAATCGTCTCTTGCTTTTGACACGATATATGCAGAAGGTCAGAGGCGTTACATGGAATCCCTGTCTTCTTATGCAAGACAGTTTCTTGGGCAGATGGAAAAACCAGACGTGGAGAGTATATCCGGGCTTCCTCCGGCGATTTCTATCGATCAGAAAACCACCAACCGCAACCCCCGCTCTACTGTTGGGACGGTGACCGAAATATATGATTATTTCCGACTTTTATACGCCAGAGTAGGGATTCCCCACTGCCCCAAATGTGGAAAAGAGATTAGACGTCAGACCGTGGACCAGATGGTGGATGAGATCATGAAGCTTCCTGACAACACGAAGATCCAGCTGCTGGCGCCTGTGGTAAGGGGGCGCAAGGGAGAGCACGTCAAAGTGTTTGAAAAAGCCAAAAAAAGCGGTTATGTCCGTGTGGTGGCAGATGGAAATATGTATGACCTCTCCGAAGAGATCAAACTGGAAAAGAATAAAAAGCATAACATCGAGATCGTAGTAGACCGCCTGGTAGTGCGGAAGGGTGTGGAAAAAAGAATGTCGGAGTCTATCGAAAATGTACTACAGTTGTCTAACGGCCTGCTGATGGTGGATGTCATCGGCGCGGAGGTGATCAACTTCAGTCAGAGTTTTTCCTGTCCAGACTGTGGAATCAGTATCGATGAGATCGAGCCGAGAAGTTTCTCTTTTAATAATCCATTTGGCGCCTGCCATGTATGCCATGGAATTGGTTATAAAATGGAGTTTGCACCGGAGCTGATGATACCTGACTGGTCATTGAGCATTGCGGAGGGGGCGATCGCTGTGCTGGGCTGGCAGTCTGTGACAGATAATGGAAGTTATACCAGGTGTATGATGGAAGCAGTGGCGAAAGAATATGGATTTGACCTCACAACGCCTTTTGAAGATTACACAGAAGAAGTACGGGATATTATATTAAATGGGACTCGGGGAAAAAAGGTTGAGGTTCACTATGTAGGACAGCGGGGCGGAGGCGTATATCATGTAGAATTTGAAGGTCTGATCAAAAATATGGAACGCAGATACCGGGAGACAGGATCGGATTCTACAAAGCAGGAATATGAGACTTTTATGCGCATCACTCCCTGTAGTGAATGTGGCGGAAAGCGTCTGAAGAAAGAGTCTTTAGCAGTTACGGTGGGAGATAAAAACATTGCTGAGCTGTGTGAATATTCCATACGTGATCTCAAAGAGTTTGTGGACGAGCTTCATTTGACGGATATGCAGATGCAGATTGGACGGCTGATTCTAAAAGAGATCAAATCCCGTCTGGGCTTTTTAGTGGATGTAGGGCTGGACTATCTGTGCCTTTCCCGCGCTACCGGTACGCTGTCCGGCGGAGAGGCCCAGAGAATCCGTCTTGCCACGCAGATCGGTTCTGGGCTGGTGGGAGTTGCCTATATTCTGGATGAGCCGAGTATCGGACTGCACCAGAGGGACAATGATAAACTGATCCGAACCTTGAAAAATCTCAAGGATCTGGGAAATACGCTGATCGTGGTAGAGCATGATGAGGATACGATGCTGGCGGCGGATTATGTGGTGGATATCGGACCAGGCGCCGGTGAACATGGTGGTGAGGTGATTGCTGCTGGATCGGCACAGGATATCATGAAGTCAAAAAAATCTATCACAGGGGCATATCTGAGCCGCAGGATTGTAATTCCAGTGCCAAAGGAAAGGAGATCCCCATCGGGGTATCTGAAAGTGACAGGTGCCAGGGAGAACAATTTGAAGAATATCAATGTCGAGTTTCCACTGGGGGTATTTACCTGTGTTACTGGGGTATCCGGTTCGGGCAAGAGCTCTCTTGTGAATGAAATTCTATACAAATCCCTTGCCAGGACGCTGAACCGGGCTCGATGCATACCTGGGAAACATAAGGACATAAAGGGAATGGAGTTGCTGGATAAAGTGATCAACATAGACCAGTCTCCCATCGGCAGGACACCCAGGTCCAATCCGGCCACATATACCGGCGTGTTTGACATGATACGCGATCTTTTTGCCTCTACCTCCGATGCCAAGGCCAAGGGATATAAAAAGGGTCGGTTTAGTTTTAATGTGAAGGGGGGACGCTGTGAGGCATGCCGCGGCGACGGAATCATTAAGATCGAGATGAACTTTCTACCCGATGTCTATGTACCCTGTGAAGTTTGTGGAGGAAAGCGTTACAATCGTGAGACGCTGGATGTAAAATACAAAGGAAAGAGCATATTTGATGTATTGGATATGACAGTGGAAGAAGCACTGGAGTTCTTTAAAAATGTGCCTACGATACATCGAAAGATTCAGACGATGTATGATGTGGGATTGTCTTATGTCAAACTGGGACAGCCCTCTACTACCTTATCTGGCGGAGAGGCCCAGAGGATCAAGCTCGCCACGGAACTAAGTAAACGAAGCACAGGGAAGACGATCTATATATTGGATGAACCTACAACTGGTCTTCATTTCGCCGATGTCCATAAGCTGATCGAGATTCTCCACCGTCTGACAGAGGGAGGGAATTCTGTGATCGTGATCGAACACAATCTGGATGTGATCAAAACAGCAGACTACATTATTGATATTGGTCCAGAAGGAGGAGAAAAAGGGGGGACAGTGATTGCAGCGGGAACGCCGGAAAAAATCGCAGACAATCCAGATTCTTACACTGGTAAGTATATACGAAAAATGTTGGAGGATTGCTAAGAGGGCGAATGAAATATTATTTCGAAGTTATTTGATCGTAAATGTGCTTAAATTGCAACCTTGCACTTATATAATAGGAGGTTAGGATGAAGGAGTATTCATTTTTTGCCATGATGGCCAGGATGAAATATATAGAGCGCTGGGCGCTGATGCGCAATTCTGACAGAGAAAATATCAGTGAACATTCCATGGAAGTAGCCATGTTGGCCCACGGACTAGGGATCATTTCCAGAGAGTGCTGTGGCAGGAAGGTAGATCTTGATAAGCTGGTACTTATTGGCCTTTATCACGATGCCAATGAGATCATCACCGGGGATATGCCCACACCAGTAAAATACCATGACAGTGGTATACTCGATGCTTACAAAAAAGTAGAAGAAAAAGCAAATCGAAAGCTGCTTTCCCTGCTGCCGGAATACATGCAGGGCTATTATGAAGAAGTTTTCTTTCCTCAGGAGGGGGAGGAAGCACTTTGGTCTATCGTAAAAGCTGCGGACAAGCTTTCTGCCCTCATCAAATGCATTGAAGAAAAAAAGGCGGGAAACAGGGAGTTTTCCACAGCATATCAGACCATCGAGAGGGCTCTTAAGGAGATGGAGATGGAAGAGGTGGAGATTTTCATGAGAGATTTTTTGCCCTCCTTTGATAAGACATTAGATGAGCTGCAAGAGTTATAACTATATAATTGAAAATTGTCAGAAAAAGTTTATTCTTTGCTGGTAGATTTCAATAGAGTATGATATACTGATAATACTTTGATTGCGGGGATTATATAATAAAGGTGGTATGGGTTATGAGAAAAGTATTATGTTTTGGAGATTCAAATACATATGGTTATTCTCCTGTGGATGGGCAGAGATATGGAGATGATATCAACTGGCCTGGGGTGTTAGGCCGTTTGCTGGGGGACAAGTTTGAGGTTATCAATGAGGGGAAAAACGGGCGCACGATTGCCTTTGATGATCCTTACAAAGAAGGATGTAATGGAATGAACGATATCGAGGCATGCATTGAGGATCATGCGCCTCTGGCTCTGGTAATTATAATGCTTGGAACCAACGATCTTAAAGTATATTTTGACGCTTCTCCTCAGATTATCGCGGAAAACCTACGGGAAATGTGTAAAAGGATTCAGGCAAAGACAGATGCCAGGATTATTTTGGCGAGCCCTGCACTTCTTGGGGATCAGATCGAATTTTCTCCGCTCCATCTGGAATTTGGCAGAACACAGGTAGACTATTCTTTTGAACTGGCGCCTTATTTCGAGAAAGTGGCTAAGGTGGTGGGAGCAGAATTTATTGACCTTGCTATGGTGGCGATGTCAAGTGACGTGGATTGTCTGCATTTGATGCCGGAAGAGCATGCCAAAGTAGCCCAGGCTATGAGAGATAAGGTGTTGTGGATTTTCCGTGAAGAGCTTGCGCATGAAGCGAGGGAGGAAGAAGAGGCAAGACAGCGGGTTGAGGAAGAAATGAGACGGCAGGCTGAGGAGGAAGCAAGATTAAGAGAGGAAAAAGAACGAGAAGAGCGGGAGAGAGCAGCAGAAGCAGAGCGCATGGCAGCAGAGAGACAGCGAGCTGAAGAAGAAGTAAAATTAAGGGAAGAAGAAGAGAAAAAAAGAGCAGCACTGGAAGAGGCGGAACGTGACGAGGAAGAGGGGGCAAGACTTCGACTCCAGGCGATTCTGAGAGCTGCTGAGAAAGAGATGGTGAAAGAAAAAATTCAGGAGGCAGGTTTAAATGCTGACTTTGTTATGGGAAACGATCCAGGAGAAGCAGAACAGGAAGCGGCAGGAACGGCAGAGACATCAGTTGCAGGCGCGATTTCAGCTGGCAGTGAAAAAGAAAAAATGCTCTCTGGGAAGTTGTATATATGCGATGCTGCTCTTCGAACCGAAGCGGCAGAGGCAAGAAACATAACGGCGGCTTATAATCAGACAACCAACGCAGAAATGTCAAAACGGACAGAACTTCTAACAAGACTTTTTAAAAAGGTTGGAGAGACACCATACATTGAACCTCCTTTCCGCTGTGATTATGGTTCCAATATTACGGTAGGAGACAAGTTTTATGCAAACTTCGATTGTATCATGCTGGATTGTGCAAACATAAAGATCGGGGATTATGTATTTTTTGGACCGAGGGTAAATATTTATACGGCGTGCCATCCAATCTATGCACCAGTACGCAATCAGCAGCTGGAATATGCCAAGGAAGTTACCATCGGTGATGATGTCTGGATCGGCGGAAATGTTACCATCAATCCAGGCGTGCATATTGGGAATAATGTAGTGATTGGATCCGGTTCGGTCGTTACCACGGATATCCCGGATGGTGTTGTGGCAGCAGGTAATCCATGCCGTATTTTGAGACGGATCTCCGAGGCAGATAAAAAATATTGGGAAGAGCAGGCGGCTCTGATATGATAACGGAATACTTATATGAAAAAATCCGGTGTGGCTACTCTACACCGGGTTTTTCATTTGAAATCATATCAGATTATTATCTGGGATCGAGTCCCGGTAGGTTCCGGCCTCGAGGAAGGTGTTCCGGAGCTCCTCAGTTTTTTCTTCACGGAGCAGTTTGCGGAAATCTTCCAGGCTTTTTATATACAGTTCCAGAAAGTGTTCGATGCTGTCTTTGTTGGACAGGCAGATATTTTCCCACATCTCCGGTGAAGAAGAAGCAATTCTCGTGATATCCTTAAAGCCGCCGGCGGCAAAGGCTTTCATGAAACCGTCCGGGGTATCATTTTCCCTTATTAGATTGACCAGTGTGGCAGCGATGATATGGGGAACATGGCTGATGGCAGCGGTGATATCGTCGTGTTTCTCCGGATCCACGATAACACATTTGGAACCAGTACATTTCAAAAGAGACAATAACAGCTGTAGTTTCGTGTCCGGGGTTTGAGGGGTGGGGGTCAGAAGATAATAGGAGTTTTCCAATAGCGCTGCAGAGGAGTTGGCGTATCCTGTTTTCTCAGATCCTGCCATGGGATGCCCTCCAATAAACTGATTCTCCAGCCCGAGGTCCCTTGCCGCTCTATGGATATTTCCCTTTACGCTGCCGACATCGGTGATGATACAATTTTCATGAATATGTGGTTTCAACAGTTGTAGAAACTCAATGTTTTTGAGAACTGGTGCACAGAGAAAAATAATATCGCAAGAAGAAATTTCAGAGTCAATTTCGTATACAATTCCGGAAAGAATACCGTCCTTTACACCCTGCTCCAGATCCGGATTTTTTCTGCGGGTGTATACCTGAATCCTGGTATCTGGAAAGGCAGATCTTATCGCCCTTGCGATGGAACCGCCGATCAGTCCCAGTCCGAGAAATCCTATGTTTAAGTTTTTCGTCATATGATCAAATCCTTTTATATGTAAACTATATGCCACCTTCGGGGGCATCACCTGAATGTATTTTAACCCAAATTAACTTTTCTGTAAATAACTATTGATAGTTTTCAGTAATAATATTATACTATATATTGTTTGAATGGTTACTTCAGAGAGAAGGAGAAAGTGTGAATAGAACTACTAAGCTTTCAAAAAACGAAAGCTAAGAAGTTCTATGGCGGCAGAGCCGCCTATTCACACTGGTAGAATCCGCAAAGCGGATTCTACGCCATTGATTCAAGTATTGTTTGTGCTGCAAGTTTGGGCGTGCGCGAATGGAGGTGAAATATGGCAGAGATCAAGGTGACGCCTTGTGAGATCGATGGCTTATATGTTATCGAGCCACAGGTGTTTGGAGATGAACGGGGTTACTTTATGGAGACCTATAACAAGAAAGAGTTTGAGGCGAAGGGACTTACTATGGAATTTGTTCAGGATAATGAGTCCATGTCTAAAAAGGGGGTGCTCCGGGGGCTTCATTTCCAGAAGAATTTTCCCCAGGGAAAGTTGGTCAGGGTGCTGTCAGGAGAAGTCTTTGATGTAGCTGTAGATATCCGCAAAGGATCTCCGACCTTTGGGAAATGGTTTGGAGTCGTTCTTTCGGACGAAAATAAAAAGCAGTTTTACGTTTCTAAAGGATTTGCACACGGTTATCTGGTATTGTCAGAGCGGGCAGTTTTTTCTTATAAATGTACAGATTTTTACCATCCGGAAGACGAGGGTGGGATTCGGTATGATGATCCCCAGATCGGCATTGACTGGCCCATCAGCGAGGATATGCAGATTATCCTGTCAGAAAAGGACAAGCATCATGAGGGACTAGAAAACCAGTCTCTTGTCTTTGATTATAATAAGTTACAGCCGGATACAGACAGTTTGAATTACTAAAAACCAGCACAATGAGCTGATAAAAGAAAGGAAGGATATAGTGAATACAACAGTGACAGATTCAGTAATTTATGTAGGAGCAGATGATACGACACTTGATTTATTTGAGAGCCAGTATGTAGTGCCAGAAGGGGTTTCCTATAACTCCTATGTGATTCTCGACGATGAGATAACAATCATGGATACAGTGGACAAACGTGCCACAGAAGAATGGTTTGCCAATGTGGAAAAGGTTCTTGGAGACAAAACACCGTCCTATCTGGTAGTTTCCCATCTTGAACCGGATCATGCTGCCAATATCCAGAAGGCGGCGGAAAAATATCCCGATATGAAGATCATAGGAAATGCGAAGACATTTTCCATGATGCCACAGTTCTTTGAAATGGATCTGACAGACCGCAGTGTAGTGGTTAAAGAAGGGGATACGATCTCCATTGGTACCCACACTCTTCAGTTCTTTATGGCGCCTATGGTTCACTGGCCGGAAGTTATGGTAACTTACGAACAGTCTGAGAAAATTTTATTTTCAGCGGACGGATTTGGTAAGTTTGGCGCTCTTTCCTTAACTGAAAATGAGGACTGGGCATGTGAGGCGAGACGTTATTATATTAATATTGTGGGCAAATATGGTGCTCAGGTTCAGGCGCTTCTCAAAAAGGCAGCTACATTAGACATTGCCGTGATCTGTCCGTTGCATGGGCCGGTCCTCAAAGAAAATCTGGGCTATTATATCGACAAATACAATATATGGAGCAGCTACGAGCCAGAGGATAAGGGTGTGTTGGTAGCTTATGCTTCCATTCATGGAAATACAGCAGAGGCAGCGAAGAAGCTTGGTACGATTCTGGAGCAGAAAGGTGCTGAAAAAGTGATTGTCAGCGATCTTTCCAGAGAAGATATGGCAGAGATCATAGAGGATGCCTTCCGGTACGATAAGATCATTGTTGCAGCGGCTACATACGATGGCGGTTTATTCCCGGTTATGGAGGACTTTTTGAACCATCTCAAGAGCAAAAATTATCAGAAACGTATCGTGGGTATCATGGAAAATGGTTCCTGGGCGCCTATGGCTGGAAAACAGATGCGCGCCGTTTTTGAAGGAATGAAAGAGATCACGATCTGCGACCAGGTGGTTACGATTAAATCTACGATGAAAGATTCCACGATTGCAGATATGGAAAAATTGGCAGATGAGATTCTTTCAAAATAAACTGCGGATATAAGGTGAGATGATGAGTAAATCACAGAGTGAGCGTTATTCCAGACAGATCTTGTTGAAACAGGTAGGGGAAGAGGGGCAGGAAAAGCTTCTCAATTCCCACGTACTTATTGTAGGAGCCGGTGGACTAGGTTCACCGGCTGCTCTGTATCTGGCGTCGGCGGGAGTCGGACATATTGGTATCCTGGATGACGATAATGTGGATCTAACGAATCTTCAGAGGCAGATCATACATTCCTCCGAGTCTATTGGAACCCCAAAAGTATTATCAGCAAAAAGGCGGATAGAGGCGTTAAATCCAGATATAAAGGTGTCAGCTCTGAGGGAACGGCTGGAAGAAGACAATGCAAAAGATATATTTAAGGATTATGATTTTATTTTGGATGCCACAGATAATTTTCAAACTAAGTTTCAGATCAATGATACCTGTGTTATGTTGAAGAAACCATTTTCCCACGGAGGTATTCAGGAATTTGGAGGCCAGCTTATGACTTATGTACCAGGAAAGGGCCCCTGTTACCGATGTATTTTTGAGGAACCTCCAGAGGATGGTGTGATTCCCACCTGTCGGGAGGTGGGGGTGATCGGCTGCATGGCAGGTATTATCGGCACACTGCAGAGTATGGAGGCGGTGAAGTATCTTTTAGGGATCGGGGAACTGCTCACTGGCAGGCTGCTCACAGTGGATGCCTTGACGATGGAATTCCGTCAGGTCAGATTCCCGAAAAAAAATCCTGAATGTTCTGTCTGTGGAAAAACTTGATTTGTTGTAAGTTATAAATCTCATTTCATTTGAGAAGCGTCGGATTTTTACGGCGCTTTTTCTTTTTAGGAAGAACTAAATTATTTAGTTAAAATATTTGAATTTCACTAAATTATTTCTTGCAATTAAGTTTTGTGGTTATTATACTTAATAAAAAATGATATGAGGAGGAATGACTATGTGGAATCGAATCGAAAGATCGCAGCAGTCAAAAAGAAAGGCCTTAAAAGAGCCGTAATAACTGGAAAGAAAGTGGGAAAAGTGAAAGTAAAGGCGGTGGTAAAGATGGGGAATAAAAAGAAGAAGGTATTATCCTGTACTGTTTCTGTGAAAAAGGCTAAGAAATCAACGGTAACAATGAATCCACCTGCTTCCAGGGCACCGGAGACAGTTCCTTCAACAGCTCTTCCGTCGAAGACATCGGAACCAGCTGCTTCTCCAACTCCGGAGGGACCAGCTGCATCGCCGACTCTTCAGCCGCTTGATACGATTCCACGAGACGAACTTGCGGTTTGTTCCTATCCTATGATTTTTGCAGATGTGCCAGATCCCTATATTTGTCGAGAAGGTGATACATACTACATGGTTAGTACGACGATGTTTTTGAATCCAGGGATACCGGTTGCAAAATCGACAGATCTGGTGCACTGGCAGATGGTGGGATATGTGTATGATACGCTGGCAGATGATGAATACGGTAATATGGAGAACGGCAAGGATATGTATTCTCATGGTTCATGGGCAGCATCTCTGGTATATAATGAAGATACGGACTTGTTTTATGTCTGTGTCAATACACATGATCAGGGATGTTTCTTCTTTACGACGGACGATATAGAAGGGGGAACATGGAAGCGGTATAAAGCAGATCATCTTACCATGATTCCGGCATTCTTTTTGAAGATGGGAAAATGTATGTATTTAGCACCTACGGGCAATGTGATATGGCACAGGTGGAACTTGTGGAAGATAGCGATGGAGACGGTGTCGGAACGGCTGTGCAGGTTGGGAAATCGAAAACGATAATCAAGTCTGAAAAATTCAGCGGAATAGAAGGCTGGCATTCGTATCATATCGGTGATTACTATTATTTGCTGTCAATCGGTTCCCCGATCGGCAAATGGTTTCGCACGCAAATATGCTACCGTACGGATGATCTGCTCGATGGTGAGTGGGAGGAACAGGTTGTATATAGTGGTTCCTCAGGTGGATACAGCCAGCAGGGACTTGCGCAGGGCGGGTTAATTGATACGGTATATGGCGAATGGTATGGATACCTGTTTCAGGACCACGAGTCGGTGGGAAGATGCCCTTCCGTCGTAGAAGTTAATTGGAATTATACCGACGAGAACGGGATTAACTATAAGGACTGGCCGATGATGGGAACTTATGATGAAAATGGGGTATTTCATGCAAGTACATCGGAAGCCCCAATCCGTATTCATCTAAAAGACAGCGGCACAGGCAATTATTTGTGGGGTGATGACGATTTCTTTTATCAGGAAGGAGAACGGCTGAAACCAATCTGGCAGTGGAATCATAATCCCGACCGGGACAACTGGTCTGTCACGGAAAATCCGGGGTATTACCGGATCCGAAGCGGACGTCTTGTCCAGAACGTGTATGGGGCGATCAACAGCCTGACACAGAGGGTGTATGGTCCACATTGTGTATCAGAAACAAAAGTGAATACGGCGGGATTAAAACCGGGAGATTACGCAGGAATCTGTGCGTTTCAGGATTCTTATGGCATCGTTGGGGTAACCTGTGATGCGGATGGAAAGAAATATATTGTTCAGGGTCAGGGAAAATTTAATGAACAATCGGACGGTTATGAACAGGACATTTTGAGAAAGAAGAAATATCGAGTTCCTGCATTTGGGTACCCAGTAAAATGATTCCCTTTGCTCCATTTTGTTTTATCATGTTTAGATGTTTTGGAATATCATCTCCTTCGTATAGGAACAGGGTATTTAGTATATAGTTATGCTGCTTGCATTCGAGGTCGATCCCCTCCGAAAGCTGGGAGAAAAAAGGTGTATCAGTGACAAGTATCCCATTTTTGCGGTAAATAATGAGATAAATGTTTTTTGGTTCTGAAGATGACCCGGATGGTGAAATGCGGGTAAAATCATAGCCGAATTCTATGGTGGCATCCAAAATCCGTTTCCTGGTTTTTGTGCTGACGCCTGGTTTGTTGTGAAGTGCCAGTGATATAGCAGCTTCTGATAAATTCAATTTTTTTGAAAGTTCTTTAGCAGTGATGGACAAAAGAATCCCCCGTTCTGAATATAATCATGTACTGATATGAAAGTTTTTACAGAACAAGAACGTCCTCAGGGACGTTCTTGAAAAAAATCAGAGCTGGCTTCTGGTAGGTAAAACTTTTATAATTTCGAATACCCATAGCTGTTCACAATGGCATCGATTTTATGTCCAGCTTCACAGAAAGGACAGTGATGCTGAGAGAAGGATTGGTAATCAGGCAGATCATCTGTGTGGAAGATCGATTTGACAGTGTGTCCCTCTATCTGGTCAGTGGCACTGAAGATTGCCGAGATTCCCTGAATGATCCCGCCATAATATTCTATACACTCCAGACTTTGTGCAATGGTCTTTCCGGTTGTGGCAGAGGCGAGAAGGAGAAGAACATTTTTTTCCCTCACCATCGGCTGAATGTTATCACGGAACATCATCTGTCCGCTGGAGTTAAACTCCGGTTCAATGACGTAGATACTCTGGTGCATATTCATGGAGATTACACCGGCCTCTGTGAGCTTGCTGGCAAGAAAGGCGCCGATCATATAGCAGCCATCCATACAGATAATTGTATCAATAGGCGTGCTGTACTGGTATTCTTTCGCCATAGTAGAAGCGGCCTGATAGGCTTCCCTCTGTCCCACTTTCAGACGTGTCATATCCATATAATAATTGATGTGTGAATGGTTTGTGGCAAAATGCCCTGGTACCACCTTAAGAATAAGTTTATTGTTGATTTTGGATGGAATTTTAATTACGTTTTCAAGTTTTTCGAACATATTTGCATACCTCCTTACAAAAATCATTGACGTTTATATTCCCTTTAACGCCCATTATACCATGTTCCCTGTTGTTTGACAATTAAAGTATTTCTTCTGTCTCAGCGGTATCTGCGGTTAATTCCTCCTCCGGATTCTCCGCAACGGCCTGCTTCTTTGGAGGCTGGGACAGGAAAACCAGCGTGCACAACAGCACAGATAATACGATCGGAGCTAAGTATATGAAAGTCCGAAAGTCTGGATTGACCTTTGTTCCAGGAGTATTAAAATAGACAAATAGGGCGATATAGATAGAAAATAAAATAATTCCTAACACCGTTCCCAAAATCCTTCCTATTTGTTTCCCTTTGAATCTAGCTTTTAAAAGACAGAATGCAATAGCAAAGGTCAGGCCTCCGTCAAAAAGACCAAAAATAAGCATACCAACATGAATACCCATAACAATCTCCGTTCCTGCGATTTCACGCATATTAATGATAGTATTAAAACACTTTAAATCTAGTATACTATAAATTTATTAAAATTTCTATCAATTTTTTATTGACATTTGAAAAAAAATGTGATAATTTAAATAAGCACGCAGGAGTGGCGGAATTGGCAGACGCGCAGGCTTCAGGTGCCTGTGGTAGCAATATCGTGTGGGTTCAAGTCCCATCTCCTGCATTGTCATGAAAAAGATATGAGTTGATCATATCTTTTTTTTGTTTTAATCGGAAATGCCTTTACAACTTCAAAAAATATGTTAAAATATATGATGTGTGTTTACAAATATATAGTTTTGGAGGAAAGTGATGAATAACTCAAAGAAATTGGCAAAAAACGGTGGGATTGGATCAGAGAAGCAAAGTAAAGGTTCAGGAAGTGTAGTCATTGCTTCAAAAAATAAGATTTTACTGACACTTGGAATTGCGGCGATCATTATTCTTTGTGCCGGAGTATTTTATATGCAGCTGAGACCTCGAGCGGTTTTGAAGGTGACTCAGACGAATGAAGATGGTGGAGAAAAGACCAATACGGTTTATATGAAAGAAGCGGTTTACGATATTTATACCCTTGAGACACAGTTTAATTCCTACGCTTCCCTGTATCAGCAGATGTATGGTACAACTTACTGGGAGATGGAAAATGCAGACGAAGATGGAAGAAATGGGGCTTCTGCTGCCAAAAAACAGGTGATGGATGGTCTCAAGCAGAAAGAGATCCTTTACATGGAGGCACAGAAATTAGGACACGCGCTGACAGATGAAGAAAAGAAAGCGGCGGATGAAAGTGCAACAAAGGCGATGGAATCCATGACAGACGGCCAGAAAAAACTTCCTGGATTGGATGAAGAGACACTGAAGGAAGTATTTGCGAAAAATGCGCTGGTTCAAAAATATAGACAAGTGATTATTTCAGAGAGCGGCATTGACCGAGAAGCTCTGAAAGCTACCGTGAAAAAAGAAGATTTCCGCCAGTATACGATGCAGTACTATAAAGTAAGCAATAAAACAGGTTCTGGGGAAGAAGAAGTGGATGTAACCGCAGAGCAGAAGCAGACTAATCTGAACAATATGAAAGCTCTTCAGGAAAAAGCGAAGACTGCCGAGGACTTTACAAAACTTCTGGAAGAAAAGGATACGACGGGAATCCAGGCAGTTCAGACCCAGGAGCTTTTGGAAAAAGATATGGATAGTTCTTCTTTCCTGACAAAGAAACTGAGAAAACGTCTGATCAAGATGAGCAATGATCAGATTTCAGATGTCATTGAGGGTGAAGACGGATATTACCTGGTGAAAATGGTAAATAACGATGACAGCGCCGCCTATGACAAAGAATGTGATTCTGTAGTGAGCGCTGAGGAAACCAAACAGTTTAATGCGAAATATGCTGAGATTAAAACGAGATATAATACAGAAGTTCAGAGCTATTGGAAGGGACGTGTGAAACTCGGTTCCTACACAGCAGTACAATAATAACATCACAATATGTTTCAACAGACGAGATAGGAGAGAAAAGCCATGGCAGAGGTTAAGCGGATTTACGTGGAAAAGAAGGAAGACTATGCGGTTGCGGCAAAGGATCTAAAAAAGGAGATCCAGGAATATCTTGGCATCAAAGATCTGGAGCAGGTACGGGTTCTGAATCGCTATGATGTAGAGGGAATCAGCGAGAGTACTTACAAGAAGGCACTTGCCACTGTATTTTCAGAGCCGCCGGTGGATTATGTCTATGAGGAAGGTTTTGAGAAAAAAGAGGGAGACCGGGTATTTTCTGTGGAATATCTTCCAGGACAGTTTGACCAGAGAGCGGATTCTGCCGAGCAGTGTGTGAAACTCCTGAAGGAAAGCGAGGAGCCGGTGATCCGTTCCGCCACTACCTATATTCTTAGCGGTGGGATCAGCGATGAGGAATTTGTCCGCATCAAAGAGTATTGTATTAATCCAGTGGATTCCAGAGAGACGGATGAGACGGTGCCGGATACGCTGGTGGCTGTTTTTGATGAACCTTCCGATGTGGCAGTATTTGATGGCTTTCAGGCCATGCCGGAGCCGGAGCTGAAAGCGCTTTATGATTCTCTGGGACTTGCCATGACTTTTAAGGATTTCCTTCATATACAAAATTATTTTAAAAATGAGGAGAAAAGGGATCCCAGCATGACGGAAATCCGTGTGCTGGATACCTATTGGTCAGATCACTGCCGCCATACCACATTTTTGACAGAATTGAAAAATATTACCTTTGAAGATGGTGATTACAGAGAGCCGATACAGGCTGCCTATGAAATGTATAAAAAGGATCATGACAAGATCTACGAGGGAAGAAACGATAAATTTGTCTCCCTGATGGATATTGCCCTTATGGCGATGAAGAAGCTGCGGGCGGATGGAAAACTGGAAGATATGGAGGTTTCCGATGAGATCAATGCCTGTTCCATCGTGGTTCCTGTGGAGATCGATCACGAGGACGGAAGAGGACCGGTGGAAGAGGAATGGCTCGTATTTTTCAAAAATGAGACCCACAATCATCCAACAGAGATCGAGCCCTTCGGTGGCGCGGCGACCTGTCTCGGCGGAGCAATCCGCGATCCGTTGTCAGGACGCGGATATGTGTATCAGGCGATGCGTGTGACAGGAGCAGCGGATCCTACCAAATCTCTGAAAGAAACGATGGAAGGAAAGCTGGCGCAGCGTAAGATCGTGACAGGGGCAGCCAGCGGCTACAGCTCTTACGGCAATCAGATCGGACTTGCCACAGGTCTTGTGGATGAGATCTATCATCCCAATTATGTGGCAAAACGTCTTGAGATCGGTGCAGTCATGGGCGCCGCACCAAGAAAAAATGTGATTCGGGAAAATTCTGATCCAGAGGATATCATAATACTGCTCGGCGGACGTACTGGCCGGGACGGCTGTGGTGGAGCCACAGGTTCTTCCAAGGCACACAACACCGAGTCCATCGATACCTGCGGCGCTGAGGTACAGAAAGGAAATGCGCCGACGGAACGTAAGATCCAGAGACTGTTCCGTCGTGAAGAAGTTAGCCGCCTGATCAAAAAATGTAACGATTTTGGCGCTGGCGGTGTATCGGTGGCCATCGGAGAGCTGGCGGATGGTCTGACAGTTGATCTTGACAAGGTGCCGAAAAAATATGCCGGTCTTGACGGCACGGAGCTTGCGATCTCAGAGTCCCAGGAGCGTATGGCCATCGTGGTAGATCCGAAGGATGTAGATAAAATGCTTGCCTTCGCGGAGGAAGAGAACTTAGAGGCGGTACCGGTGGCTGTGGTGACGAAGGAACCAAGACTGGTGCTGAAATGGAGAGGCAAAGAGATCGTAAACATTTCCAGAGCCTTTCTTGACACCAACGGAGCACATCAGGAGACGGATGTAACGGTGGAGACTCCGAAAAAAGCAGACAATTATCTGGATCAAGTAAATGTTTCCGACAGTTTTGCAGAGACATTTAAAGAAAATCTGAAAGATCTGAATGTATGTTCCAAAAAGGGACTGGTAGAGATGTTTGACAGCTCCATCGGAGCCTGCACGGTAGACATGCCTTATGGTGGTAAATATCAGCTGACGCCTACCCAGACAATGATCGCCAAACTGCCTGTGTTAGATGGCACATGTGATACGGTGACCATGATGAGTTATGGAATGGACCCTGATCTGATGAGCTGGAGTCCTTACCATGGAGCGGAGTATGCAGTGCTCACTTCTGTGGCAAAGATCGTGGCAGCCGGTGGTGATTTCACAAAGATCCGTTTCACATTCCAGGAGTACTTCAAGCGCATGACAGAGGACAGCAGACGCTGGGGTGAGCCGATGGCAGCTCTTCTCGGGGCTTATGATGCCCAGATGAAGCTGGGACTTCCGTCTATCGGCGGTAAGGACAGCATGTCGGGAACTTTTAACGATATTGATGTTCCACCGACACTTTGCTCCTTTGCGGTAGATGTGGCGAAGATTTCCGATGTGGTGACGCCAGAATTAAAAGCAGCAGGAAATGTACTTGTGAAATTCCCGATCCGCAAGGACCGTTTCGACCTTCCGGATTATGAATATATTATGGACCTCTATGGAAAAGTGACTGGGCTCATCCACCAGGGCGTGGTGAAATCCGCCTATGCCCTGACAGGAAAGGGCACCGCAGAAGCGGCAGCCAAGATGGCATTTGGCAATAAGCTGGGTGTTCAGTTTGATTCTTCCAAAAGGATTGAGGAGTATTTCAAACCTGCATACGGTGACATTCTTGTTGAGATCCCCGCAGCGGAACTGGAAAAAGTACAGGCTCTGGGCGTAGATTTTGTACAGATCGGTGAAATAGTGTCCCAGCAGGCATTTACCTATGGTTCTGAAAGTGTGTCCATGGAAGCTGCCATCGACGCATGGACTGGTACTCTGGAGAAGGTATTCCCAACCCGGTCCGGCGTAGAGGATACGAAGATCGATACCGGATTATATGATACGAAGGACATTTATGTCTGCCGCCACAAAGTGGCAAAACCAAAGGTATTTGTACCAGTATTTCCGGGAACAAACTGTGAGTACGATACGATTCGCGCCTTTGAACGGGCAGGAGCTGACACCGAGAGCATCGTATTTAAAAATATGACAGAGCAGAATATCAAGGACAGCGTGGACGCCTTTGAGAGTGCGATCAACCAGTCCCAGATCCTTATGTTCTCCGGCGGTTTCAGCGCCGGTGATGAACCTGACGGTTCCGCCAAATTCATCACTTCCGTATTCCGTAATGAGAGGATCAAGGAAGCGGTACACCGTCTGCTGCAGGAGCGAGATGGTCTTGTTCTCGGCATCTGTAACGGATTCCAGGCACTGATCAAGTTAGGTCTTGTGCCTTTCGGTGAGATCCACACCCAGAAAGAGGACTCCCCGACGCTGACGACCAACAGCATCGGCAGACATATTAGCAAATCTGTTTATCTGAAAGTAGTGACCAATAAATCTCCATGGCTCCAGAAGGCGGAGCTGGGCGGTGTGTACTCGGTACCGGCGTCCCACGGAGAAGGCCGTTTTGTGGCAAATAAGGAGTGGATCGACAAGCTCTTTGCCAATGGCCAGGTAGCGACCCAGTACGTGGACGTAGACGGCAATCCGACCATGGACGAGGACTTCAACCCGAATGGCTCTTATTATGCTATCGAGGGAATCACCAGTCCGGATGGACGAGTACTTGGAAAAATGGCACACTCCGAGCGAAGGGGCGACGGAGTGGCTGTGAATATATTTGGAGAGCAGAACCAGCTGATCTTCGAGAGCGGCATCGAATACTTCCGTTAAGCAACGAGCCGTGCAGAAAAGGACCGCCGGCACAGCTGTGCTTGCACAGTGCTGTGCCGGCAGGTCCTTTTCTATACGGCGACTGCCGCGATGACGAGACCGCGGAGGGGGCGAGGAATCAGGCTCGTTGCGTAACGGAAGTATGAGCATGACGGCGACTGCCGCGATGACGAGGCCGCGGAGCGGGCGAGGAATCAGGCTCGTTGCTTAACGGAAGAGAGGAGACTATTATGACATTATTTAAACATGAACTTCAAATCAACGAACGCCAGACGATGGTGGACATCACACCGCAGATTCGTCACGATATCGAGGAAAGTGGCATAAAGGATGGTATTGTGGTGGTATATTGTCCCCATACGACAGCGGGGATCACGATTAATGAAAATGCAGATCCGGATGTGGTACGGGATCTGATCTATGGATTTGAAAAAGTGTATCCTACCAGAGACGTAGCATATCGTCATTTTGAGGGGAACTCCCATGCCCATATGAAATCCAGTACTATGGGGGCCTCCCAGACATTGATTCTGTCAGAGGGAAAGCCCATTCTCGGGGTTTGGCAGGACGTGTATTTTTGTGAATTTGACGGACCGAGAAACCGTAGCTTTTATGTAAAAGTGATGGAGGGATAAATCATCAATGAAAAAATCTATTATTCTTGCCTCTGGGTCCCCCAGACGCAGGGAACTTTTAACCATGCTTTTTGATGAGTTTGAGGTGATCGTCTCGGATTGTGAGGAGACTGTGACTAGCCAGGATCCGGAAAAAGTGACAGAGGAACTCGCCCTGCAGAAGGCAGAAGCGGTGGCGGGGAGTCTGTCTCTGCGCAAGGATCCGGTGATCGTGATAGGGGCGGATACAGTTGTCAGTATTGATGGGAAAATTCTTGGCAAACCGGCTGACCAGCAGCAGGCTGTGGATATGCTTCATATGTTGAGTGGGAAATGCCATAATGTGAGCACGGGTGTGGCGTTGGTTGGTCTGAATGACGGCAGACAAACCCGCTTCAAAAGTTTTTCTGAGACGACAGAGGTGATGGTTGCCGAGTTGACAGAAGAGGAGATCAATTCCTATGTGAATACAAGCGAGCCCTATGATAAGGCGGGGGCATATGGCATACAGGGGATGTTTGGAAAGCATATTCAGGGGATTGGGGGAGATTATAACAATGTGGTAGGTCTGCCGGTGCACCGGCTTTATCAGGCATTGAAAGATTTCTTGAATTAGTGAACTTTGTTAGGATATAAATCTCTTAAAAAATCCCAAACAAATTTTAAAAATATGTTGACAAAAGAGAAGAGTTTGTGTATAATAATTATTGTCGCTGGGAAATGAAAGTGACAATAAGCGCGAGTGGCTCAGTTGGTAGAGCACAACCTTGCCAAGGTTGGGGCCGCGGGTTCGAGTCCCGTCTCGCGCTTTTTTTATTTGATAGCAAAGTTCTCGATTTGCGGAGCAAAAGAATGGCCGAAGGCAATTCTTTAGAGGTGTGCGCTTTTCAGTCGCACCTTTTTTGTTTGTACGGAAGGCACAAGCTAAACTGGAATGCCTGCAATCCAGTTTAGCGCCGCCCACGAACGTGAGAAACCCACAAAGCGTGTTTTTTATCGTTTGCTGGAAAACTTCTCCGATGGCGGAGTAAGCTTTCCAGCAAGTTCTCAATAAACTATATTTAGTTTTTTTAATACAGTTTTGTTTATCTTACCGTTTATGGATATCCCCTTTTTCTTCTGAAACTTACGAATTGCAGATTTCGTTTTAGAACCATAAGATCCATCTGCCCTTCCGCATTTGTAACCGAGACGATTCAATTTATTTTGCACTTTTTTAACTGTGGCAGTTTTGTAGTACTTGGATTTTTTCTGGGATGCAGGTTTTGTAGAAGCCGGTGAATAGGGACAGATGCCATTGTTATGCAGATGCGCTGGATGGCCGCCACAATGATAATGATAGCTGCCTAAACCACTAGCATTCTTATTGTCATGGTGTCCACCGGAACTATCGGTTCTTCCTGAATGTGCAGATAGATTGGTATAGGGAAAGATCAGGCTGATACACAACATTCCCAATACTATTTTTTTCATTGTCTTCATTGTTAGCTCCTCCTTATGTGTGAAAATGGGTGGCTTTTGCAATGCAGCATATGCCGGTTTACTTACAATCCCGTCACTTTAGCATGCAGGGAAATAGATGTACGGAGGTTTCCTTGCATGCTATCGTGTTGGAATTTCCTGTAAATATTATAACATAAGTAGGACAATGTGACAATTAGGTATTTTAGTATTGAATTTTATAAATTTAACATTTTCTTTTCTAGAATGGTTAATCTTTTATCTAGACTCGCATTTTCTTCGTATAATCTCTGAATCATCATAGTATTTAATGCAATAAATTCTTCGTATCGAAGAGAGTAAAGATAAACAGGATTTCCCTCGTCATCAAAGACAGGTTTTTCTTCCATATTACCTTCTTCATTTTCTATTCTTTCTGTTTTTTGATCCTTACAGAAGCCGGCAAATTCTAAGGATGTAAGTCCACATATGCTCATAGCTTCCTCTACGTCCTGAGAAATAAATCCTACATGTGTCCGTCCTGATTCTCCGTCTTTAAACAGGTATGATTTAGGTTGGAGAAGCATGAAGAATTTCACATATCTATTATCTGATGACAAACCGGATATATTCTTTTTCAAATTTTTGTCGGAAGCTGAATTTATAGAATTGTAACACCATATTTGTCTCCAACGCCTGTCAGAACTTCCAATATTGTTGCTGGTAGCAGGCTCTATAAGGGCTGGAATTAAATCGGAGTATATCCATCCATTTATTGTAATATTCCTAGTGGTTATACCACCGGTTGTGGTTATATCATTTGAGAAAGAAACTTTATTTGAAAATGAAATCCCTGCTCTGGCGTATATCGACAGATGGTCGTCTGTGTCTTCATACAGATAAACATAGTCTCCATCACCAAAATTTAATTTGCTCCCATAATTTGCACCACTCGGTTTTAATCTTAAATTTTTTGCACTGATGTTATGATCACTAAATTTAAAATCTGTACCATTAAATTGAAGTGATCCAGTAATCGATTCATCTCCTTTTTTCATGAAGACAAGGCTTGTATCGCCATTGATGCCTTTTAATACCAATGCGCCTGCATGATTTCTATCACCGATAACGATATCATCACCTATGTTTATCCACGAATTATTTGGAAATGTAACAGAACCAGAAAATGATGCATTCAAAAGATTCATTATGTTATTTGATATATAGAGAAAGGTTGCAATGGCACCATTATGGTTTTGATATAATCTTAATCCTTCTCTATATGTATCAATCTCATATTTAATCGAACTATCAGTTGTTTTTAGTTCAATGTTTCCTCCTTCTATATCAACAAACAAGTCAACGCCAGCGTTTGGATATGTGCTATTCCTGACTTGTAGATGATGATCACCATAATTGGTATATGATTTTGTAATGACGCCTCCAGAAAGAGGCAGATATGAGTGAGTGTGGTTTGCTGATGATTTTCCGTCAATTAGATCTTTCAATGTTTTTCCTTGTTTTGCTGACAGTGGTTTATTAACAGCAGTGGACACCAGATTGTCTATAATATCCGCTACATTGACCTTATTTCTGGTGATTCCATCAATCAGGCCTTTATTATTTTTTATATATGCCACGATTTCGCTTAACTGGTCGAGAGTTGTATCATCACTGTCTGCCAGTGTATTCAACCTTGTAGTCAATGAAGAGATTAGATTTCTAATATCATTGTGGCAGTTATTGGAAGAATTGTGGGACTTTAGGTCTCCATCTACAGATACAGCTTTATCGTAAGCAGTTTTTACGGAATTAGCAGTAGCAGCAGTAGAAACGGAGTTACTAGTTACGCTGTTGGTAAGCTGGGTGATGCCTTTTGATGTTGTTGTAGCCTGATACAATTTATCACTAGGAATTTTTATGTTTGTATCAAGTCCAGGTACACCGCCCGCCACATCTTTGTCTTCTGTTAGAACAAAATGATGAGAATCCAACTTGTTTTGCAGATCTGTAGCTTTGTCATTGGCGTTAGCCGCTGCATTGTCTGCATTTTCAGCTGCACTATTAGCATTATCAGTGGCAAGATTGGCGCTTTGTATGGCAGCATTTGTGTTTCTTATTGCAGTTTCTGTATCCTCCTGCCTTTGATTCTCCTGTCTCTGTCTGTTCTCTTCATTTGATATCCTGACTGATTCATTGTCTATCCTTTGTAATTCATTGTTCGAAACGGTTTCTTCCAGTGAATTCATTTTTCTGGTGATTTCATCAATCAGGTCTTTATTATTTTTTATATATGCCACGATTTCGCTTAACTGGTCGAGAGTTGTATCATCACTGTCTGCTAGTGTATTCAACCTTGTAGTCAATGCAGAGATTAGATTTCTAATATCATTATGGCAGTTATTGGAAGAATTGTGGGATTTCAGGTCTCTATCTACAGACACAGCCTTATCATAAGCAGATTTTACAGAATTAGCAGTAGCAGCAGTAGAAATGGAGTTGCTAGCTACGCTGTTAGTAAGCTGGGTAACGCCTTTTGATGTTGTTGTAGCCTGGTATAATTTATCACTAGGAATTTTTGTGTTTGTATCAAGCCCAGGCACACCGCCCGCCACATCTTTGTCTTCTGTTAGAACAAAATGATGAGAATCCAACTTGTTTTGCAGATCTGTAGCTTTGTCATTGGCGTTAGCCGCTGCATTGTCTGCATTTTCAGCTGCACTATTAGCATTATCAGTGGCAAGATTGGCGCTTTGTATGGCAGCATTTGTGTTTCTTATTGCAGTTTCTGTATCCTCCTGCCTTTGATTCTCCTGTCTCTGTCTGTTCTCTTCGTTTGATATCCTGACGGATTCATTGGCTGTCCTTTGTAATTCATTGTTCGAAATGGTTTCCTCCAGTGCATTCATTTCATCGATTTCATCTCTGGCAGAGTTTATAAGTTGTGCCAGGGTGCTCCCTTCATCGGATTCCACAACATCTATTTCATCGTAAGCGATTTATAACAAGGTGCCTAGAAAAGTAATTCCATTGCTGGTAAGA
>CAQOJF010000016.1:0-37886 GCA_948848225.1 uncultured Eubacterium sp.
CGCACACGCCCTTATGTTATTCATTCTTCCTGTCCATTCTAAGGCGTTTTCTGCCATTTTGTTCACTCCTATTCTCTTGATTATATCTCAAATCCTTGAGAATGTGGTGTCAACTTTTTTATACCACATCAGAATATCACTTCTTCCGTTTCTTAAATTTCTCCTTTGCATACTCATAAGCTTCCTGGATATATGGTTTCAGTTCCTCAAAAGTCCGTTCAGAAGGGTTCAATACACATATCCATGCCATCCATGCGTAGACGGGATGGGGGAGTATTTCATCCAATGCGGCAAAGTCGTAATTCATATCTACAACACCGCCTGCTGGCGGGCGCTTTGGTATTATTCCAAACAATTCAGCAAAAGTATTTTTCTGTATTCCCAGATTTACACGGTAGACGTCCTCTCTACTCAAATCAGATCCCTTGTCATTGTCACCGTCTTTTTCCTTTACAGTCAATATGTAGACGCCACGCTTCAGTACATGATCTGGGTTATAGAAAATACCTTTCTCACCCCAGCTTTCAACTAAGACTGTCCCCTCAAGATTTTCAAGACAATAATTTAATATTTTATCTGGTGTCATTCTGACAGTCCCCTTTCCATCTTAATTCCAATTTTCTCACGGGTATTTCAGAATATCATAGTGGCTATACCTATGTCAAGATTTTGGGTAAATTTTAAACCACATACCCTTTCTGGCTCAGATAAGCTAACATTAAGGAAGACAGCGCAAAAGCATTTCTGCCTTCACGCTGTCTCTACTGTATTCAAATCCAGGCATTACACCGGATATACTTTATTTTCTTTATCTGCCAGCGTCGCGTCCACCTTTGTCTTCTGTGCCTCACGGTACTTGAAGAACTCTGTGGCTACCTGTGGGAACAGTGCATAGGAAAGTACATCCTCATCCTGCTGCTTCCACTGGGACATCTCTTTTTCGAGATCTGCCAACTGTGGTTTGATCAGATCTGCTGGGCGGCAGGTGATCGGTTTGGTGTCGCCGATACATTTTTTCTGGACTTCAGGATCAAAAGGCTTCACTGTCTGGCCGAACTCACCAGAGAGAAGTTTTTTGGATTCCTTCGTCACCATCTTATATCTCTCACCGGAAACAACATTCAAAACTGCCTGGGTACCTACGATCTGGGATGACGGTGTAACCAATGGCGGCTCACCGAAATCTTTCCGCACACGAGGTACTTCTTCCAGCACTTCCTGATACTTGCTTTCCTGTCCCATCTCTTTGAGCTGGGATACCAGATTGCTGAGCATGCCTCCTGGCACCTGATACATCAGTGTTTTAATATTTACGCCGAGAACCTTCGTATTCATCAGACCACTCTGCAGCGCTTCTTCCCGCATCGGACGGAAGTACTCTGCAATCTCCGCCAGAAGGTTCTGGTCAAGCCCTGTATCGTACGGAGTTCCTCTAAAGGTTTCCACCATAACTTCGGTCGCCGGCTGGCTGGTGCCCAGTGCGAAGGGAGACATCGCTGTGTCAATAATATCACAGCCCGCCTCAACTGCCTTCATATAAGTCATAGCAGCTACACCAGATGTATAATGAGTATGAAGATCAATTGGAATATCTACAGACTCTTTCAGAGCAGTGACAAGTTCTGTCGCCTCATATGGAGTAAGAAGACCCGCCATATCCTTGATACACAGAGATTTAGCACCGAGATCCTCAATTTTCTTCGCCATATCCTTCCAATAGTCCATGGTATATGCATCACCAAGGGTATAAGAAAGGGCGATCTGAGCGTGTCCGTTTTCCTTATTTGCCGCTTTGACCGCTGTCTCCAGATTTCGGATGTCATTGAGACAGTCAAAGATACGAATGATATCAATACCGTTTGCCAGTGATTTCTGTACAAAGTATTCCACCACATCATCTGCATAATGATTGTATCCGAGAATATTCTGTCCACGGAACAGCATCTGCAGTTTTGTATTCTTAAAACCGTTTCTCAGTTTACGAAGTCTCTCCCATGGATCTTCTTTCAAGAAACGAAGGGACGCATCAAAGGTAGCTCCTCCCCAGCACTCTACTGCGTGGTAGCCCACTTTATCCATCTTGTCGATGATCGGAAGCATCTGTTCCGTCGTCATACGGGTGGCAATCAAGGACTGATGAGCGTCACGAAGGATTGTTTCTGTTATTTTAATCGGCTTCTTTGCTTTATTATCTGCCATTTTCATTTCCTCCTAAATATATTTTCGCGTTCTATGTGCGCTATGCATCATTTCGCATTAGACTCCAAAGATTGCCATGAATACACCGGCCGCTACTGCCGTACCGATTACCCCGGCTACGTTTGGCCCCATGGCGTGCATCAGCAGGAAGTTCGTAGGATCTGCTTCTGCCCCCACCTTCTGGGATACCCTGGCTGCCATCGGAACAGCGGAAACTCCGGCGGAACCGATGAGAGGATTGATCTTTCCTTTTGACAGCTTACACATCAGCTTGCCAAACAGGACTCCCGCTGCCGTACCCACTGCAAAAGCTATCAAGCCAAGGGCAACGATCTTTAATGTCTCTGGTACAATAAAGTTCTCACCACTTGTCTTTGCTCCTACAGAAGTTCCCAGCAGGATAACAACGATGTACATCAGTGCGTTGGATGCTGTCTCTGCCAGCTGTCCAACCACACCGGATTCCTTAAACAGGTTACCAAGCATCAGCATACCAACGAGAGGCGCCGTACTCGGCAGGATCAGACATACCACCGTGGTCACAATAATTGGGAAAAGAATACGCTCCAGCTTAGATACAGGTCGGAGCTGATCCATCTTGATCATTCGTTCTTCTTTTGTAGTAAACAGCTTCATAATCGGCGGCTGAATGATCGGCACCAATGACATATAAGAATACGCTGCCACAGCAATCGGTCCCATAAGATCCGTCTGTCCCAGCTTTCCTGCCAGGAAGATTGAAGTCGGGCCGTCTGCACCTCCAATGATAGAAATCGCCGCTGCTGCCATGCCATTAAAGCCCATCATGATCGCCATCAGGTAGGCGGCAAAGATACCAAACTGAGCCGCTGCTCCCAGAAGAAAGCTCTTGGGGTTTGCAATCAACGGGCCAAAATCCGTCATCGCTCCTACACCGAGGAAAATCAGGGATGGCAGGATACTCCACTCATCCAGTTTAAAGAAATATTCTAACAATCCGCCAGACTCCATGATTGGTGGATAGATATTGACAAGCAGCATACCAAATGCGATGGGAACGAGCAAAAGCGGCTCATAGCCCTTTTTGATTGCCAGATAGAGAAACACAAAAGCAACCAGTATCATCACATAACTGCGCCAGTCAACCGTTCCGTTTGCGAATGCAGTCTGATGGAGAAGATTCTGTAAAACTTCCATCTTTTTTACCTCCAGTTATTTAGTGATTAGTCCATTGTAGCCAATACGTCGCCGGCTCCAACCATATCACCGGAGTTCACGTTTATACTTGCGATCTTTCCATCCTGAGGTGCTACCACTTCATTTTCCATCTTCATCGCCTCAAGAAGAAGAATCACATCTCCTTTTTTCACCTCTGCTCCCACGCTTGCTTTCACAGCCAGGATCTTACCAGGCATCGGTGCAGTCACCTGAACAGAACCAGCTGAACCACCTGCTGCTGGAGCCGGGGCCGGAGCAGGTGCGGGCGCTGCCGCCGCTGGAGCTGCCGGTGCCGGAGCAACTGCCGCCGGAGAAGCGGCTCCTGTTTTTTCTTCCACTGATACATCATATACGGTTCCATTTACTGTAATAGTATAATTTTTCATGTGTTATATCCTCCTAATAATGATAATAGTCATAATAACTTATGATGTCAGGGGCAAAAGCTTTTGACCCTGGCAGCATTTAATACCTCTTTTTAATAGAACGAATCACCAGGCCATCTGCTGGTACCGGAGTCCCCTCCTGTTCCATCGCCGCGGAAATCGCCGCTGTGATCACTGCCACCAGCTGGGTATCATCTGTCTGTGAAGGCGCTGCCGGTGCCGGTTTGGGTACTGGTACCGGTCTTGGTGCCGGCTTCGGCGCTGGCGCTGCCTCTTTCTTCCCAGACGAACGATCCAGCAGTTCCGGAATAAACTTCATCAGATAAATGATAAAAGAGATCAGGATCAGCACAAGGAACACAGTCCCCATACCCAGTGCCGTATTCACCAGCGCTTCTGGCATCGTTGTCACAACTTCATCGGTTGCTGCCGCTGCTAACAATCCCATTCCATCACCTCATTCCAAACATCTGCATTGCATATATTAACTGTTTACGAACCTCAGAACCTTCGATAATATTATCTACATAACCTCTTTTTGCTGCTATGTTCACATTACACTGAAGTTCATCGTACTCTTTTGTCTTTTCCTCCAGTGAAGCTTTCGTATCTTTTGATTTGCTGATCTCATCCTGATACATAACCTGTACCGCACTCTTTGCATCCATGACGCCAACCTTTGCTCCCTCAAGAGCCAAAACAAGATCTGCCCCAATGTGCTTAGAATTCATAGCCACATAAGCACTTCCAAAGGCCTCTCCAGTGATCACATTTACCTTTGGAATTTCTGCACTGGCAAAAGCACAGGTAAGATCTGCCACTGCCTGTCCAATGGTCTTCTCTTCCTCCATCGATGAAGCATACGCCTTTACGTTGGTAAAGGTGATCACAGGAATTCCAAATGCATCACAGAAATACACAAATTTCTCCGCTTTTTTACATCCAGCAGTGGAAAGCACCTGCTCTGCGCCATTTGCCACTGCCCCCACAGTCACACCATTGATCGTCATAAGACCGGTGATCATATCTCCAGCATGCTCTTTTTTTGTCTCTAAAAATTTCTGATCGTCGGCGATCTGAGTCAGCGCCGCCACAGGATCTGAAATAAGTCCTTCAAAACCATTCAGTACACGGTTCATATCATCCTGAGTTTCTTTTCCTGCATAGTCATCAAAATTCGCAGGAAGGATCTGCACCAGTGAGCGGATCTGTGCCAGAACGTCGGCTTCTGTATCACAGAGGAAATCTACATTTCCCGCCTCTGCCTGAAATGCAGCTGCCGCAGTATCGCACTTATCTGTATTATTGCCATCTACGGCATTCGGTGAATTTACGAATAATTTACCATTTTGTGTGTCCATCAATGTAAAATCACTCAGTAGTGATGAAATGGCAACACCGCCGCCGCAAGAACCTAAAACCGCACTGATCTGGGGAATCACACCACTTGCCTTCACCTTGCTGAGATAAAGCTCTCCAAAACCTGCAAGGGCATCCACCGCCTCCTGGACACGGACGCCGGCACAATCGATCAAACCGACCACTGGTGCACCTGCTTTCATCGCCATCTCGTACAGTCTGACAATTTTCTTTGCATGCATCTCGCCAATGGAACCATTTAATGCTGTGACATCCTGGCTGTAGACATATACCAGTTCAGAATCGATCACACCATAACCTGTAATGACACCATCCGCCGGCACTGCTTTTTCCTGCATGTTGAAGTCGGTATTTCTCTTGGTCACAAGACCACCGATCTCAACAAAACTGTTTGCGTCAACAAGAGCTTCGATCCGCTGTCTTGCTGACATCTTTGCTGAATTACTCATATGCAGTCCTCCACTTTATTATATATTATGTCTTGTCAGGATCAGACCGGGAAAACACTCCTTTTCAAACCCACTTCTGACCTGCAAACAAAATTTTATCCAATTGTAATTGTAATGCTTTTTCTGCAAAATAGCAACACATTTTTGACTTTTTTCAAAACTTTTACACACATGAATTTTCGTGCTTTTTCATATACATTATAAAAACTCTCCGGGATGAAATCCAATGTTAAAAAAATATCTGATCTATCTTCCGCTTATTCTGGTTTCCCTGCTGTTTTTGTGCTACTGTCACATGGCAAACCGGCCGGCGGATCCCAGCTCTGACATACATACTGTTACAGAAATCCCACCCGACCATATTCCCCCCGCCGCCTCCGCTTCGCCGGCTCCCCGGCTGTATGCTTCTGCGGCCTGTGTCATGGACGCAGATTCCGGACGTATCTTATATGGAAAGAGTGAAGCCTCTCCCCTTCCCATGGCAAGCACCACAAAAATCATGACTTGTATCCTTGCCCTGGAAAATGGTAATTTGGAAGATCCCGTCACATTTTCCTCGAAAGCCGCCTCGATGCCGAAAGTCCGCCTCGGCGCCGGAAAGGGAAAAACTTTCCTTTTGGGCGACCTGCTGTACTCCCTTATGCTGGAGTCCCACAACGACACCGCTGTCGCCATTGCAGAGCACATCGGAGACAGTGTGGAGGGCTTTGCCGCCATGATGAATGCAAAAGCTTCTGAACTGGGCATGAACCAGACCAATTTTGTAACTCCCAACGGTCTTGATGCAGAAGGTCATGCCAGTACTCCCGTAGACATGTGCCGCCTGGCTTCCTATGCCTGTACCAACCAGAACTTTCTGGAACTCATCCGCACACCTTCGAAAACAATCCGCGAAACCAGCGGCAAAGGCAGCTTTTCTCTTACAAACCACGATGCCTTTCTAACTTCCTATAAAGGAGCCATCGGCATAAAAACTGGTTTTACCAATAAAGCCGGCTACTGCTTTGTGGGGGCGGCCCGCCGGGACGGCCTCACTCTGGTAAGCTGTGTCCTCGGAAGCGGATGGCCTCCCAATAAATCTTATAAATGGGCGGACACAAAGGCACTGATGAATCTGGGCTTTGAAAATTTTTCTAAGAAAAACATCCCGATAAAGGACTTATCCGCTTATTCTATAGCTGTAGAAAACGGAAAGACAGATGCCGTTGGCATCCTAAAGCCTGAAATCCCACCTTTTCTGCTCAGTGCAACAGATACCATCGACGTCTGTTACTCCCTGCCACCAAAAATTCAGGCGCCAGTCCGCCAGGGAACAGCAATCGGTGAGGTACAGATCTTGGTGAACGGTACCCCTCTGGGAAGCTATCCTGTCTATCCGTCAGGAGATGTAGAAAAACAGACCTTTGCTGATATTGTAAACGATGTATTTCATTTATTTTTATCCTTTTAAAACCAATTCATTCTTTTATTAACTTTATTTTACATTAACTTTATTTTTAAAAATCAAAAAAAGACTTTACTTTCTTTTCTTAACATGATATTATATTTTTGTATTAAGACAGAACGAAGGTGTTCTCATTTTTTGAGGACACCTTTTTCTTTTTATTGCGTAAATGCTTTTTTTGTGTATAATGGATAGAGGATTTGCGTAATAAGGTCAACAAATACAACCAATATAAAGTAATCGGCAGCCCTAAATTGATTTGGCACCCTTCCAACTGTGCCGGAATGGAGGAAAATATGGAAACGAACATAATCTCAGATGTATTTGGAACGAAAGTTTTTAACGATGAAGTGATGCAGGAATATCTTCCGAAAAAAACGTATCAGGCTTTAAAAAAGACGATCGAAAATGGTGAGGAACTCACCCCGGAGGTGGCAAATGTAGTTGCCCACGGCATGAAAGAATGGGCACTTGCCAATGGCGCCACCCACTATACACACTGGTTTCAGCCTATGACCGGCGTCACAGCTGAAAAACACGACTCATTCATCAGTGCAGAATCCGATTCCCGGGCAGTTCTGGAATTTAACGGAAAAGAATTGATCAAAGGAGAGCCCGACGCCTCTTCTTTCCCTTCCGGCGGTCTCCGGGCAACTTTCGAGGCAAGAGGCTATACCGCATGGGATTGTACATCTCCTACCTTTCTGCGTGAAGATGCCATCGGCGTCACTCTCTGTATCCCTACTGCCTTCTGTTCCTACACCGGAGAAGCACTGGATAAAAAGACTCCTCTTCTGCGCTCGATGGAAGCCATCAGCAAACAGGCAGTCCGTATCCTCCGACTGTTTGGAAAAGAGGACGTGACAAATGTCGCCTGCTCCGTAGGTGCAGAACAGGAATATTTCTTGATCGACAGGGATAAATACCTTCAGAGAAAAGATCTGATCTTCACAGGACGTACTTTATTTGGCGCTATGCCACCCAAAGGTCAGGAGCTGGATGACCACTATTTCGGAAGCATCCGCGAACGTCAGGCTTCTTTTATGAATGAATTGAACATAGAACTTTGGAAATTAGGGATTCTTTCCAAAACCCAGCACAACGAGGTTGCACCAGCACAGCATGAGATGGCGCCGATCTATGACACTGCCAACATCGCGACAGACCACAACCAGCTGGTTATGGAAGTCATGAAAAAAGTCGCAAGAAGGCACAATCTGGAATGTCTTCTTCATGAAAAACCATTTGCCGGCGTAAACGGTTCCGGAAAACACAACAACTGGTCCATCGTGACAAACACCGGAGAAAACCTGTTAAGTCCTGGCTCTGCCCCACATAACAACAAGCAGTTTCTTCTGTTCCTGTCCTCTGTAATCGCTGCCGTAGATGAAAATGCCGCTCTCTTACGTATGTCCGCCTCCAATCCTGGAAACGACCATCGTCTGGGAGCCAACGAAGCACCGCCAGCGATCATTTCTATCTTCCTCGGTGAACAGCTGGAGGACATCGTGGAGCAGATCATTGAGACTGGTACTGCCGACCACAGCTTAAAAGGTGGAAAAATGAATATCGGTGTAAGTTCCATTCCTCCGGTAAAAAAAGATGCCACGGACCGCAACCGTACATCACCATTTGCTTTCACCGGAAATAAATTTGAATTCCGTATGGTAGCTTCTTCTATGTCCATCGCGGGCGCCAACACAGTTTTAAATGCCTCTGTGGCAGATGTACTGGAAAAAATGGCGGACGAACTGGAGGGAGCTTCTGATTTTGACAAAACTGTAGATACTCTGATCCAAAAAACACTGAAAGAACATCAGAAAGTGATTTTCAATGGAAACGGCTATTCCGATGACTGGGTTGCCGAGGCAGAAAAACGTGGTCTTCCCAACGTGCGGACCATGGTGGATGCCACCGCTTCCCTCATAGAGCCAAAAACCATCGAGATGTTTGAAAACCAGAATGTACTTTCCAAAACAGAACTGGAATCCCGTGCCGAGATTCATTACGAAGCCTATGCAAAGGCGATCAACATTGAAGCCAAAGCGATGGTTGATATGGCGACCAAACAGTACATTCCTGCGGTGATCAAATACACCACAAGCCTGGCAGACTCCATCAACAGCATCCGTCAGGCCTGTCCGGAGGCAGACCTCACGGTGCAGACCTCGATCCTTAAGGACTGCTCTGCTCTCCTTGCCAAATCCCAGAAGGCTTTGATCGCCCTCGGTGACGTAACAGAGAAAGCCGGCTCCATGGAGGAAGGAAAGGCACAGGCAGAATATTACAGAGATATCGTATTCCCGGCAATGGAACAACTGAGAGCCCCCATCGACGAGCTGGAAATGCTGGTGGATAAAGAAGACTGGCCCGTACCATCTTATGGGGATATGCTTTTTGAAGTGTAATAAAATATAAAAGTTAGTCCCGCCTGGGAAACTTGGCGGGACTGTTTTTATATTTTATTATTTGCATTAAAAGCGGTCCTATTGATACAATGGATTTTATGTCATTTCCCCATAAAAACCATTGGCTGTGTAACATCAATAATCATTTGTATCATTCGGTAATCTTATAATTGCCATATTTTTGTCCTCTTTGAAAATTCGATAGAAAACAATCATGTTTTATAAACTGGCTCTGGTAAAAACGTAGGTTCTCCCGTTCCTGTAATTTTCTCTTCTCAGCACTCTCTTCTAAAATGCGTATGTATTTCACACGCCGCTTCCGTTTCTTTGCCTGCTCTGCCTCAAACTGCCGCTGCTCTTCCTCCGTAGGACCGGTAAGTTTGCCGCTACTTGTGACAGTACAATTTCTCACATCTCCATTTTCATCCAGGTCAAATACATAGCTTTTTCCCGCCTGATGCTCTGCCACATTATAACCATAGCCTGCTGCCACTGTGTTATCCCAGCGGTCATAGTCCTCCTTCCATTCCTGCAGCTTTGCCATGATCTGCCTTGCATAGGCAGAGTCTGCGTCCATTTTCTTCTGCAGGCTCTCTGGTATAAGAACCGCAATCCGCCCAGAACCGATACGACTGTAATTCCTTTGCAGATCACCGCGGGTCTGTGGCGGATTCGCCCCCTCCGGCATCCAGTCATTTAAGGCATCGGCACTTGTATTTTTGTCAAAATATTTCCAAAAAGGAAAGTCATTTCTCTGCCATCTGCTGGAGGATATATTTGCATTTCCCACATGAGTTATGACGTCATACTGGGGAAAGGCCTCTTCAAAAGTCGTTGCTCCTGGTTTCCCAGTGCTGTATGCCTTGCTGATCGTCGAAATATAATCCGTGGAACCTGACATTTTCTTTGCGTAAGCCTCCTGAAAGGCGCTGGCTGCTGTTTTGTCCGTTATTTTGTTCAGACGCTCCTGATAAGACTCGCCCATATAATACGGTTTACCTGTTACTCCGAAATCCATCTTCATTTCCCCTTTCATTTTTCAACATCAGAGACAGAATGAACACCCTGTCCGTCAGGACTTATTTTGTCTTAATCATTATATCGGCAAAAAACTGACGTTGTCAGGTCATATGGAATGAAACGCCTGCTTTTCGGGAATGAAAAGAAATTTCATTATATTGAGTCAGCTAACAGCTTATCCTGCAGCTGGAAAAATATTTGTTTTTCCTCTACTGGACAAGTTTCCATTTTACGTTTTGCACAGAATGAGATCTTCGCCTCTGCCACCATTTGTCCCACCAGATTTTCTGCTGCTTTCTCAGAGTAATCCTGCGCCAACAGAATAAGCACCAGATTATCCTCCAGGGTAAGATCACGGATGTAAATCTGTCTTTTTTCCCGTTCTAGAATCTTCCCGCCATATTCTTTATTCCACATTTTCTTGGACCAGTGATATAATAGGATAAACGTAAGGGAATAAAACAGGAAAATGCCACAAGGGATAGAGGGATATATCCTCCAAAATTCAAATTCCGTAAATATGTAATGAAACATGTCTGGAAATACCGCAAATATCCGCGGCACAAATGATATAAAAAATGCTGGCAAAAAATAGCGCCAAAAACATCTGCCATAGTGTGCCCGGATCACCTGAGGCGAAAATCCCACTAAAAGAAGATATTCTTGTTCCTCCCTGCTTTGCTCCAGTGCCTTGCGAAACCAAAAAACACCGCCTGCCATCGTAATTCCCCAGATCACTACCAAAATCAGAACAGAAACTGCTCCATTCTCGGACACAGTCCTCCATTTCTCTTTTACAATGTCCGGCACGGACAGGATTCTCATATAATCTGTAAACTTTTCCCGCAGATTTGTAATTTCTTTATCCGTTGCCTGGAAAAAGACCCCATAATCCACCTTATCCCATCCAACCTCTTCTCCGTCTATATAACGATAATTCTCACATCGGTATTCATGCGCAGAGATGGCATCATGTTCCGTGAGAAGATAATTTTCAATTTCATTGTGCTTCTTACTCTCATCGGAATACCAGTACCAGTTTTCGTCAAATCTGAATAGCGACTGCCAGTTATAATAAAAGGAAGCATACGTCATAAACTGATAATTCACATATATTCCTGAAATGATAAGCAGAGCAACAAATAATATTAGATATTTTTTCTGTTTATTTAGAAACAGCCGACAAAGTCTTTTTTTCATTAAAGATTCCTCTATTCCTCTCTCTATGAATGTTCTGGATATTCTGTCAGAAGATTTGGAGCTTATTCAAAACGCCTTGAAGATATCGCACCAAAGATCCAAAAGATTCCTCCAGAAATTATAAATTTGACTCCTTCTTCCAGCCACAATTCATTACCCTGAAGACTTAAAAACTGATATTGGAAAAGGCGGTCACTTGGCACCACAGAAAGCGTACAAAATATCATTGTTACAAGTGCAGAAACTGAAATGCTTTTCAGGCTGAAATTTAAAAAATACGCCATTCCACATGTTAAAAACATAATGATAGTCAATTGAAAAAACAACTCCAAAACCCGTTCCGTAGGACGATTAAAAATAAGAACAGAAGGAAAACAACAGATTATATTGAGTAGGAAAAAACCTATTGTCAGTCCCAAAATACTTTTTCCCAGGTACAGAATCTCTTTTCCATCCCCTTCAATATATTCTTTATGTACCAAAAACATCCACCAGGTAGAAAGTAGAGGAATAAAACGATAACTCACCTCTGTAACCCGTTCGAGCATTTCACGATCTTCCAATGGATTCTGTCCAAGTATCCATCCTGCAGATGGCACAATGATATAATATCCAATCAATGGGATCCAGAACAATATTCCCATCCCCCGGCATTGCAAATAAATTCGTTCCATCAATTGAACCATAGCACACTCTCCTTATATCCCCTGTAACACAGCATCATTCAACCTGTTTCAATTCATTCATCAATTCCTCTTCCGAAATAAATGGATACCTCTCCCCTTCACTGATAAATCTTTCATAATCCGCAAAAAGCATGGACAAATCCCCCATAAGATGGTCACTGCCGTAATAATCAAAATACCCATTTATTTCTGGAGGAATCATTATCATCTTATAGTCTCCCTGGTGAAAGTACTTTTGAACAAATTGTTGAAACATCTGAGCTAATTCTATTTGCTCCCTCTCTGAATATTGAATTGAGGAATAGATCAATCTGCTGTCACCACTTTTTATTTCATTTGCAAATGGACTGGCCAATAAAGTTACACCATCTGTATTCCCACACCAACGTCCATTGACTTTTGTCAAATTGCTATATAGGTTTGGTACGCCATGTACGGTCACCTCAAAATCCACATTATAATCCAGCCCTTCTTTTGTATTACCGGTATAATAATATTCATCCATATAAACCTGACGCCGCCCAGGCACCGGATAATATTCAAAATATGCCGGGAGAAACATCCCCTGACTGTTGCTATAATATCTTTTACAATAACCTTCATAGAAAAAAATAATCTTTTTTACCTTATGCACTCCTGTTATCACCTGAACATAATCCCCTTTCTGGTAAAAGGTCAGATTTTGCCCATGATCATCTTCAACTGACTTGATCTTATATCCATGATACAGAGTAAAATCATACTGTTGCAAGTCTGTCTGATCTATATGTACCTCAACCTTGGCTGCCAATTCTCGTCCTGTGTTCAAATCCATACTATATTTTTTTACCTTAAAAGCCGCCTTATCATACTTTGAAACATCCTTACAATCAATTTTTTTCGAATAAATATAGTACGTATCATCATATGTCCAGGCGTCCTGTCCCCCGATGATATCTACACCAGGAGAAGAGACAGGTTGAAAAAAGAAAAACATACATGTCAACATCGCCAACCCTGGCACGACTGACATCCATCTTTTCTTCTCTCTATTCATTATGACACATATAATAGCAGCAACCAGAAAAATCCAAAAAAGAATTCTTTGAACATCTACGGCAGCCACAGAATACATATAGTATACATTGGGAGCGGATAGAAACTTTCTTGTCATAAAACTCAGCAAATCCGCAATCCGATACAAAATCTGTCTTTCAAATGATATACTTAATAAAGGGGCAATCAATAAGTATCCAAAGCACCAGCAGCTAACCATCAGCACTCCGTACCCCATCGTTCTGGATTTTATATATGAAACCAAAAATCCGATAAGAATTGCCAATAGATATACTAAAAAATGATGTATAAAAATAACTTTAATCAAAAAGAAAAAATATGTATCTGCGTTTGTGCCTGACACAGACGCTGGCCAAAAAGAGGCAATAAAAAGTATCGTACAAATTAATAAGTTTAGGGAAAGTAATATATAAATGCCAGACAATCTTACTATTTTGCCACGTTTTCCACTGGCACTTATAATCTCATCGATATGACATCGCTGACTTTTTGAAAAATATTCATAGGAAATAAACAAGAAAAAAATAAACGTAACTTTAATCTGGTTCATACACTCAATAAATGTATACGGAACATTTTCATGGGGCATTTGCACGATCACATATGAAAGATAAAGAAAATAGACAACTGTAATACGGGAGATAGCAGGCGTTCTTATATATTGTTTTACATTTAACCAAAACATTACGTTTTCCTCCTATTTATCTCTCCGCTGTATTCAAAATACAACGGAGAGTAATAATGACCATTTCATATAGTGGATCCCTTTAGTTTTGGTTCGATATCAACCCCGTTGCAATACATCCAGTTTTCTGATTGTCTGCAGAATTTCCATATAATATCATTCTCGCGTAGTTATATGCAGAAGCACTAGTCGTATAGCTCCTTGTATCACCAGGCTCCAATTTAAAGCTCCTAAAAGTTGTAAACACGTTTACACTCGTGGGACCTCCTTTCAACTGAACTTCAACATTTTTCTCATTTCTTCTGCTGGCATTAGTAGTATAACGGTATTTGTTCATTCCATTATTAAACAATGATGATGAACTTGCATTCCTGTTTCCATTCAAAGATACACCCTTAGAATCTGCAAAGGCATGAGTAACTCCAAATACCATTACTGTAACCAAAATAACAATGACATATCTTTTGAGTCCCTCCATATCTATTACCTCCTTTTTCTTATGTCTTTTTTCAATTATAACCCCCTATTTCTTCCAATACAACTTTTTTCGATCGACAAATTTCGACACAAAATTAAAGAAGTAAAATATGGATCTCTTTTTCCATGGTCTTCATAAGATAATTAAAGGGGCTAATAAGAACCAAAGCTCTCTGACTAAGCAAAATTTTTTCTTTTCAAAATAAAAAAGGAAAACCTGCCATGAAAAAACATCTCATCTTCCCTGGGGTTGTCCTGTTTCTCCTGCTGTGCCGTTTTCTCTATCCCCACACCCGTTTCGGCTATCAGGAAGAGCTGGATCTGCTTTCCCACCGAAACCTGAACATCCATGCCGCCACCATGAAACCCGGAGAAAGGATCTCGGTCAAATTGTCGGGGTTAAAAAAAATGGCCAGCTATTCCACCTCGGATTTTCGCATCGCCACTGTAAGCCCTTTCGGCACCGTACATGCCCTGAATCCAGGAACTGCCATTATTTCCGTCAAACAGGGTGAAAACACGTACCGCTGCAAAATAACCGTAAAAGATTGACAGCTCCCCGCATGTTTTCTGCTCCTGCCGCATATATTTCCATATATCAATTATTGTGGAGAATGTGTATGAAAAAAATAGTTTATCTGCTTTTTACTCTCCTTACATTTATATACATATTCAGCTTTTCATCTCTGGACAGACAGGTTGTACAGGCTGAGGAAAAAGCGGTGTCCGGCGGCGCAGTGGATGTGTCTGCCACAGCAGCTGTACTTCTGGAGGGCTCCTCCGGGGAAATTATCTTCGAGAAGGATAAAGACAAAGAGCTTGTCCCGGCAAGTATCACAAAAATCATGACACTGAATCTGATCTTTGAGGCCATTGACAGCAAAAAACTTTCGCTGGAGGATTCTGTGACAGTGAGCGAATACGCCGCCAGCATGGGAGGCTCCCAGGTATACTTAGAGCCGAACGAGACCCAGACCGTAAACGATATGATCAAATGCATCACCATTGCCAGCGCCAACGACGCCGCTGTGGCGATGGCGGAAAAGATCGCTGGATCAGAAGAAGCCTTTGTGAAAAAGATGAATGAGAAGGCGAAAGCCCTGGGCATGAAACATACCCAGTTTAAAAACTGCACCGGACTGGATGATAACATCGAATCTGGACACTTTTCCAGTGCCTATGACGTAGCGCTTATGTCACGGGAACTGATCACAAAACATCCCCAGATCAGCAATTATTCCACAGTGTGGATGGATTCCATCACCCATAAGACCAAAAAAGGGGAGACGGAATTTGGCTTGACCAACACCAATAAGCTTGTCCGTTTTTACGACGGCATCACCGGACTTAAGACGGGTTCCACCTCCAAAGCAAAATACTGTCTCAGCGCCACAGCGAGACGCAATGACATGGATCTGATCGCTGTTGTTATGGCGGCCCCGGATCATAAAAAAAGGTTTTCAGAAGCCCAGTCCCTGTTAGATTATGGTTTTGCCAACTGCAGCGTTTACAAAGATTCCGAGCTCACCAAGCTTTTGAAAGAAGTTCCGGTACAGGGCGGACGGAAAAACATGGCTGCGGTGGAACCGACATCTACATTTTCCCATATCTTTACACAGGATGCCGATATGGACCAGGTTAAGAGAACTATCACCTATGAGGATACCATAAAGGCGCCCTTACAAAAGGGCGCCCCGGTAGGAAAAGTAGAATATTTTTATAATGGAAAACTCATCGGAAGCGTCCAGCTCACCGCCGGTGAAACTGTTGAAGAAGCCGGATTAACAGATTATCTGTTAGAGGCAGTGAAAAAGCTATTTCATAAGCTTTAATTTCACAGCCATGCGATAGAGCTTTCGTCCCATTGGGAAATCAAACATTTCTTCCTTTGTCATTCCCCGCAGTTTGAGGAATACCACAAAGTAAACGACAACAGCTGTGAAGAGAGCCAGGATCACTGATACCGCATTTGCCATATACCCTCCCAGGAAGGAAGAAAACAGTTTATCCGACAAGGTATAGACCAGAACAACAGCGATCGACATCCACAGGGAAGCAGACAGCGGCACAAAAAATGTCTTTAACGGTTTTAGGCGCAGGGATGGAATGTAACGCCGTAACGCCAGCAAATTCAGTATGCTGACAACAATCGGGAAGGTTACATTACCGATGATAAGCACATAGATACCCAGTCCCGTAAATTTCAACAGACACACCACGAGGATCACATGAATCCCAAGGGAGACCGCCGAATGGATGACAGGTGTGTGCATTCTGTCAATACTCTGGAGTGCACTGCCTGTCACATTTGATATTGCATAGAAAACAATGGCTGCAGAACCGGCAAGCATAAGGTGTCCTCCTAAGACATAATTGGAGGAAGGAAACAGAAGTCTTACAATAGACTGTCCGAGAATGGTATAGCCCATGGCACAAGGAAATGCAATGATCATATTAAATTTGATTCCAGAAAGGATATTATTTTTAAGCTGCACCGTATCCCTTTCAGTAAATGCCGCCACCGCACTCGGAATCATAGAGGACGCGATGGAAGTGGATATGGCGATGGGCACACTGGTAAGCACCCGGTATTTGGAGCTGTATACGCCCACCAGCGATTTGATCGTCACCGGATCCATACCTCTTCCCCCCATAATATCTCCGAACAGGTAATAATCTACCAGGCCGCTGATCTGATAAACCGTCTGGCTCAGAATAATGGGCAGGATCGTCAAAAACAGGATACGATAAATATGTGAAGCAGAGTACAACCTCCGACCCCGGTCCCGCCTTTCCAATTTTCTTTGTACCGGGCGGTAGATATGGTAAACAAATACTACAAGCAGAAGTGCCGAAAATGCACCGAGGCAGGTTCCCAGCGTACCTCCTGCCGCCCCCCAGGCGCTCTTGTCGAGACTGTCTATATTCCACTGGATAAACAAATAGGCCGCCGACACACTGACAATGGCGTTTACCACCTGTTCCAGAACCTGGGAAACCGCAGTGGGCACCATGGTCTTTTTCCCCTGGAAAAATCCACGGAACACGCCGAGCAGCGCCACGATAAATATCGTGGGGGCCAGCACCCGCAGAGGGATGCGCACTCCTGCGTAATCAGGATAAATATTTTCTTCAATCCATCCGGCAAAGACAAAGAGCAGGATTCCAAATACCCCGCCTGACACGACGGCAAACAGCAGAGCCAGACGAAAAGTTTTACCAATATTCTTATATTCCCGCTTTATATTCTGGGCAGATATGATTTTGGAAAGTGCCAGCGGCAGGCTGTAAGACGATACGATCAAAAGAATATCGTAGATATCAAACGCCACCGCATAAATTCCATTTCCCTCTTCTCCCAGTATATTGGACATAGGGATCCGGTATGCCATGCCAATAAAGCGCACGATAAGGGATGCCATCGCCAATATGCTGCCATGCTTGAGAAAATCTGCACTTTTCTTGTTATCCTGATTGTGTGTACTCATACAGGCACCTTTCTGCTACTCTTTATTCTTGAAGGAAATCAGTTTCTTTCTGCTGGTAGGATATGCAGCGATATAGGTCTTACCCGGATTGATCGTCAGCACATTTCCATCCATATCATAATAACACATCGTTCCCTCTTCTTCGTTCTTTCTCCATTTAATCTTCATACGCTTTCCATTGGTGATGTAATATCCCTCACCTTTCCGCTTATGCAGATACAGATGCTGGTATCCGTTGCGGTCGATGTCCGTCTCCTTTACCAGCTGGATGATCACATTTTTAAAGGAAAGCTGCTTATTGTTTTTGTGATCCAAATGCTTTTTCCTGTACTCAAACTTTTTGTATTCTTTCGTCTTTTTATCGTATTTGAGATAACAGGTGGAATAGGAAGAAAATGGAAGATTGATATAATTTGTCCCATTGGAAGAATCCAGCTCTGTATCTTCCTCATAAAATTCAAAATGCTTCGCCATCTTCTCTTCCTTATATTTTGTCCGATACTTGAGCTGCTTCGCACCTTTGAGCATCTTCTCCCCGGAGGTAAATACATTATGGGGCGGCTTTAACGAATAGTCGCGCTTATACACGACTCCGCCGATGGCAGACAAGCCACTGAGATTATTTACACCCAGCTCTTCAATCTTGGAGATGGCGTAAGAAGTCTGCCCAAAGTGACAGAAGATCGCATCCCATTCACTGGCAAAGCTGACAAAGTAATGTCTGGCGCTCCGGACCGAACCCAGTCTCTTGATCTTATCCGTCCCCTGATAGACACCGAGCATTCGGGTGATCCCGCCCTCCGCCAGCGCTTCGTAGAGCACATCGATCTGAGAAGTTCCCTGCTGGTGCTGGTTGGCATACTCGATATTGTTAATGATTACTGCAAAAGGCCTCTGTTTTGCCACCTTCTCCGATATGTACTTTCCCGTCAGTACACTCTTTACCTTTCCCGCGAGAGGATCTGGTGTAGGTTCTGGCGTCGGCGTCGGTTCCGGCGTCTCCACGGGGGCGGGCGTCTGGCTCACCTGTGGGGTTTTCTCATCCCTGTCTCCCAGAACTAAAATGCAGATCAGAAATACCGCGATCAGAACAACAACACTTGCCCCGCAAATAATCGCGATCACTTTCTTTTTCGATTGATTCATCCTCTATACCTCTCTTTTTATCGGTTTATCCCTAACCTCTCCATAATCTTCCGCTGCTCTTCTTCCATCTCTCTGCGGTCCTCTTCCTGAATGTGGTCGTAACCAAACAGATGAAGCATGCTGTGAACCACCAGAAAACAAAACTCCCGGAGTTCCGAGTGCCCATACTCCTCTGCCTGCGTCTTGACAACCTCAGAGCATAGAAGAATATCCCCCAGTATCATCTCCTGCGTATCCGGCGACAGGGACAGGCTGTTCTGAAACGCTTGTCCGCCAAAATCCCGGGGACTGTCGTATTCCATCATCGGAAAACTAAGGACATCGGTAACCTTTTCAATCTGCCGGAACTGCGAATTTACCTGGCGGATGGTGTCTGTATCCACCAGCGTCACACTTACCTCGATATCATAAGGACATTCCACATGGTCCCTGACAAAAGCGATCACCTCTTCTACCTTCTCTTCCGGGTCAAATCCAAAGGAAATCCCCGCTTCATCTTCAAAATATACTGTCATACTACCCTTCCATTCCAAAACTCAGGTTGTTACCGTTTCCTCTTATTTTTCCGATTCTCGCGGTACTGTTCTCTTGACTCATACTTTTCATAGGCATATACAATTTTCTGCACCAGTGGATGGCGCACCACATCTTTGTTGGTCAGATAGGACACGCCGATCTCTTCTACATCCTTTAACACCTTCAATGACTGTTCCAGACCGGAGACCGCCGCAAAGGGCAGGTCTTTCTGGGACAGGTCACCGGTGATAACTACCTTGGATCCAAAACCAATTCTGGTAAGAAACATCTTCATCTGCGCCGGTGTGGTATTCTGGGCTTCATCCAGGATAATAAATGCATTGTCCAGCGTACGTCCTCTCATGTACGCCAGTGGCGCCACCTCAATCAGCCCTTTTTCTGAATTTTTTATAAAACTGTCCGCTCCCATGATCTGATATAATGCGTCGTAGAGCGGTCTCAGATAGGGATCGATCTTGCTCTGCAGGTCTCCCGGAAGAAACCCCAGGTTCTCTCCCGCCTCGATGGCTGGTCTGGTCAGTATGATCTTTCCCACCTCATCCTGCTTAAATGCCTGAATCGCCATCGCCATGGCAAGATACGTCTTTCCGGTTCCTGCCGGTCCCACACCAAATACCATCATTTTCTCACGGATGGCATCCACGTATTTTTTCTGTCCCAATGTCTTCGGCTTTACCGGTTTTCCCTGAATCGTAAAGGCGATCAGATCCTTGTCGATCTCCGCCATGGAGACCGGGGATTTTTCTTTTGCCAGAGAAAGAATATAGTTCACATTCTGTTCTGTGATCGTATTGCCCCGCTCCGACAACTTTAAAAGCTCGTCAAATACCCGTCTGGCTTCTTGAAGATTTTCTGTCTCCCCTGATATCCGCACCGAACCATCCCGGAGAATCACCTCGATATTCAGGGCACGCTCGATCTTTTTCAAATGAATATCAAGTCCGCCAAATATATTATTTTCATGGCTGGCTGGAATATCAAGAATTATCTGTTCCTGCGCCATCCTCATCTTCCTTTCCTTCACCCTGCAGCACCAGTTCCTCATCGGACACATTCTTTTTATCCATCTTGGATATGGATAGCTGGATACTTCCATGGGCTTTATAAACTGCCGGTTCTTTTTTGATATCCAGTGACTGGTCTACAATACGGCAGCCCTCTTCTTTGTATTCTTCCAGTTTGGATTGAAACCGTGCCTTTAACTTCTCGCCGGCCTCTTTCTCACTGTACCTGGCCTCTACTTTCTCATATTCCACATACTTATGATCTGTCACTTTCAAACGGCTGTTCCATGGTATAAATTCCCTGTCCACACATATGTTATTTATTATATCATAATTGGAAGATTTATCAAACCATTTTAAGGGATTTTTTATGGAAAATCGTGTCCCATTGATACAGACCGTATAGACATGGATCTCTTCTCCGGTCTTATTTTTAGCCATATGCCGGACATTTATGCTCTCATCAAATTCTTTCTTTGTCAAAATAGACAATTCTCCCTCTGCACAGACACCGTTATAACGGAGGGTCTCCCCTCCATCTCCTTTGATTTCCACGATGCCGCTGATCAGAATATCCCCCTTCTTGACCTTTGCTCCCTTTGCCACCTTTGCCGTTCCCTCTCTGGTAACAATCTTTTCTATCACGCCGTCACAGGGAGCGATCACGTGGCTTGGGGGATTTTCCACTTCCTCTTTTCCCTTCAGCGCCTTTCCTTCTTTGATCTTGATATTCAGCACACAGCCCTTTTCCTCCGCGGACACCCAGCTCATGTTCTCATAACTTTCCCGCAGGCTCCTCTCAATGTCGTCACAGAAGAGATTTTTTCTCATCATTCCCACATAGACGCCCAGGGACTCCACCTCTTTACTGATGGTCTCTTTCGTATACTCCTGCTGCCCATAATAATTGATCTGCCACACAAAAAGGGACAGTACTTTTAATACCACAAAAAAAAGAACCAGCCCCAAGGTAAATGTCCAGTTTCTCCCTGCCTGCTCCAGCACAAAGGGAAGTCCTCGTCTCTCCCGGATCTTCGGCGCGATATGAGTTTTTGCCACAAAGGCATGAAGCATCTTAAAATCTTTTGAAAACATGGAAAACGTAACTTTACTTTCCTGAATCTTTACATCCCACAGATGAATCCGGTGGTGCCGGCATAGATTCATAAACCGTTCCCAATATCCAGACCTTACACGACATACTATGTACCCTTTGAGCCACTTCAATCCCATTCCCCCTTTTTATAATCTTACAAGGCTGATCTCCCTGATCTTTCCAAATACCCGGCATTCGTCCGGTTCAAAAGACTCGATGCATAAATGGTCGCCGCATATCATCACTTTAACATGTTTTCCCTGAAGCTTCACCGAACATTCTGTATATTCGATGATGGATTTATAATTTTCAATAATGGCATATTCATCGCCATAAGTCTTTACGATCGTTGCTCCATCCAGAATATCGGGCTGGAGACCAATTTTTTTGGATACCGAATTCACGTCTTTTTCCTGCCTTTGCGCTGTCACTCACGGCACAAATCCTTATTTCCGGTTACCTTATCATATGCAGAAGGGCATGGCTATGTTCCTGAAAACGCGGTCTTGCTCTGCGGATAAAAACTTTCCTGTCCGATGAAAAAGGAACTCGTCCTTCGACGAGTTCCCTCATATGTGCAATTATTTAAATTTTCTTTTACGAGCAGCCTCAGACTTCTTTTTACGTCTAACGCTTGGTTTCTCATAATGCTCTCTCTTACGAATTTCCTGCTGGATTCCTGCTTTTGCACAGTTTCTCTTGAAACGACGCAATGCACTATCCAATGATTCGTTTTCTTTAACGATTACATTTGACATAGTATCACACCTAACCTCCCTCCAGTTGTAAAATTGTGCAAAATACAACTGTTTGGGTATTTTTTCGCACTAACACATATTATATCATAATTTTTCGATTCGTCAACCGTTTTTGAACAATTTATGGCATATTATGGTCAAAATTTTATCCCAGCTGAATTTTCACCACTTCAACAGCCTTCTCCAGAGCCTCTGAAATGCCGGAAGGATTCTTTCCTCCCGCCTGGGCCATGTTTGGGCGTCCGCCGCCGCCACCGCCTACCAGAGCGGCGATCTCTTTGATCAGATTTCCCGCATGAGCGCCTTTGGCAATGGCCCCTTCTGTCGCCGTCGCCATCAGGTTCACCTTGCCGCCTGCCTCAGTGGCAAATACCACCACAGCCTCGCCAAGCTTCTGTTTCGCCTCATCTCCCAGATCTCGCATGGCATTCATATCCACATCTGCCAGCTGCTTGATCAGCACCCGGATTCCTGAGATTTCCGTCGCCTCCGAAGTGATATCCCCGGCTGCAGCCTTCGCCATCTTTGCCTTCAGCTTGTCATTTTCTTTGGAAAGGGTTTTGATCTCTTCCTGCATCGCCATCACTTTTCTGACAGCCTCAGATGGCGACGCTTTCAATACTTTGGCGATCTCTCCCAGCTGCTTTTCCACCTGATTGTAGTAAGCGATCAATCCCATGCCCGTCAACGCCTCGATCCTTCTCACTCCGGCAGCCACACCGCTCTCAGATACGATCTTAAAGGCAGAAATATTTCGTGTATTTTCCACATGAGTACCACCGCAGAGCTCCGAGCTAAAATCTCCCATCTGAACGACCCGGACGGTCTCTCCATACTTCTCCCCGAACAGTGCCATGGCGCCGGTCTTTTTCGCCTCTTCCAGCGTCATCTCACTGGTGATTACATCAAGCCCTTTATTGATCTCCTCATTGACGATACTCTCTACCTTCGAAATCTCTTCTTCTGTCATCGGCGAAAAGTGGGTAAAGTCAAAACGAAGTTTATCCTTATCTACCAGAGAACCCGCCTGCTCCACATGACTTCCAAGAACCATTCTCAGCGCTTTCTGCATAAGATGGGTGGCGCTGTGGTTATTTGCCGTCAGATTTCTCCGGCTCTCCTCCACTTCCAGCGTCACATTTTCCCCAGTACGAAGGGAACCCGATACCATCTTTCCCACATGTCCGATCTTTGTCCCCTGCAGTTTGATAGTATCCTCTACAAGAAACCTGCCATGTTCTGTACAGATCACGCCGGTATCTGCTGCCTGTCCACCCATCGTAGCATAAAAGGGCGTCTCCTCCACCAGCACCGTTCCTTCCATTCCCTCTGACAGCTCATCTACAATGGCGTCGGAGGTGGTAAGAACAGTCACTTTAGAATCATGGCGCAGGCGGTCATAACCGACAAACCTGCTTTCTACCGCCGGATCAATGGACTGGTAGACCGTCACATCCGCTCCCATATAATTCGTCACTTCCCTGGCCTCTCTCGCCGTCTGGCGCTGTACCTCCATCGCCTGGCGGAATCCCTCTTCATCTGCTGTAAAGCCCTTTTCTTCCAGAATTTCAATGGTCAGATCCATCGGGAATCCATAGGTATCGTAAAGCTTGAAGGTATTTTCTCCAGAGAGAACGGTCTTGCCTTCTTTCTTCATTTCTTCCATCATATCACTGAGAATATTCAGTCCCTGATCGATGGTCTTATTGAAATTTTCTTCCTCAGTCATGATCAGTTTTAAAATATAATCTTTTTTGTCCGCAAGTTCTGAATAACCGTCCTTGGACTCCCGGATGACCACCTCGCTCAGCTCCGCCAGAAATTGTTTCTGGATACCCAGCAGCCTTCCGTGTCTTGCTGCCCGGCGCAGAAGACGGCGCAGCACATATCCCCGTCCCTCATTGGAAGGCATGATCCCGTCAGATACCATAAATGTCACAGAACGGATATGATCTGTAATAATACGGATGGAAACATCTTTTTTTGTTTCTGCCCCATAGGATACCCCGGCAAATTCACATACCTTTTCCCGGATCGCCTTGATCGTGTCCACATCAAAGATGGAATCCACATCCTGCATCACGACAGCAAGGCGCTCCAATCCCATTCCGGTATCGATGTTTTTATTGGTCAGTTCTTCGTAGTTTCCCTTTCCGTCGCTGTCAAACTGGGTGAATACGTTATTCCAGATCTCTACATAGCGGTCGCACTCACAACCCACGGTACATCCCGGTTTGTTGCAGCCATATTTTTCCCCGCGGTCAAAATAGATCTCAGAGGAGGGACCACATGGTCCCGCGCCGTGCTCCCAGAAGTTATCTTCTTTGCCAAAGCGGAAGATCCGTTCCTCTGCCACCCCGATCTCTTTATTCCAGATATCAAATGCCTCATCATCTTCTTCATATACAGAAGGATACAAACGGTCCTCCGGAATCTCCAGTGTCTTTGTAAGGAACTCCCAGGACCAGGCGATGGCCTCATGCTTGAAATAGTCTCCAAAGGAAAAATTACCGAGCATCTCAAAAAATGTACCGTGGCGGGCAGTCTTTCCCACGTTCTCGATATCTCCGGTACGAATGCACTTCTGGCAGGTGGTCACTCTTTTTCTCGGCGGAATCTCCTGCCCTGTAAAATAAGGTTTTAACGGAGCCATGCCCGCATTGATCAGCAGCAGGCTCTTGTCATTCTGGGGAATCAGGGAAAAGCTCTTCATCACCAGATGTCCCTTGCTCTCAAAAAAATCCAGATACATTTTTCTCAACTCATTTAATCCATATGGTTTCATTATTCTAAATCCTCCTTCATTTATACTGTCATTCCCGGATCTGTCCGTCTCCCAGGATCACATATTTTGTGCTGGTGAGGGCAAGAAGTCCCATCGGTCCCCTGGCATGAAGCTTCTGGGTACTGATGCCGATCTCTGCCCCGAAACCGAATTCAAAGCCGTCGGTAAACCGGGTAGAGGCGTTGACGTACACAGCGGCTGCGTCAATCTCGTTCAGGAACTTCATGGAATTGTGATAATCTTTTGTAACAATGGCCTCCGAATGGCCGGTATTATAGTGATTAATATGTTCAATGGCTTCGTCGATGCTGTCCACGACTTTTACCGAAATGATCTTATCCAGATATTCTGTGCCAAAATCCTCCTCGGATGCCGCCACCATCCTGTCATCGAACTCTCTCGCCCGCTCATCTCCCCGGATCTCGACACCATGGGCGCACAGCGCCTCACAGATCATAGGCAGAGCTTCCGCGGCGATGCCACTGTGGATCACAAGAGATTCACAGGCATTGCAGACTCCCAGCCTCTGGGTCTTGGCATTGACAATGATGGACACCGCCATAGAGAGGTCTGCGTACTCATCCACGTATACATGGCAGTTGCCAGTGCCAGTCTCAATCACCGGTACCGTACTGGTCTCCACCACAGTGCGGATCAGTCCGGCGCCCCCCCGTGGAATGAGCACATCCACATACTGGTTCAGTCGCATAAATTCTTTGGCGGTCTCTCTCGATGTATCCTCCAGAAGCTGGATCGCATCCTCTGGCAGCCCTTCCTTTTTCAATGCTTCCCGGATCACCTTCACGATGGCAAGATTGGAGTGGATGGCATCGCTTCCTCCCCGCAGGATCACTGCATTTCCAGTCTTAAAGCAGAGGGCAAAGGCATCGGCGGTTACATTGGGACGGGACTCGTAAATGATGCCGATTACTCCCATGGGCACCCGCCGCTGTCCTACCTGAAGCCCGCCAGACGTGGTTTTCATGGATATCATCTCTCCTACCGGATCCGCCAGCGCTACGACCTGATTGATTCCCTCTGCCATCCCTGCAATCCTCTCATTGGTTAGACGAAGCCTGTCAATCAGAGATTCCTTCATCCCCGCCTCTTCTGCATTTTTGATATCTGTCCCATTGGCAGCCAGGATCGCCCCAGCGCCCTCTGTCAGCGCCTGCGCCACCGCAGTAAGCCCCCTGTTTTTCTCTCCTACGGACAAACGGTTCATCGATGCCGCCGCCTGCTTCGCCGCTTTTCCTATCTGATCTAATGTCATCGCTGCCTCCATTCCCGCGTGCTCTCTGCACACTATATGTTTTAGGTAAATATTGTTTTCTGCGTTATCATATGCTCCGGCTTCACATCACACGGTTCTGCCGGGATGATCCATGTCTCCTGCTCGGTAAAGGCGATCATCACACTGGTGAGCATGGTTCCATAGCGCTGTAGATAGCGGTCATAAAATCCACCGCCATATCCGAGCCTGTACCCCTTCTCATCGAATGCCACACCGGGCATGACCATCAAAATCTTCTCTTTGGAATAAGCCCCGGATTCCATTACCTGTTCCACGGCTTCGCTCCCCCTGGGCTCCGGCACTCCAAAATTACCCTTTTTCAGCTTTTTCAGATCTTCCACCTTGTAAAAGCACATGGTTTTTTCCTCAGCCTCGGTTCTGGGAAGGAATAACTGTTTCCTATCTGCCAGTATTCTTTGATTTAGCTCTCTGGTGTCCACCTCGGAGCGGATGGAACAATAGGACAACAGGATCTCTGACTGCCGGTACCACTCGGAAGCCAGCAGGTTTTCCACAATGATCCGGGACGTCTCAAGACGCCTTTCTTCCGCCAGGGCATCTCTTACCTCCAATGCCCGCCTGCGCACCTTTTCCTTACTGATCATGTTCTCTTTATCCTCTTCTCTGACTAACGTTTTATCTAATATATTAATGTTTCTGCTTTTTTGTCAAGGGTGTGATGCTGCCATCCTTTTCCTGTATAGATACATTTGACAGCGTGGAACGCAGATTATTTCTCACCGACTCGATATATTCGGCACGAAGCAGTGCCTGCTCTGCCAGTTCTTCCTCTGTGATCGTCCCCTCTTTTTTCTTCTTATATAATTCATTGATCCGCTGGATCTTATTCTCGTCCATAGCCACCTCTTCCCTGCAACAGTCCTGTGCTAATTTTTGCGCTCCAAATATTCTTTCAGGTGAAAATGCCTGGTTCTGTGCGCCTTAAATACTGTTCCAAGCTCCTCTCCGTCGATAAGCCGGATAATATTATCCATGTCTTCCCCATTGATGATCGCCATATCCGCCCCGGCATCGTTGGCGATACCCGCCGCATAGATCTTGGCGCTCATGCCACCAGTCCCCAGTGTGGTAGAGGGGCCCTTTGCCATCTCGATCATCTCGTCGCTGATACTCTCCACGTAGGAGATCAATTCTGCATCCGGATTACGGTTTGGATCATCTGTATACATCCCATCGATATCACTGAGCAGCACCAGAAGATCTGCCCCGGCGATGGCCGCCACCACCGCCGACAAAGAGTCATTGTCACCGAAATCGATCTCGTCTGTCGCCACGGTGTCATTCTCGTTGACAATGGGGATCACCCCCAGATTCAACAGCTCCTCAAATGTATTTCTGGCATTGTGCCGGCTGGTATCATTGACAATCGTAAATTTGGTCATAAGGATCTGGGCGGTAAACTGGTTGTATTCAGAAAATAATTTCTGGTAAATAGTCATCAGACGGCTCTGTCCAATGGCAGCACAGGCCTGTTTCAGGGAAATGCTGTCCGGCTTTTTACTTAGCCCCAGCGCCTTTCTCCCCACACCGATGGCTCCGGAAGAAACAACGATGACATCTTTTCCCTGATTATGTAGATCTGTCAGTATCCGGATAAAGCGCTCCAGCTTCACCAGATCCAGCCCGCCGGTCTCCTCATGGGTGATGGTGGAAGTTCCCACTTTAAAAACAATCCTTTTTTTATCTTTAAAATTACTTCTCATAATTGTTGGTTATTCCTTTCACTTACAATCTGCAGCGCCACCCGCAGCCCGTCCATGGCCGCTGACATGATTCCCCCGGCGTAGCCGGCTCCCTCCCCACAGGGATAGATCCCCTTCCGGTTCTCCGACTCAAATTCACTGTTCCGAAGAATGCGCACCGGTGAAGAAGTTCTCGTCTCAGTGCCAAGGACCAGGGTCTCCTCTGCATCAAAGTCTGTTATCTTTTGTCCAAACTGCCTCATACCTTCCATAATACCATTTGATATATAGGAGGGCAATATTTTTTTCACATCTGCTGGCACAAATTTTCCCCTGGTCACCGGTGAACCGTGATTTAGCTCTGTCGTGGGCACTCCCTTCACAAAATCTCCGTACCGCTGAACCGGGATCATTCCCTTACCTGCCTGCCAGGTTTTCTCCTCCAGTCTCCGCTGGAATGCAACCCCCGCCAGCACGTCATCGCTGCCAAAATCCCCTTTGTCCACCGTCACCACGATAGCGCTGTTAGCATGAGCGGAATCCCTGGCGTGGTCGCTCATACCATTAACCACCGTACCGCCTGGCTCCGTGGAAGCATTTACTACATACCCGCCAGGACACATACAAAAACTATAAACCCCTCTGCCATCCGAAGTCTTTCCCGTCAATTTATAATCCGCCGCCGGAAGCCTGGAATCCTCCACACCGTACTGCATCTTATTGATGCTCTGCTGCGGGTGCTCCACCCGCACCCCCACTGCAAAGGGCTTCTGCTCCATGGCTGTCCCGTCCTCACGCAGCATGAAAAAGGTATCCCTGGCGCTGTGACCGATGGCAAGCACACATTGATCACAGGGGATCTCTTCTGTCTCTCCCCTTTCATTTTCCACTACAACAGCCCTCAACTGCTTTTGTCCTGGTCCGCTCTCTTCTTCCACATACCGGAATCCTGTCAGTCTGGTATGAAAGAGGTAGGTTCCCCCTAACTGACGGATAGTCTCTCCCATAGACTGGATCACACCTCTTAACTCGTCCGTACCAATATGGGGCTTGGAGAGGTAGCCGATCTCTTCCGGGGCGCCGTGCTGGATAAAGGTGTCCAGAATAAATTTCTTTTTCCCCGTCTTATCCTTGACACCGGTGTTGAGCTTGCCATCGGAAAATGTTCCCGCTCCTCCCTCGCCAAAAGAAACATTCGTTTCCGGATCAAGAATCCCATCCTTCCAGAAGGCAGATACTTTTCCCACCCGCTCCCACATCGGCGCTCCCCGTTCGATCAGCAGCGGTTTTCTGCCGCACAGGGCAAGATAGTAGCCACAGAGAAGTCCGGCAGGTCCCGTTCCCACGATCACCACCCGCTCCCCTGCCTCTTTTTTCAGTTTGGGTACCATATCCTCCAAAGAGGGCTGGGAGACATACACGGAAAGATTTTTGTCCTTTTTGTTTTTCTGCAACACCTTTTGTTCCTGGGCACACTCAAAAGCCACCGAATAACTGTAGTAAATTTGTGGCTTTTTTCTGGCATCAATGCTCTTTTTTAATATTTTGATCCTATTTATCTCCGACTCACGGATCCGAAGAATCTCGGCTATTTTTTTCCGCAGTTCCTCGATAGAATCCCTGCGGTAGTCTAATTTACACTGGCTGTACTGTAACATACTTATCCTTTCTCATTGATTATATGCTGGCTGCAGATCGCGGCTGTGGCCCAGGCAAAGTGAAGATTGTAGCCCCCGCAGATGCCATCTACGTCCTGAAGCTCTCCCAGCAGATATAGATCACGGTGGAGCAGTGATTCCATCGTATCCACGCATATCTCTTCTGTCGCCACTCCCCCGGCGCTGACCTGGGCCTTCTCCAGTCCAAAGGTTTCTGACACAGAGACCTGGTATTCCTTCAAGATCCCTGCCAGCTTATTCGGGGCTTTTCTCTTTTTTGTAAGTACCGGGATCCATTTCTTATTCACTATGCCGGAAAGCCCACGGCTGCCGTACTTTACCAGCCAGTCTTCCAGCTGGCTCTCCGTCAGATGTGGCACAAAGTCGATCTTCCCCGTCACCCTTTTTCCCTCTGCCATCGCCTCCGCGGCAAGACGGCACAGCTGAAAGACCGGAATCCCGGAAATCCCATCCTTTACGATCTGTATCTCGCCGGTCTCTTCCCCCAGCAGAATATGATCTGCATAAAGAGAAATCTTACCCTGCATTCTTATTCCGGCCAGATGTTTCCACTCACTGCCCTCCGCCTTTAATCCAGTAAGTCCCGGAAACACGGGCGTCACCCGGTGCCCCATGCTGCGGCAGAGTTTATAGCCACTTCCGTCTCCCCCCAGGGGACCATTTGCCCTGCCTCCTGTGGCAAGGATCAGGCTGCGGCACTGGTATGTGACACCGCCGCCACATCGCAGCTCATATGTCCCTTCCCTTTTATGTATAATCTTAGCTGCTTTTGTACTATAGGAAAAGACAACACCTGACTCCCTGCACGCCTGCACCAGAAGCTCCCTCACCGTCGCCGCCTGACCATTGTAGGGATAACAATAACCGTCCTTCTCTCTGGTGAGTATCCCCAGCTCTCCAAACAGGGCAATGGCTTCCTTTGGCCCAAACCGTTCCAGTATGTGCTCCACATACTTCCGGTCCCCATAATAGCACGCCGGCGACATGTTCTGGTTGGTATAATTACATCGTCCGTTTCCGGTGGCGGCAAGCTTCTTTCCCGCGGTCTCGTTCTTATCCAAAATACAGACATCCCTTCCCTGCCTGCCAAGCAGATAACCGCACATCAGTCCCGCCGCACCTGCACCGGCAATGATGATCTCATGGTATTCCATCCTGTTCCTCCCCTGAGCTCTTCGGATCATTTTGACCCTGGCAGCATCAATATATTAGTATATCACATCTGTCTCCAATTAACTAGACAAATTCTCTAACACTGAATATAATTCCTTCTCATCCTCTACAAAAAATCCCTCTCTCAGCTTCTCCAGCTCTGACTCTGGCAGAACTTCTTCCCGAATTCCCGTATATTCATAAGGCGTCACCTGGTCATTGTGGAAAATAACTACTTCCTGGTCCTGGAGCTTAATATAAAACCCGGTCTCTTCCTCCGCTCCCAGATAATTTTCCCGGATCACCACCTTGTCTTTGGAAAATGAAATGAGCTCCACACTATCCGGCGCCTCCGGAATCGCCGCCTCCTGCAGTTTCTGGTTATATTCCGTGATATAGCTCTCCAGTTCTTCTCTCGTCTTCCCGGCGATCTTCGCTGGTACAGTCCCTTCCTCTTTTGTTACAACACCCGTGGTTCCATCGTAATTTTCAACTACATATTTCATGGAGGAATTGACCCGGATCTCCTTGACAGTGTCCACCGTGTGGGTATCCTGTTTCACAACTTCCTCTTGCCCCCTGTCATAAGAACGGTAGCTCAGAAAATAGATCAGAGTAAATACGGTCCCGATAATAAAAAAACTGCTCATAAACAGGTATCTCTTTTTCATGTCATTGCCTCCAGGAAAAGTTTTACCTATAGTATGAACAGTTTTTTATTTTTTATACTGTTTATAGCTTTGCTGTACAATTAAGCTATTTGTTCACATCAAGAACTAATTCATCACACGACCAATCTTTACTGGTTTTCTGTAGTATGCGTTGGAAATCTTGATACCATCACTCGGATTACTTGCGTGGATTACCAGACCACTTCCAATATACATCGCCACATGGTTGATCCTGCTGCCGTTGCTGTAGAAGAACAGGTCTCCCGGCTTCGGAGAGGATACACTTCTCGTCACACCTGCCTGTGCCGCCGCGTTATGAGGAAGGGAATGACCGTATTTACGATAAAGGCTCATGGTAAATCCAGAGCAGTCCGCACCGCCTGTCAGACTGGACCCACCCCATACATAAGGATTTCCCAGGAACTGTTTGGCATACTCTGCGATGGATGCCTGACTGGAGGAAACTCCGTCGGAACCGCCGGCAGAAACAGTTCCCACCTTCACTGCACGCTTCAGGGAATACTGTTCTGTAACATATTCTTTCGCCACAAAGGCATGCTCGTCATCTACGGTAATACAGATCCAGTTATCCAGATCTGCCTGGATCGCCTCCATGCCCCCGGCACGCTCGATGGCTTCTTTGGATATCTTCTGCTGTTTGATCATCTTATTGACAAAATCCATCGTCAGATGTTTCTTTCGGATCACAAACTCTTCTTCTTCGGATACCACAGAATAAATCGGGGCGCTGGTGGTTGGAAGGGCACGGACCCGGAGAGAGTTGGTGTTGATCTCGACACACTCACGTCCTACCTTTGTCGCCAGTTCCTCTGCTTTAGAATCGGTTACGATATAACTGGACTTCACCCAGCCATCTACTTTACCGGACACGATCTTTGCCCAGCCTTTTTTAATCTTGTAAATATGGCATCCCGCATTCTTTGTCATCTTACCGACAATCTTTGCACTCTCAGATGGTTTTTTTCTTACATTCAGATACGTATCTACCTTGCTGGCAATACCCAGACGGTCATAATTCAGATTTAATTTCACATGTCCGTCGTTATCATCTTCAGGCTGTGGTGCTGGTGTCACTTCTGGCTGCGCCGGCGTCTGCTCCGGTGCGGGCTCTGTCTCTACTGACGTCTCCTGTACAACTCCGCTTGCCACACTCTGACAATACTCATCTACTACAACATTGGCTCCGGCTATCTGCTGTTCTGTTGCGATAAACGCTGCCTTTACAGGAATTGAAATCAATCCTGCTGCCAGCACACCTGCCACTGCATACTTCACATATCGCTTATTTAATACTTTCATGGTATACGACCCTCTCCATATATTTGTATATTGCATGTTTCATTTATTACAATTTTGTTACATTTGTATAATCAGATTATAACAACATACAAATATATTGTCAAGGGTCGGATAAAATATTTCAAGAATTTAACATTTTTTTTATTTTTTTGCTCACCTGATCCAGTGATTTCTGATCTACTTTCTCAACAGATAATTTAGCATCAGGGTACTTAAAATGTCCTGGTCAGTATCCGGCTGTTTTCGATAAAATCTTCTACGGTGTGAAATCCCAGTCTCTGGATGAGGTCGAGGACATATGGATTTTCTCCCGGAGTACGGTATTTTGCCTGATCGGCATACTCATTTACCAGCTCTGTCGTCTTTTCGATCTCCATAATTCGCTTCGGACCCCCTACACATCCGCCGGGACAAGCCATTCCCTCAAAGAAATTTCCCTCCACATGTCCATCGAGAATTTTCTGCAGCATCTCTTTACACTCGGCAACGCCGCAGGCGCATACTGGTTTCAGATCATATTTTTCATCGAGACTAGCCAGACTTTCCTTTACAGCCTGACTCACCCCTCCGGTTCTCGCATATAACCTTCCTGCCGCAGCAGAATGCTCATTCTCATCTTCCTCCATTTTAGAAAAATCTACTTCCAACGCCTCAAAGATATCCTGCAGTTCCTGAAACGTCAGTACACAATCGATATCTCCCATCAGATCCGGCTCTCTGATTTCTGCTTTTTTTGCCAGGCAAGGACCCACAAATATCGTTTTGCAGCCCCGGTGAAGCTCCTTGGCGATTCTGCCACAGGCGATCATCGGAGAGACAGCCGGGGGAAGATGCCCCGCAATCTTCTCAAATTCCTTGCGGATCATGGAGATCCAGATGGGACAGCAGCAGCTGGTTAACTGAAACCCTTCTTTGTGATCCATATTTTCGCAGAACTCCAGGGATTCTTTCAGCGTCAAAATATCGGCAAATGCCGCCACCTCGATCATCCCCGCAAAGCCCATACCTTTCAGGGCACTGCGGATCTTTCCCGGCGTCGCCTCCTCTCCGAACTGTCCAATATAGGCAGGCGCCATCATCGCATAAACCGGCTCCTTTGAACTCTTTAAAATCTCCACCACTTTTACTGCGTCGTGGCTGAAGGTGAGATTTTTATTCTGGCACGCCTCGATACACTGGGCGCATCCGGTACAGTTCTCCGCATTCATCGTCACTTTACCATCCCGGACTTCCAGCGCCCGGAACATACACGCCGTGACGCACTGGGCGTCCTCGCAGTCACAGGGCTCGTTTTTCCAGACCAGGGGATATTTGTCCGGATGAAACAGGCAATCCAGCTTTCTCCTGGAGACATTTTCTGATATGGACCTTCCCCACAGACGATCCTTCAATACTTTCCGGTATAATTCTTCAAAGGTCATGTGCATTTCCTCCATATTTATCTTCTTTCTATTCAGTATGGAAAAAATTGCAGGGTTTATACAAAAGGAACAATCTGCCAATGAATATTAAGTTTTCGCTTCACAACAAAAAAGGCTTCGGGCAGGTAACCTGCAGCCGAAACCTCTTTTCTTATATCTAATCACTAAATAATGATGCACACCAGACCGCCATTGGAATCATTAACTACCTTTTGTATCGTATCCTGAAGCTTCACCTGACTCTCTTCAGTCAGCCGGTTCACCTTATTCATAATGCCGTCATCCACCAACTGCCGTATCGTTTTCCCGAAAATATTCGTATCAAAAATTCCGTCGGGATTTTCTTTGCTGTTCATCTCGATATATTCAATGAGATCTTTCGCCTGCTCCTCGCTGCCCACGATGGGTGCGATCTCTGTCTCAATATTTGCCTGGATCAGATGCAGGGATGGGCAGACCGCCTTGATTTTCACTCCATATTTGTTCCCGTGTTTGATCAGCTCCGGTTCGGCGATCTCAATCTCCTCCATCGTCGGGGTGACAATTCCATACCCCCTCCCTTTTACCTGTTCGCAGGCGGTTCCAATGGATTCGTATTCCGCCCGTTTTCCTGCCAGTTCCTTCAAAGTAGCAATCAGTTCATACTCTCCGGTGATAGGAGTTCCGATCATGTCGCTGAGGATCTCATAATAATAGTGTTCCTGAAATTCCACGGAAATATTGACCTGACCGTTTTCCATCTGCTTATCCTGGATATAGACTCCCTTGATATAATCGGCCTCCAGATTCAGACGGTCTTTGGTCACATCTTTCATAAGCCGCATACTCATGAGCATTTCCCTGCACTGCTCTAAAAGGTCCTTTTTCAGCCAGTGATCCCTGTCCAGAAACTCTACCCATTTGGGAAGAAAGAAATTGATCCTTCCGATGGGAAAATCCGATAAAATGGTTTCCATGATCCGATATACATCCTCCTTTTTCAGCCTTTTACAATCCAAAGGCAAGACGCTCATATTATATTTCTGCTCCATCTCCTCCGCCAGATTCTTGGCGGACTCGGAGTGGGGATTTACCGTGTTCAAAATGATCATCGTCGGCTTTCCGGCCTTCCTGCACTCTTCAACGGTCTTTTCCTCTCCCTCTACATATTGTTCTCTGGATAGGTCCGTAAAACTTCCATCTGTGGTGACAATGATCCCAATATTTGAATGTTCTTCGATGACTTTCCTTGTACCCAGTTCTGCTGCCTTTGTAAAGGGAATTTCCTGGGGGGACCAGGGCGTCTTAACCATCCGCTCTTTTCCCTCTTCCATATAGCCGGTGGCATCTTTCACGACAAATCCCACACAGTCGATCAGACGGATCTTACAGGCGGCGCCGCTGGGCAGTGTAAGCGCTGCTCCATTCTTCGGTATAAATTTAGGCTCTGTCGTCATAATCGTCTTACCATCCGAAGATTGAGGAAGCTCGTCGATGGTTCTTTGTTTTTCCCCCTCGTCCATCAGTTCTGGTATGACCATGATCTCCATGAAATTTTTTATAAATGTACTTTTTCCGGTTCTCACAGGACCTACTACTCCCAGATATATTTCTCCTCCGGTTCTTTTGTTTATATCCTCGTACACATTATATCCACTGTCCATAAAAAAACCCCCTTGCTAAACTGTTAAAGTATATGCAAGGGGATCTTTTGATATGTCATAAACTTATTTTACTTTAATGCGTTCATCTTATTGCTTCATGCTTTATTCTATAATTTTTGCATTTTCTCCGACAAAGTCGATAACCTTATTCGTAAGAAGTGTTACTTTATAATATCTTTCAATGGTAATTGCCTGCCCATACAGATCTTCAAAGTTTTTCTTAAGATCCGCCTCCTCCTGGCCTGCCTGCTCTGCCACACTGGCAATCTCAGCTTTGATCTCTTCGTCCGTCACCGTAATGTTTTCTTTTGCGGCAATGGCTTCCGCCAGGATCTGGGTCTTGGCAATGCTCTGGGCTGCTTTCAAGAGATTATCATTATAAGTCGCCTCATCCATCTGCATCGCGGAAAGAAATGTCTTAAAATCGCTGTAACCATACTGTTTTGCTGTATACTTATAGTAAGCATCCAACTGGGTTTTGCAGGATTCTACAAGGGTCTCTGGATATTTTTTGACCTCTGCTTTTTCTTCCACCTCTCCATAAGCAGTCTGACCTGCACTCTTTTTCTTATCTTCGAGCAGTTTATTTCGCGTACCCTCTTTGTACTCCGCTACTGTTTTGTACTCTGTCTTTTCAGAAACAAGCTTATCATTCAGTTTCGGCATCTTTGTCTCAGAAATATAATTCAGAGTAATGGTAAACACTGCTGGTTTCCCTGCCAGTTTTTTTGCCTCTTCATCCTCTCCACCCTGACCGTAATCCTCCGGAAACGTCACGTTGATATCTTTTGTGTCACCGACCTTCATACCAACGATGCCATCGTCAAATCCATCGATGTAACCCGAAGCTCCAAGTGTAATGGTCTGATCTGTAGCACTTCCATTGTCAAATGCTTCTCCGTCGACCTTACCAACATAATCGATATTTACCATATCACCTTTTTTACATTTTCCCTTTTTGATCTTATCTTCTGTAGAGTTATTTGCTAAAAAGGAATCAATCTCTGCCTGAAGATCCTCGTCACTGATCTTGCAATCTACTTCTATTCCTTTATACTCTGGTACTGTCACACAATCTTCTGGATTGTATTCTTCGATCACGATGGCTGAACCGCTTGCTGCTGGTGCAGAAGTATCCTCTCCGGTAAACTTCGCCTTAATATCATTCCATGAACATCCTGTGAGCATCAGAGATGCCGCCAGAAATGCACTGATCATAACCGCTTTTCTCTTCACTTCTTTTTCCTCCTATCGCCCCTGTAAGGGTAGCACAACAACTTTTGCTGTGCAGTTTATTTTCATATATTTGTATTCTGTCACTATAATTATCCCTCAACTATAGCAGCAAAACCAATTTTAATTCTATCACATTTAATGAAAAAATAAAAGTGAAAGTTTTATGAACATATGATACCAGGGTCAAAAGTTCATGCGTTTCATGCTTGCATGGAAAAGCATGACTTTATGACCCGCAAAATACGAGCAAGCAGCCTTTTTTCGTAGAAAAAAGCGCGAATTGCGAGTATTTTAGGATTGCGGAAGCACATAGTGCGGAGCAATCCGTGTATCATACATCCGGTCATCCTAGTGCCTCTTTCATGC
>CAQOJF010000016.1:37986-44664 GCA_948848225.1 uncultured Eubacterium sp.
AGTGCGGAGCAATCCGTGTATCATACATCCGGTCATCCTAGTGCCTCTTTCATGCTTCTCACATACTCTCCCACTTTTTCCACACACTCTCTTCCATATTCTCCCACGATGCGGACGATGGCACTTCCCACGATCACTCCATCCGATACCGCTGCCATGTTCTCCGCCTGTTCTGGTGTAGAAATTCCAAATCCTACAGCACAGGGAATATCCTTTACTTTCTTCACCTCGCGGACCATCTCCGCCACGCCCTGGCTGATGTTGTCACGCACTCCCGTCACACCCAGGCTGGATACACAGTAGATAAATCCCTGTGCCTCGGCAGCGATCGCCTTAATCCGTTCCTTAGAGGTGGGAGCAATAAGGGAAATGACGTCCAAATCATACCTGCGGAACACCTGATCCAGCTCTTCCTTTTCCTCAAATGGCATATCCGGCACGATCACACCAGCCATGCCGATTTCTTTGGTACGTTTCGCAAATTTTTCAATGCCATATACAAAGATTACATTGATATAAGTCATAAATACCATGGGCACATGAAAATGTTCCTTATTTTTTCCCAGCATATCAAATATTTTATCCGTTGTAGTTCCGGCCGCCAACGCCCTTTCATCTGCCTGCTGGATCACGATGCCCTCTGCCACCGGATCGGAAAAGGGAATTCCGATCTCGATGAGATCCGCCCCATTTTCCTGCATGGTATAGAGAATCTTTTCGGTAGTCTCCAGATCTGGATCTCCTGCTGTAATAAATGGTATAAATGCTTTTTTATTCTGAAATGTTTCTTCTATTTTATTCATAAATATCAACCCCCCTGTATCTGGCGATCGCCGCCACATCTTTGTCACCCCTGCCTGAAATATTTACTACGATGATCTGGTCCTTTTCCATTGTGGGCGCCAGTTTCCTCGCATAGGCAAGGGCATGAGAACTCTCGATGGCAGGAATGATCCCCTCTGTCCGGGACAGATATTCAAAGGCTGAAACTGCCTCTTCATCCGTAATCGGAACATATTCTGCCCTCTTCTTATCATGCAGGTATGCGTGCTCTGGTCCGATCCCCGGATAATCCAGCCCGGCTGAGATGGAATATACCGGCGCGATCTGACCGTACTCATCCTGACAGAAATAGGACTTCATCCCGTGAAAGACGCCCATGCTGCCATTGGCAATCGTAGCTGCGTTTTTTTCTGTATGCACACCGTGTCCCGCCGCCTCACATCCGATCAGCCGCACTGTTTCATCTGGGATAAATTCATAAAAAGCCCCCATGGCGTTACTGCCGCCGCCCACACAGGCGATAACCGCATCCGGCAGCTTTCCTTCGATCTGCATCAGCTGTTCTTTGATTTCTTTTCCGATAACACTTTGAAAATCTCTTACAATCTCAGGAAATGGCGCCGGCCCCATAACCGATCCGATCACGTAGTGGGTATCCTCGATGCGGTTCGTCCACTCCCTCAGTGTCTCATTTACGGCATCTTTCAGAGTCTGGGTGCCGCTGGTCACAGCATGGACCTTTGCTCCTAAAAGCTCCATACGAAATACATTCAATGCCTGACGCTCCGTATCCTCTTTTCCCATAAATACTTCACATTCCATGCCAAGCAGTGCCGCGATGGTCGCTGTCGCCACACCGTGCTGTCCGGCTCCTGTCTCAGCGATCAGCCGGGTTTTTCCCATCTTCTTTGCCAGCAATGCCTGCCCCAACGCATTATTCAACTTATGAGATCCGGTGTGGTTCAGATCCTCCCGCTTCAGATAAATCTTTGCCCCGCCAAGATCTTTTGTCAGCCGCTCTGCATAGTACAGGATCGACGGCCGCCCCACATAATTTGCCAGTAACTCCTGAAACTCACGGACAAATTCCGGATCCTCCTTATATTTGTTATATGCTTCCTCTAGTTCGATCACAGCATTCATCAGCGTCTCCGGTATATACTGTCCGCCATAAACGCCAAAACGTCCTTTCGACATCTTTTATTCCTCCCCTTCTACGGCATTCGATAAGAATGCACTATTTCTATAATTTTTTTTATTTTTTCCTTATCTTTGACTCCATTTGTCTCAACTCCGCCACTCACATCAATGCCGATACAGCAGCCTTTATCCTTTACTGTGGACAGTGCCTGGCGGATATTGCCTGCCTCGATCCCTCCTGCCAGCAGATAGGAATGCTTCAACTCCTCCGGTATCAGTTCCCAGGAAAAGGTCTCTCCAGTACCTCCGTACTGCCCTCTGTGGTAAGTATCTAACAACAGATAGTCCACCGGCAGCCGGTCAGTCAGAAGGATATCCTCCGGGTTTTTCACCCGCACCGCTTTGATGATCGGTGCTTCTGTCATGCCACGAAGCGCCCGGATATATTCTTCCGTCTCGTCCCCATGCAGCTGAATCACATCGATGGTCCCCTTACCAGCAATTGCAGCCACGGCTTCTTCCGGCGCATTGACAAACACGCCAAACACCTGAATCCGTGGGTCCAGCTCCCGTCTCAAAAGAGCTGCCTGATCCTCTGTCACTTTTCTTTTTGTATCCGCAAAGATAAATCCCGCATAATCCGGCATTGTCTCATTGAGATACCGGACATCTTCCTCTCTGCGAATCCCGCAAATCTTTATTTTCATTTACTCACATCCATTCCTCGCAGCTTCGCCAGCGTTTTTTTCTTGTCGCCGCTGCGCATCAGCGTCTCACCGATCAGAACACCGCTCACACCACCCTGTTCCAGCGCCTCGATATCTTCTCTTGTGCGGATTCCACTCTCCGCTACAAACAGTATATTTTCTGGTATTTTTTCCCGAAGCCTCAGACAATTATTTATATCCACCTGAAAGGTCTTCAGGTCTCTGTTATTGACGCCTATGATCCGCGCCCCGGCGCGGACTGCCCTGCGGATCTCTTCCTCATCATGGGTTTCCACCAGCGCAGACAACCCCAGGCTTTCACACAATTCGATCCACTCCGCGAGTACCGCTTCCGAAAGAAGGGAACAGATCAGCAGTACCGCACTGGCTCCGATCACCTTCGCCTCATAAATCATATATTCATCGATGGTAAAATCTTTTCGCAGAAGTGGGGTATTCACCTTCCGATGAATTTCTTCCAGATATTTGGTACTTCCCATAAAATAATCCGGCTCCGTCAGCACAGAAATACTGTCTGCCCCCGCTTCCTCATATTCCCTGGCAATATCCACATAAGGAAAGTCTTCTGCAATAATCCCCTTCGAGGGCGAAGCTTTCTTGATCTCACAGATAAATGCTGCCTTCTCACCGCGAAGAGGGATCTCAAAGGGAAATTCATTCTCTACCGGCAGGGAGCAGGCGTTTCGTTTCATCTCTTCCAGGGAAATTTTCTGTTTGCAAATTTCCACCCTTTTTTTAGTGGCTGCCGTTATTTCATCTAAAATCATTTTCTTCTCCTCACTGTCTGCTGGCTCTTATAAATTCTTCCATCTTCGCCAACGCCATACCGCCGTCTATCACCTCTGCCGCCTTTCGCACTCCCTCTTCCATCGAAATCCCCGATGTTCCAAGATAGATCGCCACACCGGCATTCAAAAGGACAATGTCCCGTTTCGCCCCAGTCTCTTTTCCCGAAAGTATATCTCTTGTGATCTGGGCATTTTCCTCCGGCGTGCCTCCCACCAGTTCTTCCTTCTGGCAGGGCTTCAAGCCGAACTGCTCCGGAGTGATGTCAAAGGATGTGAGTTTCCCGTCCCGGATCTCACAGCAGTGGGTAGAGCCCGTCAACGTGATCTCATCCAGGCCATCGCTTCCGCACACAGCCATACCGCGTTTTACCCCAAGATTGCTGAGCACCTCTGCCAGCTTTTCTACCAGCGACCGGTCATACACGCCAAGAAGCTGTATCGCCGCCCCTGCCGGATTGGTCAGCGGACCGAGAATATTAAAGATCGTTCTTTCTCCCATCCCCTTTCTGACCGGTCCTACATTTTTCATGGAAGAATGATGATACTGAGCAAATAAAAAGCTCATTTTTGTATTGTCCAGTACCCTTCGGTTTTTTTCCACATCGATCATAATATCTGCGCCAAGACTTTCCAGTACATCCGCTGCCCCGCTTTTACTGGAAACACTGCGGTTCCCATGTTTTGCTACCGGAATGCCAGCGGCGGCGATCACAAATGCCGCCGTGGTGGAAATATTGAACGTTCCCGCCTCATCTCCGCCGGTTCCCACGATCTCCAGTACATCGCAGGCGGGCTCAAGCTTTGCCGCCATCTCCCGCATCACCTGTGCTGACGCTGTGATTTCCGTGATCGTCTCTCCCTTCATCCGCAGTGCCGTCAGATAAGACGCCATCTGTATCTCCGATACCTCTCCTGACATAATTTCTTTCATAACCTCTTTCGCCATATCATAATCGATATCTCTTCCATTTATCACTTCATGCAATGCCTCTTTGATCATATCCATCACCCATCCTTTCTCCCGGTTTCCCAGGAATTATACTCAACTGCAAAAAATTCTCTATCATCACTTTGCCATCCGGTGTCAAAATCGATTCTGGGTGAAACTGAAGCCCATACAATGGGTATTCCCGGTGTCTCACCGCCATTACTTCATTTCTGTCATCCACTGATATAACTTTCAGTTCTCTGGGAATCGTATCCATGTCTGCGATCAGGGAGTGATATCTCGCCACATCTATCCGATTGGGTAGCCCCCTAAAAAGGGCATCGGTATGTTCGATCCAGACATTACTCTTTTTTCCATGCATCAGTTGTCTAGCATGGCAGATCTTTGCACCAAAGACTTCACAGATCGCCTGATGTCCCAGACATACACCAAGAATCGGAATGTTTCCCTTGAGCCTTTGCACCACTTCCTCACACACTCCTGCATCTTTCGGGTATCCCGGTCCTGGTGAAAGGATAATATGGGAAGGTCCCCATTTTTCGATCTCCTCCACTGTATATTCATCGTTGCGCACCACCCGGACGTCCGGATCTAGTTCTCCCACAAGCTGCACCAGATTGTAAGAAAAGCTGTCATAATTATCGATCAGTAATACCATCTGTCTCTCCTTTCCACAAACAACCAAATCTGCTTCATTCAGTTAGCTCGAGGGCACGAATCCATTCGCCCATTCCTGATTGCTTCCATTACTGCCCGCGCCTTGTTGGCAGATTCTTCATATTCCAAATGAGGTTGACTGTCAGCCACGATCCCTCCCCCTGCCTGGACATATACTTTTCCCTTCTTTTTTACCGCCATGCGGATGGCGATACAGGTATCCAGATTCCCACTAAAATCGATATACCCCAGCGCGCCGCCGTAGATCCCTCTCGGCTCGTTTTCCAGTTCATCAATAATCTCACAAGCACGGATCTTCGGTGCACCGGACAGGGTTCCCGCCGGCAGAACGGAACGGACAGCATCCAACGCATCACAATCTGGTCGGATATCTCCTTCCACCTGGGAGCAGATATGCATGATTTTCGAATATTTGTGAATCATCTTGTATTCCGTCACCTCCACAGAGGAGAACTCAGAGATCCGCCCCAAATCATTCCGTCCCAAATCCACCAACATATTGTGCTCTGACAACTCTTTCTCGTCCAGAAGTAATTCTTCTTCCAGTGCCTTGTCTTCTTCCTCATTTTTTCCCCGTGGTCTGGACCCCGCCACCGGAAATGTCGTAAGCCTTCCATCTTGCAGCCGTACCAGAGTCTCCGGTGAGGTACTCATGATCTCCACATCATCCAGATTCATATATACCATATAAGGTGATGGATTTGTGGTCCGTAGCACTCGGTATGGATTGATCAGGCTCCCCGAATATTCGCTGACAAACCGTCTCGACACCACCGCCTGAAAAATATCTCCCTCCCGGATATACTCTTTGGTCTTCTCCACGATTTTCTCATATTCGTCTTTTGTCACATTACATGTAAATTTCACATCCTCACAAACAGGCTCCTCCTCGATCTCCACATCGGCACGGATCATGACGATCATGTCTTCGATCTCCCTCTCTGCCTGCTCATATTGTCTCTCTATATCTCCTTTGGTGCTGACATTCGCAACCACCACGATTTTCTGTTTCAATTGATCATAGACGATCACTTTATCAAACAACATCAGATCATAGTCATTAAATTCTCCCCGCTTGATGTTCAGCTTCGGCTCCGCGTGAGCGATCATCGCATAGGCAAAATACCCTACGAATCCTCCTGTAAAGGGTGGCATGCCCTCCAGCTTTGGCGACCGATAATCTTTCAATATCTCTCGGATCACAGCCAGAGAATCTTCTGTCTCGATGGTCTCCTTTTTTCCCTGTCTTTCCACTGTCACCATCTTTTTAAAGCAGGATACCCGCATGACCGGGTCGTATCCAAGGAAAGAATAACGCCCCCATTTTTCTCCTCCTTCCACACTTTCCAGCAGATAAAAACGTTTGTTTTTTGCTGCCACATTCCGTAGCAATCCAATGGGGGTAATAACGTCTGCGAAGATCTCTTTCCGGATGGGAACAATATCGTACTCACCGGCATAACTTTTGATCTGTTGTAACACTTTGTCTTGATTTTTCATCCTTCATTCCTCCATTCTTTGACTGGATTCATGAGGCACATTTTGTGGAATCGCCCGCATTCTTCGTGTCACTCCGTGACACTCATCATCGCGGCATTCGCCGCAACTCTTC
>CAQOJF010000016.1:44764-54475 GCA_948848225.1 uncultured Eubacterium sp.
AGCCACTCATTCTTCGTGTCACTCCGTGACACTCATCATCGCGGCATTCGCCGCAACTCTTCTCTCTTCGCTTTGAGCCACTCATTCTTCGTGTCACTCCGTGACACTCATCATCGCGGCATTCGCCGCATATTCCTGGAAGAATATGTCCCTCTGCGTGCCAGCACGCAGGAACATATTCTTCCAGGAATGCGTGGCTCAAAGCTAACGCGAAAAAAGCTTTTGTCCCTATCCTGGCAAGGAAAAGGGACAAAAGCTCAAATTACTTCTGCGGTACCACCCAATTTGGTTATAGTATAACCCACTCATCATGCACCATCATGCACTCCTGTAGATAACGGTTCAGGTTTCCGTCAGCGTCTACTCGACATATCACATCTTTCAAGCTGCCCTCACAAGTCCATTCACAACAAACATGCTGCTGTATCACACCAACCTACAGCTCTCTGAAAACATGACTTTGTTCCTACTACTCTTGTTCATCGGTTTATATCGATTTGTTATGCTACCAGGATCAAAAGGTCAAAATGCTGTTCATACTTGCACGATAAGGCATTTGAACTTGGGATCCGCCAAACATGAGAACATAGCAATTTACATAGTAAATCAGCGAAGTTCGAATATTTGAGGGATTGCGGGAGTTGTGAAACAACGAAGCAATCCGTAGCATTAGTTGGGGGCAAATACTTTTCGACCCCAACATCTTGTTATTAGTATATCACCAATTTTCAAAATGTCAACAAAAAAATCATAAAAATTATTTTATACCTCGTAATACCATTGTCAAAGACATACTCGTATCCCATTGTTTTATGCCCGCATTGTATAATTCAATCCGCTTGTCATACCTTGCGTTGATCCGTTTCTTCATTTCTTGTATCTCTTCTTGCTTTACAACCCCAGGCGCAACATGAGTCAACGAATTCACGGCATCAATATTTGTTTGACGCTGTTCGTTTATCATTGCGTATGCCAATTCCTTTGAATTTTCTGGATTATCCGGAGTAAGATTGACCGTTAAATAATCGGTTGAAATCTGATGAAAACCGTACTTCTCCATGACAGACGGTAATTCACTTTCACTCATAGCATATTGACCGACATGATACTCTTGATCCATATTCTGACAAAATGGTTCAACCTTTCTCCATATTGCTTCTTCGAAACTACTTTGTTGGGCTGTACAATCTGCTATTATATTGATTCCTTTCCTAGCAGATAATACAATACAAATACCATTTGGTTTTAATACCCTGAATTGCTCCCCAAAGAATTTGGACGGTTCAATATGCTCTTGAACGGTATTGGAAATAACAACATCAAATAAATCGTCCTCAAAGGGCAAAACTGTTGCATCCGCCTCCATAAATTTTATATCAGGTGCTTGTTGTCTTGCAAATTGTATAAAAGCTGTGTCTCTGTCTATTCCGATAATTTCAGCATTTGGATACCATCTGGTAAGCGATTGAGTCAACGCACCAGGACCACAGCCGATCTCCAAAATTCGTTTTTTATCATCCAAGCGAAACGCACTCATATACTTTTCTTTATACTCGTCAGAAAATCTTAATGTACGGGAAAAATATAATGTTCCTATTTTTTGCACATAATCAGACCAAATCGTGTTCATCTGCCGCCTCCAAACATAAATCAATTCATTTAAATTCTATTTCTAAAACATTTCAATTCCTCATTCCTGCATCAAATTTTTCTGGTGATCAGAATTCTTTGAAGAACGCAGCAACTCTTCTTCTCTTCCATTTTTTACTATTAATTAATTTTTGTCAACCCGGAAATAAGATTGAATTTTATAAGAAAAATTAGTAAAAGAAAATTTATGACTATGATCATAGCACAAAAATCAAAAGATTTCAACTATTGTTTGGTTAATAATGCTTAATTATTGTGTATATGAAACAAAAAACGTACCTTTCACCAACTGTAAGTATTATAATGCTCAGCCCTGTGCTATGATAAGATTAGATAAGTCAGTACCAAAGGAGGATATCACATGGAACCTGTTCTTCAGATTGAATCACTCAAAAAATATTATGGTAAATCTAAAAATCAAACAAAGGCACTGGATGGCATAACCTTTCAGGTAATGCCCGGAGAGTTTTTGGGCATTATGGGGAGCAGTGGATCCGGCAAATCTACACTGTTAAATTGTATTGCCGCCGTGATCCAGCCTGACAGCGGCAAAATCACAATGAAAGGCAAACAAGTTCAGATGCTCAAAGGAGCTGAGCTGGCGGACTACCGCGGAAAAGAGATCGGGTATTTATTTCAAAATTTTGAACTGTTAGAGCATCTGACAGGACGCGAAAATATTCTGCTTCCCCTGTCCCTTCACGGTGTGCCGGAAAACGAGAGCAGAATACGCTTAGACCAACTGACGTCTTTTCTGGAGATTCGGGATGTCCTGAATAAATTTCCCCCTCAGATGTCAGGCGGCCAGAGACAGAGGATCGCTGCTGCCAGAGCATTAATCCTGAACCCAGGTATCATTCTCGCCGATGAACCGACAGGCGCCCTGGATTCTAAAAATGCGAAAACTTTAATGAAGAAACTATCCGGATTGAATGAAAATGAAAATTCTACAATCCTGATGGTAACCCATGATACCAATGCAGCCAGTTACTGCAAGCGCATCCTGTTTATCCAGGACGGCATTATTTTCCACGAACTCCGCCGGGATCTTCCTGACGAATCCCAGCAGGAATTTTATTCACGGATCTTAAACGTAGTCGCACAGTTGGGAGGAGGCAGTGCCAATGTTCTTTAATTTAATGATACGCAACAGCAAGAGGAATCGAAAAGAAAACGGATTATTTTTCAGTTCTCTGATCGTATCAATCGTTGCCTTTTATATAATACTTTCACTGTCCCACCAGGATGTCATGGTCTTTTTAGCACAGATGGAAAGTGACGCTGTAAACAAGTGGAAATGCCGGATGAGACCAAAAAAGAAATGCCAGCATTCATCTATGCAGCATCCATCCTTATAGGCATTTCCTGCCTGGCCATCGCCTACGTCGGTGCAATTCAGGGGGAAGCATGGTCTAGTATCTGGCAGATGGCGCGAACCATTGCCCTTGGAATTTTCGGAACCTTCTCATTGTTTTGGGGAATCCGTTTTTTGATTGGAGTTGTTGTAAAATCCGGAAAACAAGATCGGCCGCTCCATGTATTTAATTTTCGTCAGATCCAGGAAAATGTGATCCACCGCTCCGGCACCCTAGCCATCTGTTCTATGCTCATTTTAGCTGCTCTGTGCTGTTTTGGGGCAGGTGTGGCGATCTCCCGTTTCTATGGGGAATCGGAACAGCATGCGCTGGATTATACTTTTGAAGATCATGAGAACGAAAATGATTCGGCAGCTATCCGGCAGATCCTAGAGGATCACCAGCTGGTTTCTCGTTTTTCTCACTTGTTTGATATGAAGACTGGCTATATCCGCACAACAGAAGACACCGAACATGCCTTTCAAATGGAACCGCTTCTGGCTGCCCTGCATGATATGCCGCCTTCCCAGGACAGACATGTACTCCTCTACAATCTTAAGCATACAACCTATCCCCATATCATATCCCTGAGCTGCTACAATCAGCTCTTACGCGCTGCCAGCATGCCTGAACTGATACTGGGGCCAGAGGAAGCCGCCATTTACATGGATCATGAATTTGCAGCCTATGAAAGGAAAAAACTGCTGGACCGTATTCTGCAGACACGACCAGAAGCCCAGCTGGATGGAAAAACGATCCACCTCACGGGAACCGTCCAGACTACGAGTCTGGTCACAGACCGTTTCATCACATTGTCCTTTGCGCTGATCCTTCCGGATGAAATGTTTGAATACTATACGCAGGGTGAATACAATGTTTATCTCAATGGCATTCTGGCAAAGGATGAGACAGAAGATACAAGTCTTTTATCTGCTATATCAGAAATGAATCAAAAACTGAATAAAGCAGGACTGACCTATGAGAGCTATCTGCAGAACATGGGGAGGCAGCTATTTTATATGGTGGCTGCCAGCTATATTACCATGTACCTTGCGGTTATCTTTTTGATCATCTCAAATACGGTCATTGGCGTACAATTTCTGATGAGCCAGCAGAAATCAACCCGCCGCTACCGAACACTCATACGCCTGGGAGCCACATATACTACTTTGTGTAATTCCGCCAGAAAACAGATCCATTGGTATTTTGGACTCCCAACTGTGATTGCTGCTTTCAGCAGTCTGTTTGGCGTTCGTTCTCTGTTCACCGGAATTCTGTCATCCAGAGCAAAAAGCAGTCTGACAGAAATGATGATCATTTCTGTCGCTATAATTTTAGCGCTATGTGTGATAGAATATATTTACATCACAGCAGTGAAGCGTTCAAGTGATCGCTATCTTCTGAAACTAATGGTTCCAGAACGGGAAGAATAATTTTGTGGTCAATAAATAACGGGAGGAACATTACATGAAATGTATAGCAATCGTAGAAGACGAAGACTTTATGAGAGAAGAATTATGCGATATATTACGTAAAGCTGGTTTTAAAACAGAAGAAATTACAGATTTTAAAGATGTCACAGATCAGCTTCTGCGGCTCTCCCCCGACCTGATCCTTCTGGATCTAAATCTGCCTGAGAAGAGCGGATTTGAAATCTGCCGGGAAATTAAAGGAAAAAGCTCTATCCCAATCCTTGTACTTACCTCCCGGGACCAGATACAGGATGAACTGCATGCACTGAATCTGGGTGCTGACGAATATCTGACGAAACCATGCAGAAAAGAACGGCTTTTAGCACGTGTAGCCAATGTAATGAAACGATACGAGGGCCGCTCAAATCTTCTAGAGGGCTCAGGATTTCTTTTGGATCGTCAAACATACACGCTGTATATCCATAACCATTCTGTCGTTCTCCCTAAAAATCAGGGGAAAATACTTGAAGCGTTCTTGAATCATGGAGATGAGATTGTGACAAAGGAAGAACTGTGTCTGGCAGTCTGGGAAACTTCTGAATTTATTGACGAAAATGCGCTTCAGGTCAATCTGACTCGGTTAAAAAAGACCATGGCTAACCTTATGATGTGTCAGCAGATCGTCCCGGTTCGCGGAATCGGCTACCGGCTTATCCAGAAGGGAGGGACACAATGAAACAGAACATTAAGTTGATCCTGCGGTATACCCCCTGGCTCCTGCTTCTGCTGGGAGTTGATGCCTTTGCCGCACTGCTTCTGTGGATCGCTGATATGCAGGCATTTTATTCGATGATAACCGTGATTCTGCTCACCACGATTCTTTTATTCGCTTCGGTATGTAGTGTGCTTGTCCACCGGGAACAAAAAAGAGAACAGGCTTTTTTCGCTTTTCTCTGCGATCCAGTGGAACACCAGGAGGAGATGTTGCTAAAAAGCCTCAGTCCAGCTCAGAGAGAACCGATTCGTCTGTTGGCCAAAATGTTACGGGATCAGCAAAATGCTTATGACAGTCTGAAAATGCAGATAAACGATTATGAAGAGTACGTTGAATCCTGGGCCCATGAAACCAAAACACCCCTTTCCCTTTTGACCCTGCTTCTTGATAACCGCAGAGATGAGTTACCGGAGACCATTGGTTCCAAACTTGATTATATCCGGAACCGTATGCAGGAATCCATCGTCCAGATGCTGTTCTATGCCCGATTAAAAGGTACAAGAAAGGATTATCTGTTTGAGCCTGTCCATATCCTTCCATGCATTGAAGAGGTGTTGGAGGATTATAAGCCCTTGCTGGAAGAAAAGCATTTCCAGATCCAATTCTGTATCTCGGATGATACGGTTTACACGGACCAGAGAGGGCTGGGTTTCCTCCTGCGTCAGATCATCAGTAATTCCATTAAATATTGTGGAAACGAACCAGAATTAAACTTTACCTCTTTTGAACGAGACGGCCGTTATATTTTCGCGATAAGGGATAATGGCACCGGCGTCCGAAGCTGTGACCTGCCCTATCTTTTTGAAAAGGGGTTTACCGGCGATTCTGGAAAAAAAAGAAAAAAAGCGACCGGGATGGGACTGTATCTTGCCAAAGAAATGGCAAAGGAACTAAATATCTCCTTACATGTAACATCAGAGTGGAATAAGGGATTTGAAATAGAGATCTCTTTCCCTGTGATTGACTCAATATCAGATTCCAATCAGGCGCCGTCAGATTAGCTTGGCGGCGCCAATCAGAACTCTGTCTTTATTCTTGTCTCAAACTTTCTATTTTCAATATTCCGGAACCACCGCTGGCATAAAGAAGCGGTCTGCAAACAGTGATTTTACCAATATATTATACTCTGATTTCGTAAGATTTGCCCTCATCTGAGAAAAGGTTCCCATCTCATCATAAAACTCACTGCTCATGCCAGAGGTACTTTTTTCGCTGTCCGCGTCAAAGATCATAATCTTCTGAGCGCCAGAAGCATTGTTCCAGGTACCCCAGTTTGCCAGAGAAGAACCATTAGGATTCCCGCTGGCAAGAAAATTTGTGACATACTTCTGCATCAATGTAGTGAGGGCTGCCCTTCCTGGCTTATTGGAAGCAACAATGGCGTTGGGCGAATATTCTGAATAGTTGTTTTTATATATTCCCCTCAAAAAATCTTTGCTGGCGCCATGAAAAGCACCGACATAACGACTGTAAAAACCATCTGTCACACTGGAATTCGTCCCCCAGCGAAAACGATAGGCATAGATATTACTGTGTCCCGCGTCCTGACTGAGAAGTCCCGCCGTTTTTTCAATATAGTGCCCCGACTGCAGCATACTGCCATACTTGATTCCATTGGCCACCAGATTCATCATCTGGGACGAAGAAGTGATCCCTGCCACCTCATCCAATTCAGAAGTAAGACTCCCATTCCAGGCAAAGGAGGAAAATTCCGTGGCATCGCTTCCCAGAATCACCGGCACACGGTTATAGTTCCCCGCGGATATAACAGAGAAGCCCTCCTTCGGGATCACCACGCCGTCATTGAATCCCTGGGGAAATTTACCCAGCTTGAGCGCAGAGGATTTATACATGTTCGCCACCTCTGAGGTGGACAGACTGTGAAAAAGATCACGGATTGTCTGGTCCGATGCCTCTTTGAGATACTCCCCAGCAGTTTTTTGTCAGAGAAGGTTCCTCTCTTAACCAGTATCGCCGCCAGCTTTTCCTCCACAGACTCCTCTCCCTCTTCATTGGTACACGTGTTGCAGCCACCGCTGAATATAATCGCCTTGTGAAAAAGTCCTCTCATTCCTGGCGAGATCATGCAAAGCAGAGCATTTCTCCCACCGGCAGAAAATCCAGACAAAGTCACATTTCCAGGATTTCCACCAAAATTCCTGATCTCGTCCCGAACCCAGATAAGCGCCGCCTTCACATCCAACAGGGTAAAATTACCGCTGTTCTCTTCCTCTGTCCCGTTCCGAAGCGCCGGATGGCTGAGATAGCCAAATGCTCCCAGACGATATTCCACGGAAACGACGATAGCGTTTGTTGCTGATACCATATTGGAAAAACTTACATCTGAGCTGCCGGAGGCATTTCCTCCTCCGTGGAGATATACCATGACCGGAAGATTCTTTTTTCCGTTATTGGGTCGGTAAACATTGACATACAAACAGTCCTCTGTGCCAAGATAGGTAGTGCCGTCACTGTATTGTGCCGCCGGCTGCTTCGCTGCCGTAGCGCTCCGTGTTCCGCTCCATGCCGCAACAGGCTGAGGGGCTTTCCATCTGTTATTTCCCGCTGTGGAAGCACCGTAAGGAACACCATACCATACCAGCGATTTTCCATTGGCATCTTCAATTCCCTTTACTTTTCCTTTGGACGTGCTGCGCACAAGTTCTGACTGGACTTTGATTTTTATCTTTTTCACTGCATGACCATCCTTGGACTGGATGGTGATCACTGAACTTCCACTTAATACAGCCGTCACACGTCCATTTTTAGACACCTTAGCCACAGCCGGATTCGAAGAAGAATAAAACAACTTTTTATTTGAGGCACTGGCTGGCGCCGCTGCCGCATTCAGTGCTGCCTTATCCCCCACATACATGTTTACTGTTGTGGACTTCACATTGATCTTTGAAACCTTTTTTCCCACTGTGACACGGATCGCCAGCACTTTTTTCTTCCTGCTGTTATACCCCCGGATATATACCTTTCCCTTTTTCACTCCTTTGATCTTCTTATTACCAATGATCTTTACGATTTTTTTATTGCCGGATTTCCAGGTCAGATTCTTATATTTATTCTGATTTGATGAAGTAAGCGGATTTTTCCGGATGATCGTAGAAATCGTCGCTTTCTTCCCCCTTGTAATAGTATATGTGGGATTTTCCGCCGCTGAAACCCTGCTGCCGGCACATAAGATCCCGATCCCTGCCAAAAATATTCCTGTCTTAACAAGCTGCTTCCCATTTTTGTTCATATGTATGCCTCCAAATCTTCATGTCACGTTACAGCAATAGCCGGACGGCGCCAGGCTGATCCGTTGCTGCCGCCCAGCTGTGATGTTATCCATGCTACCAGCCGGATAGGACAAAATTGTGGCAAACCAGATTCGATGTCCTACGAAATTGGAAGCAATAAAAAAGATGCTCCCAAAAGAGAACATCTTCTTAGCCTGTCAGCGCAGTTCAAACCCCGTGCGCCGACTCAACAGGCTGGTCTATTTCCAACTTAAAGACTGGTATTCTATCACCCGCTCCCTGAGGATCAGGTCTTTTAATGCCTGCTCTGTGGACTTATTATCAAATAAAACGGCATTGATCTGCTCCACAATCGGCATGCTGACATGATGTTTATTGGCCAGTTTCATGGCCGCCTTGGCACAATTGACTCCCTCGACCACCTGCCGGATCTCCTGTTTTGCTTCCTCCAGCGTCTTTCCCTTACCAAGAAGGTAACCACAGTTATGGTTTCGGCTGTGGGTACTGGTACAGGTCACGATCAGATCCCCAATCCCTGACAGTCCAAAGAAAGTCTCCATTCTGCCGCCAAGTTCCATTCCCAGACGACTGATCTCTACAATACCGCGAGTCATCAAAGCGGCTTTTGTATTGTCTCCCAGGCCCATCCCGTCCAGGATTCCCGCCGCCAATGCGATCACATTTTTTAATGCTCCTCCCAGCTCAATTCCCACAATATCGGGACTGACATAGACACGGAAATTCTTTCCCATAAATACGTCCTGGATAAAGGTCGCTGTTTTTTCGTCCTTCGCTCCTACTACAACTGTAGTAGGCATCTCCTTTGATACCTCTTCGGCATGGCTCGGACCAGATAAAACTGCCACTTTTGCTTCTGGAAGCACATCTTCCAGTATCTCACACAATGTCATCAGTGTATTGTCTTCGATTCCTTTTCCCACATTTACAATGATCTGGCCTGGTTTGATATAGGGCTTTGCCAGTTCAGCCGTAGACCGCACAAATGGCGATGCCACGGAAAACACAATGATATCCTGTTCCTGGCATGCCGCCGAAATCTCATCCACGATCTCGATGGAATCTGGCAGCTTCACACCGGGCAGCCGTTCCACATGCTCTCTCTGTTCCCGGAGCATATCGGTCTCTGCCTTGATCTTTGACCACATGGTAACCTTGTGTCCGTTATTGGCGCACAAAATAGCGAGGGCAGTTCCCCAGCTTCCGGCTCCTAAAAAACTAATTTTTTTCATTATGTTTTCCTCCATCTG
>CAQOJF010000016.1:54575-58720 GCA_948848225.1 uncultured Eubacterium sp.
TATCTTTTTTTGCTCCCAGCTTATTCTCACTACCATTTAATAGCCGTTTGATATTTGCGCTATGCTAAAACTAATTTTTTTCATTATGTTTTCCTCCATCTGTATCTTTTTTTGCTCCCAGCTTATTCTCACTACCATTTAATAGCCGTTTGATATTAGCGCTATGCTTTATGTAAGCCAGGACCGTAAACATCAGACTCAACACAAGTATAACCGGGAAAAAAATATCTCCCCGAAAATGTATCACTGAGAAAATAGGAATATACCATACAACGATCAACGATCCCAGAGAGACATAGCGGGTAATGGCCACCACTGCAATAAAGAGCGCCAGACCTACCCCAATAAATAAGGGATCCATGGTAGAAACCACAATAACTGCCGCTGACACAGCAATTCCTTTTCCTCCCTTAAACCGGAGGGTAACCGGAAAGTTATGTCCCAACACCACGCCCAGACCAGTAAAAAGTGTGTACATATAAGCTACAGACTGGTTCGGATCGTATCCCATATGCGCACAGTACACATACTTCACCAAAAGCATAGGAACAAATGCCTTTAATAGATCCCCAAGAAAGGTGATTGCTCCTGCTTTCGCTCCCATGGAACGCAGGGCGTTGGTGGTGCCTATATTGCCACTGCCAGTAGAACGAATATCCATTCCATTTCTTTTTCCCACAAGATATCCGGTAGAAAAACAGCCAAAGGCATAGCCGATGAGCAAAAGAACAATCCCTGTCAGAATATATTTCAACACGTCTTATTTCTCCTTTCGTTCACGGATAAACATACGGATCGGTGTACCAGTAAAGCCGAACGTATCCCGGATTCGATTTTCGATATAACGCTGATAGGAAAAATGCATCAGCTCCTTGCTATTTACAAAAAGAACAAAGGTAGGCGGTTTGGTACTTACCTGAGTCATATAAAATATTTTGAGCCGCTTTCCTTTATCTGAAGGCGGTTGCTGCATGGCAACTGCCTCCATAAGGATCTCATTGAGCACGCCGGTCTGAACCCGCATGGAATGAAACTGGATCACCGTCTCGATCCGTTCAAATACCTTATCGGTTCTCTGGCCTGTAAGGGCAGAAATAAATACGATCTCTGCATAAGGAACAAAGGATAAGATCTCCCGCACCTTATTCGTATACTCTTTAACGGTGTGATTGTTCTTCTCGATGGCATCCCATTTGTTCACTGCGATGATCAATCCTCTTCCCCGCTCGTGGGCGATCCCAGCAATCTTTGCGTCCTGCTCCGTCACGCCCTCAACCGCATCGATCATCAACACTACTACATCCGACCGCTCAATGGCGGCAACGGTCCTGATAATACTATATTTTTCTAAATCTTCTTTGATTTTATTCTTCCTTCTTATTCCAGCGGTATCGATAAAGATATACTCTTTTCCATCCCGTATAATCTCGGTGTCAATAGCATCTCTGGTCGTCCCCGCAACTTCGGAAACAATCACACGGTTTTCTCCCAGAAGCCGGTTGATCAGCGAAGATTTACCCGCATTGGGTTTTCCCACAACAGCGATCCTCGGACGTTCGTCCTCGTCCTCTTCAAATTTCTCCGGCGCAATGTGCTCCAAAACTGCATCCAGCATATCACCGATCCCCAGCTTAGAGGAAGCCGATACCGGATAAGGTTCTCCAATGCCCAGATTGTAAAACTCATACACATCCGGCATATATTTCTCAAAATGATCCACTTTATTCACTACAAGTACTACCGGCTTACCGGATCTGCGCAACATATCTGCCACCTTAAAATCCGCGTCCACAAGTCCCTGTCTCACATCCGTAATAAACAATATCACATCCGCTGTGTCAATGGCGATTGTCGCCTGCTCTCTCATATGGGAAAGCATGACATCCCGGGTATCCATCTCGATTCCCCCGGTATCGATCAGGGACATACTCCGGTTCAGCCAGACCATATCCGCATAGATCCGGTCCCTGGTCACTCCTGGATAATCTTTTACAATTGAAATTTTTTCGCCTGCCAGCGTATTAAAAAGCGTGGATTTCCCCACATTAGGTCTTCCCACGATTGCCACGATCGGTTTACTCATAAAATCCTCTTTTCATATAACTAGTGTAACGAACCTTTCACAATTTTCCATACGTAAACTATTTTACAAGAATCTCAGTTTAAAATCAATGATTATTTTTATTGTATTTCATTGACGAAAATGTTATACTAATTTAAATATTGAACCCAATAAAAGGAGGATGAGCCTATGGATATGTCACTGGGAATGGATATTGCCTCATATTCTATGGCAAATGCATCGTTGAGTGTTATGTCCAATGTATCGGTAGCGATGCTGGATAAGACACTGGATCTGCAGAAGACCATGGGAGACAATATTACAAAAATGATGGAGCAGTCTGTCAATCCTTCCCTGGGAGGAAACATCGATATACGTGTCTGATAGGATGACTACATCATTAAAAACCAGCGGGCGTCCCTGGAGTGATCCAAAGATGTCCGCTGGCTTTTCATTGTCGAATAAAAAAATGCCGTGAAGCTGGCTCGGTGTCGCCACCATACTAACTCCATCCATCCGCATCAAAGGCATGGATAAAATGCCAGATCTTCTTCCCCTCTATAGCGATCACATCAAACCGCATCGGCATGTCCAAAGGAACTCCCTCTCGATATAAATAAGTTCTGGCACACTGTATGATCTTTCGGATTTTATTTGGTGAAACGGCATATCTGCTTCCACCGCAGGAATGATCCTTCCGGTATTTTACTTCTACAAATACCAGATATTCCCCGTCCTTCGCCACGATGTCCAGTTCGGCACCGCGGCACCAGTAATTGCAGGTGATAATTTCATACCCTTTATCACGCAAATAACCACACGCCAATTCTTCTTTTTCTTTTCCCAGCTGTCTCTGGTTCAAACCAGCTCCCCCCTCTTCTGATAATCAGCAAATGCCGGTTACAGCTCCATGATGACTTCCCGGATCTCTTCCTCCGCAGTCAATCTAGCATATACATCCTCGCCAAAGGTCATCACATCGCCGATCCCCTTTTGGAATACAAAACGGAGTTTGCCATCCCGCACCTTTTTATCTGTGTACAGCTTCTGCACCAGCTCTTCCCTGTCAATATAGTCTGGAATACGCACCGGAAGCCCGATTTTCTCCTGCAGGTCGATGACCCGGTCCCTCTCCTCCTCTGATAAAAACCCTAACTGACATCCCAGATTTACCTGGGCTACCATTCCGATGGCCAGCGCCTCTCCGTGAAGAAGGCGGTAGCCGCTTACCGTCTCGATGGCCCGTCCCACCGTATGGCCAAGATTCAGTATCTCCCTTAAACTCTTCTCTTTTTCATCTTTCATCACGACCTGATATTTTACATTGCAGTTTTTTTCTGATATATACTCACACACCTCTGGAACACATGCCAACACATCCTCCACATGGTCCTCGATATACTCAAAGAAATCCCTGTCAGCCAAACAGGCGTGCTTGACTGTCTCCGCCATTCCATTGATCAGGTGCTCTTTGGGAAGTGTCTTCCACGTATCAATATCAACATACACCTTCCTCGGCTGATAGATCAGCCCGATCAGGTTGGTGGCAAGTTCCGTATCCACCGCCGTTTTTCCGCCAATTGAAGCATCGGCTGCCGCCAACAGCGTGGTGGCATAATTCACAAATGGTACGCCCCTTCCAAAGGTTCCGGCGACAAAGCCTGCCAGATCCGAGACAACTCCGCCTCCCACTGCCACCACGCAGCAGTCCCTGCGGAATCCCTTTGCCAGCATGGCATCCTCTATCATCTCCTTAGTCTTACGCACCTTACTCTTTTCCCCCGCCGGAAACACAAAGATCTCAGCGGTAAATCCAGCTTCCCGAAGGGCTTCCAGCACCGGCGCACCATAGCCCTTTTCTACATTAGAATCCGTCACAACCGCAAATTTGTGGATCTTCCCCACCAGACCTTCCTTCATATCACAGACCAGTGCCGGAATAAGATTCCTGCCAATCTGCACATCGTAGGAATCATCCACTACTTTTTTCAACTCAACTCTAAAATTCTGCATATCTCAAACCTAACCCCCTGATAAAATAAGCAACTTGTTAATAAGTTCTTCAGAACTTATATATCTCTTG
>CAQOJF010000016.1:58820-62348 GCA_948848225.1 uncultured Eubacterium sp.
CATAAGCACTCACGTCGAAACCTGCGGTTTCTCCGTGTTCGTTAGAACTTATTTTTTGCGTGTCTTGCATAAGCACTCACGTCGAAACCTGCGGTTTCTCCGTGTTCGTTAGAACTTATTTTATTTTTTTGCGTGTCTTGCATAAGCACTCACGTCGAAACCTACGGTTTCTCCGTGTTCGTTAGAACTTATTTTTTGCGTGTCCTGCATAAGCACTCACGTCGAAACCTGCGGTTTCTCCGTGTTCGTTAGACTCACATAGACTTTTTCAGAATGCGATTTGCCTGTAAACAGGCACCGCATTCTTTAAAAGTCTGCGTTCGTGCTTATGCGTTCATTGTATCACATTCCATAACTCCCTACAATTCTTTTTTAGGGACAGATTCCTGGTCTGGCACGCCAGTCTGTCCCTGCCGGATTCCTTGACTTTCCCTTGCTACTATGATATGATTTTTATGATTTTTAGCCAGTTTTAACGGTCTGGAGAGGATTATTTTCATATGCAGGCGTACCTGCATATATTAGGAATAAGTTTAGAGTCAAAGGTGTAGCAGATACACCGGAATGGAGGATCACTATGTGCGGAATTATAGGATACGTTGGCTTTCTTGATGCAAAAAAGACGTTGGTGGACGGACTGCAGACACTGGAATACCGCGGTTATGACAGCGCTGGTATTTCTTATTTTACGGATGATGGCATCCAGACAATAAAAACAATCGGAAAGGTCTCTGTATTACGGGAACTGGTTAAGGCTCAGGCAGATGATATCATCTCCACCTGCGGCATCGGACACACCCGCTGGGCAACCCATGGCGGGGTATCGGACACCAACTCCCACCCCCATACTGCTGGGAAGGTAACTTTGATCCATAACGGAATCATCGAAAATTATCAGGAACTCCAGCGAGAACTGGAAGAAAAAGGAAAATACCCGGTATCCCAGACAGATTCAGAAATTGCTGCGATGGTCATAGATGACTGCTACCAGGGTGATCCAGAAGAAGCAATTCGGCTGGCCACTGGAAAACTTACCGGAGCATACGGTTTTTGTATTCTGTTTGAAGATATACCGGAAACGATCTATGTGGTGAGAAGTGGCAGCCCTCTGGTAGCAGCCCATACTGAAAAGGGATCCATCATTGCCTCCGACATGGTGGCACTGGTGAGCCATACAAAACATTATTTTGTACTACAGGAAAACCATATTGCTAAGATCACCAAAGATGAAATACTGGTCAAAAATGAATACGGCGATCTGTATGGACCGACGATCCATCATATCAGTTGGGATGTGGGAGCAGCCAAAAAAGGCGGCTATGATTATTTTATGATGAAAGAAATCCACGAACAGCCGGAGGCCCTCCGAAACACCATCACCCCAAGAGTCGTACACGGAATGCCGGATTTCTCCACCGACAATGTCCCAGATGAGATTTTCACCGGCGTCAACCGCATCGTGATCACCGCCTGTGGTACTGCCATGCACGCCGGGCTGATCGGAAGAAATATGATCGAGCGCCTGGCAAGGATTCCAGTGACGGTAGAGATCGCCTCGGAATTCCGATATCAAAACCCGATTATAGACCAGAATACTTTACTTATTACGATCTCCCAGTCCGGAGAGACCGCTGACACACTGGCAGCGTTGAAACTTGGAAAATCAAAGGGTGCGAAAACCCTCTCTGTCGTAAATGTAAAAGGATCCTCCATCGCCAGGGAAAGTGATTATGTTCTTTATACCCATGCTGGCCCGGAAATCGCGGTGGCGAGCACAAAGGCCTATACCGTACAACTTTCCCTGATGTACCTCATCGCGTTCCGTCTCGCCTATGTCACAAAGAATATCTCCGAGGAAGAAACCAGAGGATATGTGGAAAATCTCATAGGCATTGCAGATAAAGTAGAGGATGCGCTGTCCTATGATTCCCAGATTGAAAACATCTCCAAGCGCCTCACTCTCTCGGATCATATCTTTTTTATCGGGAGAGGACTGGACTATGCCCTGTCCTGTGAGGGATCTCTCAAGTTAAAAGAGATTAGTTACATTCACTCCGAAGCCTACGCCGCCGGGGAACTCAAACACGGGACGATCTCCCTGATCACCGATAATGTTCCCGTGGTTGCTCTTGCCACCCAGCCGGACGTCTATGCGAAGGTGATCTCCAATGTTCAGGAGGTGCGTTCCCGTGGTGCCAAAGTCATCCTGATCACGGATATCAATGCCTCCGTGGATGCCAGCCTGTGCGACCACCAGGTCGTACTACCGGAAACTTCTCCGCTGTTTACCCCATTTGTGTCAGCCGTGGTACTTCAGTATCTCGCCTACTATGTATCTGTAGAAAAGGGGCTGAATGTAGACCAGCCGAGAAATCTTGCAAAGTCTGTAACGGTAGAATAAATGATGAAATGAGGGGCTGGTCGTCCACTGACCAGCCCTCTTCTTGTATGTCTCTCAAAACAGGTTTGGAGAGTGTATATTCAACCTTAAAGATTTATTAAATATACATATGCTTCCTTATTTTCAAAAATAAAACTCCTACAATAATTTCCACCGTTTTTCTCAATTGTTTTTATTGAAGCAGCATTGTCCTTTTCAACAGATAATTGTAACTGTTTCATACCGTGTTTTCTCGCAACAAAACATATTCGTTTTAATATTCCAGTTGCATACCCCTTTTTTCTTTCTGATGGTCTTACACTATATCCACAATTACCAAAATCCTTCAGAAAATCATTAAATTCATATCTCAAATCAACAATACCAACAATTTTATTATCCGACCCCCTAACTGCAAAAAATGTATCTGTTAAAACCCAATTAGGGTCAACAGTCTCCGCACTTGCATTGGCAATGACTTTCTCAAGCCATTCCTCATAAGAAGCAATCTTATCAAATAATTCACTCCCATTGATTACCTGTTCCCCAAAATCAAAATGTTCCTGTCGGTATTCAAGTGCTTCATTCTTCAGTTCTAATGTCGGTTTTACAAGCCGTATTTCTTCACAAACCATCATTCATTCCTCCATGTTATAAATATTAATGTTTTATATGACAATGAAATTTTATGTTTAAATAATATCGCTATTTCTTCCGCTTTTCACTAATATTTTTCTTATTTCTTTTATTATTCTGGAAGGTGTTTCTTTATCCATCGGCATAAGTTTACTGTACATCCTTACCCCTTGATATGAAAACACAATTAAATCGAATACTGCGGAAATATCTACTTCATTAAATTCATGTCTGTCTATCCCATATTGCATTATCTTTTTCCATGTATTTGCCGAAATTAAATATTGTTCATATAACATATTATTTTGATTTGCTATATCACGAATGCTAAAATACTCATAAATTGCTATGCTTAATGAAGATTTACTGTCAAGCATTTCATTCTCGTATTTGTTTAAAATATCATCTAAAATAGTTACAGCCGAATGATTTTGTTCTATTCTTAAATCAATCTCATTATCCTGCTCACTTGTCATATCATCAATAATCTCCTGAAAGATTTGACGTGTGCT
>CAQOJF010000017.1:0-61614 GCA_948848225.1 uncultured Eubacterium sp.
AGCAGTGGGCAAAACCGTATAAATACTTACTTTGTTGAGTTTTGCTCATGGCTAATTTTGATATGTTTGGAGGGATGAATATGTATAAGGCAATTGATTTGTCAAAGTATATTGTTTCTAAGTGTGTGCGGGATAATATTCCAATTAGTAATTTGCAGCTCCAAAAAATTTTATATTACATTCAAAGAGAGTTTTTGAATCACAAGAGCCAGGCATTTTCTGATGATATTGAAGCATGGCAGTTTGGTCCTGTAGTACCCAATGTGTATTATTTCTTTTGTGGTTTTGGCGCAATGCCGATTTTTAGGACGTATGATAATATCAGCGTCTGCGGGACTGATTTGTCAAAAATAGATGCTATAGTGGAAGAGAAAAGGATATTAGATCCCTGGATTCTGGTAAGAGATACCCATAAACCAGATGGTGCATGGGCCACAATATATAAAAATGGATCTGGTAATCATAAAGTGATTCCTATACCACTCATTAAGGCGGTGGGGTAGTGATGGATTCATATAAAGAGAAGAAATTAAGAGAGGAATTTTGTGACATTTTATTTGAACTTGCAAAATCACAAGAATTATTTCAGGATGTTCATATTCGGGTTAGCATATATAAACGTTTGGAAAATCTTTATGGGTGGCTTATATCCATTTCTGATTATATCCAGGTTTTGCCCAAGTATATTAATATCTCCCAGAGACGAATCCTGTACATTAATGTTATTTTTGGGTTATTGTTTTATATTAATAAGTTGGTCTGTGATGAGGAAAAAATAAAACCGCTTATTATTTCTAATATAATTCTTTTATTTATGATATTATGCACAATAGTTGCCTGGTACTTTGGAAGTGTAGAGACAAGAAATCATAGAGTCTTTGTCAATGAAATAAGTTGGATGGTTTGAATCTGTTTCAATACAAATTATCTCAAACAACTGGACCGCTTATATTGTTTGGTGTGGCTGTATGAGATAATTTTTTTTTAAGGGTTAAGGTGTTTCCTTAATCGTCCGATACATATTGTAAGAAACGTTAAAAGATTTATTTAGGTGGTGAAGAGTATGAGAATTGACGCATATATGCAGGTAAATCAGCTTTATAAGGCAGGTAAACCGAGATCTTCTGCGAAATCTTCCAAGTCAGATTCGACAGATAGTCTGGAGATATCCAGCATCGGAAAAGATTATCAGGTTGCCAGAAAAGCTGTGTCGGATCATTCTGATATAAGGGAAGAAAAGGTACAGGATATTATGGACCGGATGAAAGCCGGAACCTATCATGTATCCATAGAGGATGTGGCAGACAAGCTTGCAGAACGTCTGCTTGGATACTAACAGGAGGTTGTTCCTTTGGCGAGCTTAATTGAAGAATTGATTGGAACCCTTGACCGGGAAGAGAAGATTTATGCCAATCTGATACCGGTTCAGGAGGAGAAGATAAGGGCGATCGTAGCGAATGATCTGGAGGCTCTGGGACGTCTGTCCGGTGAGGAGCAGAAGATGATGGACGAAGTTGGAAATCTCGAGGTCAGGCGGATGCGAGTGACAGAAGACATTGCTACTGTTCTTGGAAAGGCTTCAGGGGATATGAATTTGGAGCAGATCATCCAGGCTCTTGGCAAACAGCCCGATGAACAAAAGAAATTACAGCGCCTGCATGACAAGCTGAGACGGACCATGGCGCGGCTGCAGGAACTGAATACTCAAAATAAAGAGTTATTAACGCAGGCATTAGAAATGGTAGAATATAATATGAATGTGATAAGAAGTACACGGATGTCTTCGGGAAGCAGTAATTATTCAAGCGACGCTGCACAGGTGGATATGCCCGCCTATGGAGCAGGGGGCTTTGATGCGAAGCAATGATTGACAGCTTGCAGCATCAAAGCTCCCGTGCGGCAGATGTATCGCTGGATGCCCACATTTGTGTGCTTCTTTTGTTTTGTGAATAAATTATAGCAGGAAAAGAGGAAAGATCGCATGGGAAATCTATTTGCAAGTTTTAATACGGGTGTCTCCGGAATTCATTCGGCACAGACATCCATGAATACAGCGGCCCACAACCTTGCGAATGCCACTACGCCAGGGCATACAAGACAGCAGGCAGTTGTGACAGATGCGTTTTATTCGTCCAGGTATGGGGCGTACTCCAACAAGATACAGGTTGGTCTTGGAACGGACGTAGTGAAGATCCGGCAGATACGCAACACATTTTTGGATGATCAGTACCGGCTTCAGGTAGGACGCCAGAGTTTTTATGAGGCGCAATATGACGCGGTAATGGAGATGGAGGAGCTGTTTGGAGAGCTGGAAGCCCAGGAGTTTCTTACCTCTATGACAGATTTGTGGAATGCGGTACAGGAGCTGTCAAAAACACCGAATGATATTACCTGCCGTTCTGAATTGGTCTCCCTGACATCCCAGTTTACAGAGCGCGCACAGGTTTTGCAGCAGCAGTTAAACGAATATCAGAAAAACATGAACGATGAGGTGCAGAATCAGGTCGATGCGATCAACGATATCGTATCTCAGATCCGGGATTATAATATGCTGATCCGCAAGTATGAGTCGACAGGGGAAAGCGCTAATGATTATCGTGATGCCAGAAACCTTCTTTTGGATCAACTTGGCTCAATCATAACATTTAAACCCATCGAAGAGAAAGACGGTACGATATCTATCTATTCGGAAGGAGCTTACCTGCTGGAAGGAAATCATCAGAACCGGCTGACCACAGCATATGAAAGCTCCACTTCCAAACTGCTTAAGCCGGTATGGGAAACAGGTGAGGATTACTTTTTCCGGGGAGAACTGGCATACTCTCCTGAGACAAACACCGACGTGGGATCCCTCAGGGGACTTTTGGTGGCGAGGGGAAATCATGCCGCAGACTTTAGGGATATGCCCGTGAAGCCGGTGGAGGAAGACTTCATGGATGAATTTGGGACGCTGGATGAAAGAGCTTGGTTTAATGCAAATGAGAAATATAAAAGAGATGTAGAAGAGTATAATGAGTATGTTGAACCATCTATTGTGATGAAGGTTCAGGCGGAGTTTGACCAGCTTGTCAGAGGTGTTGCCATGATGATGAATGACACTCTCTGTCCGAACAAGGAACTGGAGCTGGCAGACGGGACGAAGATCAAGGTACTGGATACCGATAAGGCTCCGATCGGCGACGATGCGGACGAGACGATGGGAACAGAGCTTTTTGTCCGACGGAAAACACCACGGTATACTGAGAAAATGGTGGAAGTCCTGAATGAAGACGGAACCACCAGTAGCATTAAGGTTTATCAATATAATGAAGAGGACGTTGAGGATCGTTACACCTTGTATACCATCGATCAGCTGGAGGTGAATCCGGAACTGTTGAGGGATCCATCTAAACTGCCATTGACAGCAAATCCAAATTCTGGTTATGCCGATGGGTTTACACAGTTTATCTGCGCTGATCTGGCAGAAAAGTGGCAGCAGGATTTTTCAGCGCTGGATCCCAATTCCATGACTACCTACAATTTTGCCGGGTATTATGCAGCTCTGGTGGGACAGTTTTCTACTGATGGAAATGTGTGGATGGGAATTATAGAGAATCAGGTCATGACAGTAAATTCCATAGAGGGTGAGAGACAGAATGTGATGGGAGTAGCCACCGACGAGGAACTGGCAGATTTGATCAAATTTCAGAAATGCTTTGACGCGTCATCGAGATATATCACCGTTGTTGACGAGATGATCGAGCATCTGATAACCAGCTTATAGGAATGGAGGAGAAGAAATGTCTACATTTCAGGGATTAGAAATCGCAAAATCAGGAATGCTTACCTATAATGTATGCATGCAGACTGCGGCACACAACCTCGCTAATGTGGGAACGAGAGGGTATTCCAGGCAGGTGGCGAAAACGAGTGCCCAGATTCGGAATGTAAGTTCTATAAAAGTAATAGGAGCCGGCGCCTATGTGCAGGAAGTGGTGCGGGAACACAACAATTATTATGACATCAAATATAGAAAAGAAAATGCTACTTATAGCAAATATGGTACACATTCTTATTATCTGAAGCATGTCCAGACGTATATATATGCAAAAAATGAAGAGGACGGCGGGATTACCACAGCCTTTGATCAATTTTGTAAAACTCTTACGGGATCCGTGGGAGATGGCGGTGATGCCACAAAGAGAAAAGAAATTACCACCGTTGCCGATACACTGACCTCTTTTATACAGAGTACCGCTTCGGATCTCCGGGATCTGCAGGAGGAAGCCAATGAAGAGATCAAAAGCTGCGTGGACCAGATCAATGCTCTCGCACAAAAGATTGCAGCGGTAACGAAGCAGATCAATACTCTGGAAGCATATGGCAACCCGGCAAATGATCTCCGGGATCAGAGAGAGGTGCTCATCGATGAACTTTCTGGGTACTGTAATGTGAAAGCGGTGGAAGAAGAACCGGCAAATGGCGTCGGACTGCCCCAGTTTTATCTCTATGTCAATGGCGGTATTCTGCTGGAAACCTATCGTGTCAACGAATTAAAAGTGACGGAGATGGACACCACAAAAGCCATCAATGACATATCCGGTCTCTATAAAGTGTCATGGGCAGATGGGTCTCCCTTTAATGAATACAGTTCTGAACTGGGCGGAAAGCTGCAGGGACTTTACGAATTCCGGGATGGCAATAATTCGACGACGTTATCAGGTAAGATAGCAGGTATCGAAAATGATAAAGATGGCAATATTGTTGTAACGATGAATGGCGCCAATATTAATGACGTAAATCTGTTAAATATACCGGCACAGGACGGGGAGATCACGATAAATAACAGCGCTTACAGTTATGATACATTTGAGGTGCAGGTATCGGACAGTGGTGAATTTACATATAAATTTACCCTCAAACAAAATATGAGTGTGGATGATGCGAAGGCGCTGCAGCATGCGGTGAATGTCCAGGCAGACGTTGTCGTTGGTGACAATGTGGCTTATAAAGGAGTTCCCTATTATATGGCGCAGCTCAATGAATTCGTGAGAACCTACTCACAGAAATTCAATGATACCCATAAGGGCGGTTACGATGACTACGAGAATCAGGGCATCGATTTCTTTAACGCCAAAGTACCGGCGGACGGCGCTAATTATATATTTACTTCCAAAGGTGACAGCGGGCATGACGCTTCCTTTAGCTCTGTGGCAAAAAAAGAAGAAAATGGAACTTATACAGGAAGCTATTACTACATGACGGCGTTAAATATCTGTGTGACAGATGCTGTGATGAAAGACCCCAAACTCCTTGCTTTTAATGAACTGCAGGAGGGTGGAAAATCCGAAGGTCTGAATCTTAAAAAACTTGCGGATTTGAAAGATGATTCCAAGATGTTTCTTCATGGATCACCGGATTCTTTTCTGCAGTCCATGACGGCAGATGTGGGAGTGGACTGTAAAAAGGCGCTGACAATGGAAGAAAACCAGCTGAGTATACGTGATGCAGTGGATATTCAAAGGCAGGCAATATCTGGTCCCGACGAGGATGAGGAGACGGAATCCCTGCTTACCTTCCAGAAGATGCTGTTTAACCAGTATAAGGTGCTTTCGGTGATGAATGAAGTACTTGACAAACTGATCAATCAAATGGCAGTATAAAGATCTGCCACACATAATATCAAATAAAAAGGACGTGGATATTTATGCGGATTACCAATAACATGATGAGAAATAACGCTATGCTTCATATTCAAAAGAATAAGGCGGCATATCACAAATATTTTGAGCAGTATGCTTCTGAGAAAAAGATTCAGAACCCATCGGATAATCCGACGATCGCGGTGCGTGCCCTTCGGTTCCGTACCACGATGATCGAGATTGAACAGTATCTTTCCAACTGTGATGATGCGGAAAACTGGATGGATGCTACAGAAGAGCCGATTGATAAAGTGAATAAAATCCTGGATGGGATGCTGGAATACGTGACCCACGCGGCGAACGATCCCAACAATGCAGACGACCGGGAGACCATTGCCAAGCAGCTTCGCCAGAATGCGGATGCCATTTATCAGGAGCACGCGAACAGAGACTATGCGGGGCGCTATGTCTTTACCGGATATCGTACCGATGTGCCTCTTCTCTTTGATGCGGATCAGAGCGATACGACGTATACCATCACGGAGAACCTGGAGATCAACGAGATTGAGAAATACGCTTATGTATATGGCCAGGCAAGTTACGATGATACAAAAGATGCATCGGATTATGCCAATGAGGCGTCAGAATTCTTACAGACTCATCGTATTCCGTTGTCCTATAAAAACTGTGACAAAGAAGACGTTACCATAACCTATAAGGATGTCAATGGAGACAGTCATACCGTGACTGCAGTTACAAAAAGTATTCCTGACAACCAGACATATAATGAGCAGTATCATCCCGGTGAGAATGAAGTATATTTTGTACCAGAGACTGGAGAACTGGTTTTCGGGGATGCGATATATGATTCCATCCGTGCAGGATCTGAACTGTCAGCACAATTCAACAAGACACAGTTTACCAGCAGCGATATTCGTCCAGAGCATTATTTTAACTGCCGGGCAGAGAATAATGCCACTGGAGTTGTGAAAAACTATGATAATGTAACCGAGCAGAAGATCAACTATCAGGTTAATTTCAGCCAGACACTGACCGTAAATACCCTTGCCTGCGATACCTTTGACACAACCATTGGCAGGGCAGTGGACGATATTTACAAGGTGATCAACGATCTGGAGATCATGGAGAAAAATTATGCTGCAGTCAAAAAGCGGATTGATGACTGCGATCCAAATGATAAAGAAAAACTGGCAGATCTGCAGGAGCTTTATGATCAGATTGGGACACAGATTACCCTGCAGAATACAGTACTGACCAATTCCTATTCTCATGCTATCACAGTATTCCAGGATGCCAAGAATAAACTGAACGTATCTTTGGCGGATCACGGTGCGAGATACAACAGATTGAAGATGACCCAGAGTGGACTGGAGGTTTTGAAGACAGGAACCGATGAGGCAAAATCAGAGAATGAAGATGCGGATCTTGAGGAGGCGTATGTCAATTATACAGAGGCAGATCTTCTCTACCAGGCTTCCCTTCAGGCGACATCAAAAATCTTGGGAACTTCATTGCTTGATTTTATTTAATACGTAGGCTGGCGGCAGCACTTGTGTGATGCGAAATAAAGCAAAGGTGAACTGTGTTCACCTTGCGAATGGAGGTAACTATGCTGATACAGACAAAATATTTTGGGGAGATCGATCTGACGGAAGAAAAGATTATTACGTTGGAACGTGGACTTTTTGGATTTGAGGAATTTAAAAAATATACGATTTTGTATGACTGCGAAAAGAAAGACGGCGCTAATATTTCCTGGTTTCAGAGCGTGGATGAACCTACCCTTGCCCTTCCGGTGATTAACCCGCTGCTGGTCAAGGAGGATTACAATCCGGTGGTTGAGGATGAGCTGCTTTCCGGAATCGGGGAAATTTCAGAGGAAAACCTGGTGATTCTTCTCACGATGACGGTTCCCGCTGATATTAAGGAGATGTCTGTGAACCTGAAAGCGCCCATTATTATCAATGCGGACACCAAAAAGGGAGTACAGCTTATCGTAGAAAATCAGGATTATGAGGTGAAATATAAGATATATGATCTCCTCAAAGAAAAGAAGGAGGCGTGATTTTATGTTAGCACTGGCAAGAAAAGTAAATGAATCCATTATCATTAATGATAACGTGGAGGTTGCGATCCTGGAGATCAAAGGCGATCAGGTAAAGATCGGCATCAGCGCCCCCAAATCTGTGCCGGTATATCGCAAGGAATTGTACGTCCAGATACAGGAAGCAAACAAAGAGGCAGTAAATATGGCCAGTCCGGAGAGTTTATCGGATCTGTTAAAATAGCAGTGGGGAAAAGTTGATCCGGAAAATGTAGGTAAAAGGGTTAACTTTTCCTTTTTTTATGTCGATAATCTCAGTAAGAACGGTTGAAGTTTGCATATGATACATATGGAGGTGTTAGAAATGGATTTAGAAAAAATATCAAATGTAAATTCAAATTACAGCTCGGCAGAGGTTGCCAAAGTGAGTGCGCCGAAGTCGGTAAAAACAGAGGAGATGCATACCAGTCATACGATGACGAATGCGGTTCCAAAAACATCACAGCCGATGCCGGTGGATGCAAAGGGAAATGCTGAGCAGCAAGGAGGCGATCAGCAGAGAGAACATGCACCGAGTGAGGCTACGATGGATGATGCAGTGAAAAGAGCAAATCTGAAAATGGAACATACTCGCTGTGAATATTCTTATCATAAGAAGACCAACAGGGTGTCCATTAAGGTTATCAATTCCGATACGAATGAAGTGGTTCGGGAGATCCCTCCGGAAAAATCACTGGATATGCTTCAGAAGATGTGGGAGATGGCTGGTATCTTAGTGGATGAGAAGAGATAGAAGGAAAAAGGAGGAATAAATCATGGGAATTCGTATGAGCGGACTTGCTTCAGGACTTGACACAGAAGCGATTGTTGGAGCGCTGATGTCAGCACAGAGCCTGAAGAAAACAAAAGTAGAAAGAGAAAAAACCAAACTTGAGTGGAAACAGACCAAGTGGGCAGAATTAAATACAAAATTACTTAAACTTTATAATGAGCATGTATCAAAGCTTCAGCTGCAGGCCTCTTATATGACGAAAAAAGCGTCGGTGTCGGATTCTACAAAGGTAAGTATTAAAGCAAATAACAAGGCGGCGAACGGAAGCTATTCATTGGAGATAAAAAGTATTGCGACTTCCCAGCACCTGACAGGAGGCAAGATTAATGCGGATTCAGTGAATACAAAGCTGACAGAAATTGATCCAACTCTGCTGAATAAAGAGATCACGATTACCAATGGTGATAAGACTAAAAAATTTGCTGTTACATCAGAAACGACGATTCAAGACTTTACGAAAGCACTGGGAGAGGCTGGATTAAGTGCTAATTATGATACAGAGCAGAAGAGACTCTTTATCAGCAGCAAAGACAGCGGATTAAAAAATGCTTTTTCCATTACTACTTCTGGTATATCCGCAGCAGAGGTGAGCGGACGGGAAGCTCTTCGCAATGCCGTAGGCTATAGCAGCATGTCCAGTGCCAATAAAAAGATTGTGGACGAGGCGATGGATCAGCTTCAGAATTCTGGCGTGGGTACAGAAGCCTATGACAAGGCGCTGGAGGCTCTTTCCAAAGCAGCTTATGAGACAAAGTCAGCGGCGGCAAATACGGCTGCGACAACTTATGTGAAGGCAAAGCTTTACGGCGAAAATTACGATTCATATAAGACAAAGGCAGAAGAGAGTCTCAAATCCAATTATTATAATGATGATGGAACAGTGAAAGAGACACTGGCAAAAAAATATGGTGATAGCTTCGATATAATGACCCAGGAAGATAAAGAAAAACTTGGTGTAGAGAATATGACCAAGGAGGAATATATTGACTGGGCAGCAAAGAAAGAGCTGGATCAAGAAGTAGCTAAGAAAGCGGATGCAGATACTACCAGCTTTGTCAATACGAAGATCAGCACAGACAGCGACGTCAAGCTGGAGATCGAGGCGGCAGCCTTTGCTGGAAAAACAGCTGCAGATATTGAGGGGCTGAGCCAGGTGGCGAAGGACAAATATTACACCACAGGTGTTCAGGGCTTTGATGGAACTACTACTTTCACCCAGGATAGTGTGAAAGCGGATATCACTGCAGATGTGAGCAACTATGCTTCTATTACCGATCGTTATGAGACACTTTCTGGATCGGCATTGAGTGGTCTGGGGCTTGCTGATGTTACAGTTGCAGCGGATGGAACTGTAAGTGTCAACGGAGGGGCGAATGATTCTTCTAATACCTCCATTCCATCAGGTATGGCGTTGATCGCAGCTTCTGACAGTAAGATCATACTGAATGGTGCGGAAATGACTTCCTCTTCTTCTGTAGTTTCTGCCAATGGTCTGGAGATTTCTTTGACAGGAATTACGAAGACGGATGAGCCGATTACCTTCTCGATCACCAACGATGTGGATAGTGTATATAATTCTGTAAAGAATTTCCTGAAAGATTACAATGAGATCATGAAGGAGATGAATACACTTCTTGACGCAAAATCTGCGAAGGGTTATGAACCGCTTACCAGTGAGCAGAAAAAAGAGATGTCGGATGATGATATCAAGCTCTGGGAGGATAAGATCAAAGGATCGTTGTTACGTAATGACTCAACACTGGACGGAATCGTTTCAGGAATGCGTGGTGCGATGATGAGCCAGGTGACTTATGAAGGAAAGACCTACTCCCTCGCCAGCTTTGGTATTATGACTTCTACCGATTATCTTGAGGGCGGCTTGCTCCATATCTATGGGGACAAAGATGATTCTGTCTATGCAGACAAAGATGATAAGTTGAGGAAAGCTCTGAATGATGATCCGGATGCAGTGGTCAATGTACTTACTGGTATCTTTGGTAATCTCAAGGATACAATGAGTAAGAAGATGGCAGGAAATAAGATGAGCAGCGCGCTGACCTTCTATAATGACATTAAGATGAAGGATGATCTCAAACAGTACGAAAAAGATATTAAGAACTGGGAAGATCGTCTGGCTTCCATGGAAGAAATGTATTATAAGAAATTCACAGCGATGGAGATCGCGCTTGCGAAACTGCAGTCCCAGCAGAACTCTCTGGGTAGTTTGTTTGGAGGATTCTAATTTAGATTAATATATTTTATGAACATATTCATACACGTAAAGGGCAAGAATTTTCTCTTGCTCTTTATGTGGTAGTAAATGAGAAAAGGAGATTCATATGGACACGAACTTCGCGAATGCCTATCAGAAAAATGCAATCATGACGGCATCTTCTGCCGAACTCACATTGATGTTATATGAAGGAGCGATCAAGTTCTGTAATATAGGGATCGTTGCCATCGAAAAGAAAGATTTTGAAAAAGCGAATACCAATATCAAGAAAGCACAGGCGATTATTACGGAGCTTCGGGCAACACTGGATCATAAGTATAAGGTCTGGGAAGATTTTGATCGCGTATACGATTATATATATCGCCGGCTGGTAGATGGAAATATGAAGAAAGACATTGAGATTATCGAGGATGCCCTGAAGTATATACGGGAGATGAGAGATACATGGAAGGAAGTTATGCGCCTGAACAGGGTAGGGAATTAGCTGAATAAAACGAATGGATGTGAGCAGATGGAAAGACGGAATGAGAACAGCGTCTATGTTAATATGATGGTAGACACTTTGAAGCGAAAGAAGCAGATTCTCCTTTTCCTGCTGGAAAAGACAAAAGAGCAGGAGAGTTTGTTGAAGGATGAAGAGATGAATCCAGAGGAATTTACAAAGACCATTGAAGAAAAGGGAGATCAGATCGATGAGATCAACCGGATGGACGAGGGATTCGATACGCTGTTCAAGCATGTGGAAAAAGAAATCCTGGCGAACCGGATGGCATATAAGGAACAGATCCAGCAGATCCAGCAGCTGATCGGAGAGGTGTCGGAACTGGGGATTCAGATTCAGGCATTGGAACACCAGAACAGCGGGCATTTTAAAATATATCTTGCCAATCAGAGAAAGAATATAAGGGATTTTCATATAAGCAATAAGACAGTATCCAGTTATTATCAAAATATGGCGGAAGCACATAAACCGGATCAGTCCTATTTTATTAATCAAACGAAGTGATATCAGTATGGAAGCTGCAAAGATATATGCGGGCTTCCATACGTTCTTTATGAATTGAATGTGTCGCCAGTGGCGGTAAGATACGAATATGCAGAAATGAGGTAAATTATGAAGAGCATATGTGAGTTAGTACAAGCATTGGACGGGGGAGTGGTTCCAGTTGTAAAACGCGGGACAGAGACGTTCCGGCTGGGCAGCAGTTACAATGGGCGCTATGCGGCAGAGCGCTGGGTGGATCATTATGTGGAAGAAAGAGTGGAAAATGTAGTTTTATTTGGACTGGGGGACTGCCAGATCGTGCTGCAGCTGCTGAGAAAGGTGCCGGGGTATGTGTTGGTGTATGAGCCAGATCCAGCTATTTTTCAAGAAGTCCGCCAATCTCCTTTGTTTTCAAAATTTCGGGATAAAGAGAAATTATATATTCTGTATGGAGGGGAGGATCAGTGGATTCCGCTGCGTGATGTGATAACGGACATTCTCAATGACGATTGTGTGGAGACCACGGCGGTACTGACCCATCCGGGCTATCTGGCACACTACCAGGAAGAGTATAAGATGCTTATGGATGTGTGCCAGCTGGTGTGCGATGCCATGGGATTTACCCAGGGAGCGATCCAGAGACATATGAAAGCGATGCTGGCAAATATCATAGATAATATACCATATATGAAAGGGGCAATACCGCTGGCGCGGCTGGTAAAATACTGGGATCCAGATATACCGGTGATTATGGTGGCGGCAGGGCCCTCATTGAAGAAAAATCTGGAGGTTCTCAGACAGATTGATCAAAGGGCATACATCTTCTGCCTTGACGCGGCATTGTCAACGCTGCTGAGGGCTGGGATTGTCCCGGATTTGGTGGGCTCTACGGATGGTATAAAGAATATGAACTGTTTTGAAGAGCCGGGAAGTTTTGATATACCCTATCTGGTGACCAGTAATACGAAGCACGAAATTATAAAAAATCTAACCAATGCCAAAATTTTTGGCTATGACCACAGGGCGGTGAGGATCATGTATGAAAAACAAGGGATTGAGCTGGCGCAGATACCGGCTCAGTTCGGCATCGCTGCCGGGGTTTTTGCAGCCCTTGTGGAGCTGGGCACAAAAAAGATTGTTCTTGTGGGACAGGATCTGGCTTATTCGGAAGATAAAAAAAGTCATACGGATGGCAGGGATGAAGGTTTTGTGGAAGAAAAGGCAAGTCAGACAGAAGGATATTATGGGGGATTGGTATATACTCGTATGGACTGGGAGAAATTCCGGGAGTGGTTTGAGGAAATGATCGAGATGCTGCCGCCGGATCAGGTGGTAATTAATGCCACCGAGGGAGGGGCGAAGATTCATGGTGCGGTTCAGATGTCTCTTCAGGAAGTGATCGATCATCTGCCGGAGCGCCGGAGTTCTTTTCAGGATGTTGTCTCAGATGAACGGGTTAAGATCTCGGAGAAAGAATATCGGGGAATTATGGCAGATTGGGAAAGAATGCGTACAGATATAGAGAAGGTGAAGCGCATCGGATACAAGAAGGCGTTTTTTGAAATAGATTACCATAAGATGCCGGCAATGGATCTGGTAATCGGCTATATGAGATATCTGAAGGATGTACCTGAACGGAAAGAGCGTTTTAAGCTGGCAGTGGACTATGTCTATGATGAGATTCATAAGAGAATTGGCGATAAGGAGACGGGAAAATGAATCAAGAGGAATTAAAAGAAAGGCTGACCTTATTGGCAGATTGTTTTTATCAGGAGCGAAATGAGGAGGGGATGGAGCAGATTATGGAATTAGCGCCATTTATAGGAATGGTGCCCCAGTGGAAGGCGTTTATCGATCCTTTATTTGATGCTCTTGAGGGAGAAGATTACATTCTTGCAGCAGATATTATACAACATGAACTGGTGGAGATGAAACAGCAATGAGAAAAGAACAGAATTCCCCTAAACGAATTTTATTTATTACCGGGACCAGAGCAGATTATGGCAAGATCAAATCGATTATGAAGACCATGGACCGCTCAGATCGGTATGAGGTATTTATTTATGTATCGGGAATGCATCTGCTTTCCCAGTATGGAAGTACGTATCGGGAGGTTCTCAAAGACCAGTATGAGAATGTGCATGTGGCCTTTGGTCAGCAGCATACCGATGATATGAGTTATAATCTTGGGGTGGTGTTGACCAATCTTGCCCCCTATACAGCCCAGGTGAGACCGGATATAATCGTTGTACACGGTGATCGTATCGATGCGCTGGCGGGTGCGATCACGGGAGCTTTGAATAATATCCTTGTCGCACACATCGAGGGGGGAGAGATATCGGGGACCATTGACGATTCCATCCGCCATGCCGTCTCTAAATTTGCCCATCTGCATTTTGTATGTAATGAAGAGGCCAAAAAGAGGATTATACAGCTAGGAGAAAGCGAGAAGCATATTTTTGTGATCGGTTCGCCAGATATAGATATAATGCTGGGAAACCATCTTCCCTCGGTGGACAAAGCAAAGACATACTATGATATCACCTTTGAGGAATATGCGATCTTTATGTATCACCCAGTCACGACAGAGGTGGCGCAGTTAGGAGAGCATATTAAAAAAGTGATCGAGGCACTGCGTATTTCCAAAAGAAATTATATTGTTATCTATCCCAATAACGATCTGGGAACGGAGATTATCCTGGAAAATGTGCGCAAATTGGATGAAGAAGAGCATTTTGCCGTGTATCCTTCGTTGCGGTTTGAGTATTTTCTGACACTGCTTCGTCATGCCCAGTTTATTATTGGAAATTCCAGCGCCGGAATCCGGGAAAGCGGAATCTATGGTGTGCCTGCTGTGGATATTGGCACAAGGCAAGAGGGGAGATATGACCAAAATACCTTGAAAAATGTCCAGCATGTGGAAGAGAGTGTAGAGGAGATCACGGAGGCGATCCGCAGGACAGAGGAACATGCGATCCGGTGCCACAATTTTGGCCTCGGAAACAGTACAGAAAAATTTCTGCAGATTCTGGATCAGGAGGATGTGTGGAAATGTGAGGTGCAAAAGAGGTTTGTGGATCTTTCTTAAAAGTCAGCGCACATTTAAAAAAAATTAAAATAAAGGGTTAAGGAAATAAAAAGTACTCCGATATATATAATGTCAAAGAAAAATTGGCAAGAGAGAAGTATAGTAACTAAAGCAGGAGGCTGTCCTCTTTGCTGGGCCCGCATAGAAGATAGTCACTGCTTTAGATATTATAAAAATTAAAAAAAATATCGGCATGGAAGCCGGTTTAAATTCAAGGAGGAATGTATTATGATAGTACAGCACAATATTACATCAATGAATGCCAACAGACAGTTGGGAATTGTAGGAGGAAACCTTGCAAAGTCCACAGAGAAGCTTTCCAGTGGATATAGAGTAAACCGTGCAGCAGATGATGCAGCAGGACTTGCAATTTCCGAGAAAATGAGAGCACAGGTTCGTGGTCTGAACAGAGCTTCTGACAACGCACAGGATGGTATCTCCCTGATCCAGACAGCAGAGGGTGCTTTGGATCAGAAACATGCAATCCTTCAGAGAACACGTGAGCTGGTAGTTCAGGCTTCCAACAGTGGTGTTCTTGATAGCGGAAGCGCAGACTTCCAGAAGATCCAGGACGAGATCAATGAGCTGAAAGCTGAGTACAACCGTATCGATACAGATACAGAGTTCAACAAGAAAAAACTGTTGAACGGAAGCTACAAGAATCAGTATCTGCAGCTTGGTGCTAACAAAGGTCAGGGTATCAGCGTAAATATTTCTTCCACAGCTTGGCAGACAGTTACTGTTACAGCTGGTGACAAGACTATTACAAATCAGATTTCTACTGTAGATGCAATGCTTGACAAAGTATCTACCGTACGAAGCAAACTGGGTGCTATCCAGAACCGTCTTGAGTACACAGTAAAAGTAGATGACAACACAGCTGAGAACATGTCCGCAGCAGAGTCCCGTATCCGTGATACAGATATGGCAGACGAGATGACAAGATTCTCCAAAGAGAGCATCTTGCAGCAGGCAGCTACATCCATGCTGGCTCAGGCAAATCAGGCAAATCAGGGAGTACTTTCTCTTCTCCAGTAATCTGGCAGCCTGATGATGTGATTGAAAATATCATAATCAAGATTTTAGAGGAACTGTTTGTATCAGTGTATTGGTACAGCAGTTCCTTTTTTTTCGTAAAATATTTAGATCTAATTCGCGCCGACGAGCTAACATAAAAAAATTTTAAATTGGGGTTAAGGAAATAAGAAGTACTCCGATATATATAATGTCAAAGAAAAAATGGCAAGAGAGAAGTTATAGTAACTAAAGCAGGAGGCTGCCCTCTTTGCTGGGCCCGCATAGAAGATAGTCACTGCTTTAGATATTATAGAAATTAGAAAAAATATCGGCATGGAAGCCGGTTTAAATTCAAGGAGGAATGTATTATGATAGTACAGCACAATATTACATCAATGAATGCCAACAGACAGTTGGGAATTGTAGGAGGAAACCTTGCAAAGTCCACAGAGAAGCTTTCCAGTGGATATAGAGTAAACCGTGCAGCAGATGATGCAGCAGGACTTGCAATTTCCGAGAAAATGAGAGCACAGGTTCGTGGTCTGAACAGAGCTTCTGACAACGCACAGGATGGTATCTCCCTGATCCAGACAGCAGAGGGTGCTTTGGATCAGAAACATGCAATCCTTCAGAGAACACGTGAGCTGGTAGTTCAGGCTTCCAACAGTGGTGTTCTTGATAGCGGAAGCGCAGACTTCCAGAAGATCCAGGACGAGATCAATGAGCTGAAAGCTGAGTACAACCGTATCGATACAGATACAGAGTTCAACAAGAAAAAACTGTTGAACGGAAGCTACAAGAATCAGTATCTGCAGCTTGGTGCTAACAAAGGTCAGGGTATCAGCGTAAATATTTCTTCCACAGCTTGGCAGACAGTTACTGTTACAGCTGGTGACAAGACTATTACAAATCAGATTTCTACTGTAGATGCAATGCTTGACAAAGTATCTACCGTACGAAGCAAACTGGGTGCTATCCAGAACCGTCTTGAGTACACAGTAAAAGTAGATGACAACACAGCTGAGAACATGTCCGCAGCAGAGTCCCGTATCCGTGATACAGATATGGCAGACGAGATGACAAGATTCTCCAAAGAGAGCATCTTGCAGCAGGCAGCTACATCCATGCTGGCTCAGGCAAATCAGGCAAATCAGGGAGTACTTTCTCTTCTCCAGTAATCTGGTAGCCTGATGATGTGTAGTTGCTTACGCAACTTGGAATGTGCAGAAACCATGCACAAAAATTTTGATTGGAAATATCATAATAAAAGTTGGGAAAGGAGCTATCTGTACCAGCGATCAGATCGCTGGTACAGTAGCTCTTTTTCTTTTTAGACAATAAAGGATATAATGATACTGTTATGATACTTTTTGTTTGATGATATGGGAGAATTGTTATGTTATTTAGTGTTTGTGTACCATCCTATAATAGAGGACACCGGGCGTATGAATTGATCCAGAGACTCCTGGGGATGTCATTGGATGAAACCCAAATTGAGATCATATGTTCCAATAATGGAAGTGATAAGAATGTGGAAGGTTATGAAGAACTGAAAAAAATCCGGGACAAGCGGTTTGTGTATCATGAGTTTTCAACAAACCAGGGATTTGCTGGGAATGTGAATCAGGTGATCAAGATGTCTCATGGGGACTTCTGCATGCTTTTAAGCGATGAAGACTGGATTTTAGAAGAAAACCTTGAATTTTACCTTCGTATGATGGATAAATATCCAGATATCGGAGTGATACGTCCCCGGACAGGCTTTGCTTTTGCGGATATAGAGGATTGTTTTGCCGGAGCGGGAAAACAGGCGATCGATGCCTTTTATATGCGGGGCCTCTATGTGTCTGGCATGATTTTTAACCGGCATATTGTCACGGATCAGATGATCGACGAGTATGCAGAGAAGTACCGTGACAATACAGGATATATTTATTATCCCCATATGTTTATAAGTACGTATGCATTATTGAGGGGGCATTTTTTTGCCAGTGATGTTTGGCTGGTATCGGAGGGAGAGACAGAAGAGGATCTGCAGGTGATGGACAAGGCAGCGGAGATACCGGCATATGATGCCTACGATAACGTGATCAAGCAGATGCATGGGTTCATAGAACATATTAAGGATCTGGAGCTTCCCCTTCCGATGCAGTTTGATATGCTGGTCATGGTATTTGAGCAGCATGCTTATTTGATTCGCCATCGCAGAGAGGGGTATGTGGCGGGTGGATTCGATTACCCGGGTATTATGAGATTAATGGCGCAGAAAATGAAGGATGAACTGCATGATATGGAGCTTCCCTTCCAGAAACAAGATTTAGAAGCGGTATATCAATTTATAGATTCAATAACGATGAAAGCGAATGAGGAGTGACAGAGGTTATGTTGTTTAGTATTTGCATTCCCTCCTATAACCGGGGACACAGGGCTGCCCAGTTGGTAGAAAAACTTTTAGCAATGCCATTCAGCGAGGATAGGATTGAAATTATTTTTTCAAACAATGGAAGTGATAAATATAAAAGAGAGTATCAGGAGATCAAAGAAATAAAAGATAAGCGGTTCAGGTACTATGAATTTGAAGGGAACCAGGGATTTGCCAGGAATATCAATCAGGTGATCAAAATGTCTCGTGGAGAGTTTTGTATGCTCTTAAGTGATGAGGATGAGATACTGATGGAAAATCTGGATAATTATATAAATTTTCTGGACATGCATCCGGAACTGGGTCTGGTAAAAAGCTGCACGAGCCTTGCTTACAGTGATCTGCAGACACGATATGTTTCGAATAGAGGAGAAGTGGTGGATCATTTTTATTTGATGGGAAATTATATATCAGGAACCATTTATAATAGAAACATAATTTCAAATGAATTGATTGAAGATTATGAGAAGAGATATCAGAAAAACGAGGCCTATATTTATTATGTGCATCTTTTTCTGGATGCCTACGCATTGCTGCATGGAAATTACTGCAGCAGTGATCTGCTTTTGATCGAGGAAGGGGTTCCAGCGGATCATTTTGATACAGGACCAGACAGCCCGGATCCTACGGTTCCCGTCTTTGGGACCTATGAGAGCAGGATCGCTCAGATGCATGGATTTCTGGAACAGGTGCGGGATCTGGAGGCTGAACCAGCTATTGTATTTCAAATGCTGGCCCGTGTCATGGAGCGGATTGTAGAATGGATCAATATCCAGAAAGACAAATATATTTCCCACGGTGATGACTGGGGGAAGATCATGGTGCTGTTGGCGGAGCAGATGCGTGGGGAGATTTTATTGACAGAGTCCATGCTTGGGAAAGAAGAGACTGCCTTGTTGTATGAATATATGGAAGCTCTTACGGGCACCAGCGGCGAACGGGAAGAAGGACAGAGTATGAAAAAGCAGGTAGAAGATGCGATTCAGAGCGGTGATGCGGCTGCCGCACTGGCAATGATCGAAGAATATGAGAAGATGTGTCCAGAAGATTTTGAACTGTTTTCTTATTATATATCTTATTATTTGATGACTGAGGATTACGAGACCGCACTGGAGACAGCTAAAAGGGCAGTACAAACAAATCCATTTGACATTGAATCAAATTATAATTTTGCTGTGTGCAGTGAGTTAATGGGTAAAGTCTCCCAGGCCTATGATTATTATAAAAGAACAGAATATCTTCAATGGAGTTATGAGAAAGAGATCTTACCAGGAGAAGAATTAAAAGAGCGGGCAGAGACCCTTCGGCAGGCAGCTATGGAGGATGAGATCCTGATGGCGGAGATCAATAAGGCGGATATCCGGTATATATATGCTACTTCTGAGCCATTCAGGGACCCGGAATATAAAGTAATAGGTTCTTTTATTGTGGATGCATCGGATGATATGTACTATGTCGGGCGGTGTGACGGCTGGTATGAGTCCTATCTGAAACATGAATTAAACCGGGATATATACATGGCAAAATGTGAGATGTTTTTGATGGATCGGATTGATACCGATTATACGGTGGATGCCGGAAACAATGAAGTTCTTGTACCTGTAGCAATGAATTATATGGTAAAGGAAGAAACGGGAAATACTCTTACGGACATGAGCTCCATGGGAGATACAAATTATTGGGATTCGGCGTGTTGTAAGTATAATTTTATTCCAGTCACTGGAAAGAGTCAGCTTCACTGTGGCAGTCCGGCTCTCTTTGCTAAGCCTCTTCCCCTTCACCAGCCAAAGGATAAGGAACATAAGAGACTGGTGCTGAATCTTTTTATGGATAGTTTTAACTGGAACGTGGTAGAGGAATATGGACTGGAGACACTGATGCCTCATACTTACCAGTATTTTTCCAAGGGAATGATATGTAATAATTACTATTCCTGTGCCGAGTATACCCATCCGAGTATAGCGTCTTATTGGACAGGCAGATACCCTTCCCATCATATGAATCTAGATGAACATTACAGATGGGATTTTATGGAGGGGATAAAGGTATTTCCAGCGTATTTTAAAGAAAAAGGGTATGTGACAGCGAAGATCGGGGGAAATGATTCAGTTACACCGACACAGGGCTATATTCGTGGCATAGATCGATTTATCTATCAGAAAAATATACAGGGGCTGACTGTGAAAGAGGTGGTCTCTGATGCCATCGAACACATAGAGACATTTCGTGAGACAAATCAGTTTTTATGGTTGGATATCGTTGACCTTCATCATGTGGCTGGGCGATTTTTACGGAGCCTGATGACCCAGGCAGGGTGTCCTCTTGACACGAGAGTTTTGGATAATAATGGAGGAAATACGGTTAAGCAGAACCGGAGTTTCAATCAGGAGAAGATTTATATCCAGGAGTTAAAAAAGATCGATCTGTATCTCTCTCTTTTGTATCATTACATCAGTGAAAACTATAAGGAGGATGAGATCGTTGTTTCCCTTTTCTCTGATCACGGGACAGCCTTTCTCGTGGATAATGACCAGCCTTTTTTGTCTGACCAGCGATGCAAGGTACCGCTTTTGCTTCGTGGCAGTGGTGTAAAGAAGGGAGTATGTGATGAGGTTATTTCCGCTGCGGATTATGCGGGGATACTGTGCAGGTTGTCCGGCATTGAGTATGATTATAAAGGGACGGATGCACAGCTTCCAGTGGTGTTTGGCGGGCAGAAAGAGAGGGAATATGCGCTCTCTCAAAGTATTTTTCTGGGGGATCCCTATCAGGCAGCTTTTCATGGAAAAGACGTTCACTGTTATTTTAGCACGGATAAACCAGTACAGGAATGTTTCCGGATCGATCTCGAGGGAAGTAAGTATTGCTGTTTTGACAAATTAGGGAAGGATATAACAGGTGAAACGGACATTCGTAAGTACAACGGTGTGTTCCGGGATCAGGTGAGACATCTGATTCAGTATAAATAGATCAAATGAGGAAGGTGTGGGTGATATGCAGGCTGTGATTCTTGCGGCGGGAATGGGAAAGAGACTGAAAAATCTGACAGAGAATAATACCAAGTGCATGGTTCAGGTCAACGGTGTCACACTGATCCAGCGGATGCTGAGACAGCTGGATCAGCAGGACCTGGAACGGATCGTGATCGTCGTCGGGTATAAGAAGGATATTTTAATCGAGTATATCCATTCGCTAGAAGTCCGTACACCGATTGAGTTTATAGAGAATACGATCTATGACCAGACGAATAATATTTATTCTCTGGCGCTGGCGAAACATGTTCTTTTGGAATCTGATACGGTTTTATTGGAGTCAGATCTGATCTTTGAGGATTCTGTTCTTACGGATCTTATTCAGGATCCCAGGGAAACCCTGGCGCTGGTGGACCGGTATGAGAGCTGGATGGATGGTACGGTGGTTAAAATATCTGACAGGGACGAGATATTGGATTTCGTCCCTGGGAATAAGTTTGTGTTTGAGGACATTCCCAGATATTATAAAACGGTCAATATTTATAAATTCAGCCGACATTTTTCGGCGACCCAGTATGTTCCTTTTTTAGAGGCTTATTCAACGGCATTGGGGAATAACGAATACTATGAGCAGGTACTCCGTGTACTCACTCTGTTAAATAACACGAGTATCCGGGCAAAGCGGTTGAATGGACAGAAGTGGTATGAAATCGATGATATTCAGGATTTAGATATTGCCTCTTCTATTTTTTCAGACAGGGATGACAGACTCAAAAAGATGCAGAAAAGATATGGGGGATACTGGAGGTATCCGAAAATATTAGATTTCTGTTATCTGGTGAACCCATATTTTCCACCCCAGAGGCTGATCGCCGAGATGAAGGCCAATTTTGAGAAGCTGTTGACAGAGTATCCGTCGGGAGCGGCAGTGAATTCCCTTCTTGCTGCGAAAAATTTCTCTGTGAGAAAAGAGCAGATTGTCGTAGGAAATGGTGCAGCTGAACTGATCAAGGTTCTCATGGAAAATCGAAAGGGTAACATCGGATTTATTCGTCCTTCTTTTGAAGAATATATTCATCGTGTGGATACAGAGGATGCTGTTGTCTATGTTCCTGATCATGAAGATTTTATCTATGGGGCAGAAGATGTTCTGGAGTATTTTCAAGACAAAGATATTGCGATGCTTGTTCTCGTCAATCCAGACAATCCCACTGGTAATTTTATTTCTAAGGTAGATGTAATAAAAATGGCAGAAAATCTGAACCGGCGGGGGATCCTTCTGCTTGTGGACGAGAGTTTTGTGGATTTTGCGGAAGATCCGCAAGCCTCTTTGATTTCTGAGGAGATTCTGGATGCCAATAAGAATTTGATTGTCATCAAAAGTATCTCAAAGTCCTATGGTGTTCCAGGACTGAGGCTGGGAATTGCTGTGTCCTCTGATGAATCCATAATTCGATTGTTGTCAGAGGAGGTTTCAATATGGAATATAAATTCTTTTGCAGAGTTTTATATGCAGATCGAGGAAAAATACAAGCCAGACTATGAGAGGGCACTGATCCGGTTCCGTGAGGTCAGAAAAAGATTTGTAAAGGAGCTGAAAGGGATTTCTTTTATTACGCCCCTTCCCAGCGAGGCAAACTATATTATGTGCCGTCTGACGGAAGGTTGGTCGGCAACGGAACTGACGGTGCGGCTTCTCGTGGATCATGATATCTTTATAAAAGATCTGAGTTCTAAAATTCCGGCGGGGGACTGTGTGCGGATCGCTGTCCGGACAGAGGAAGATAATGAGCGGCTGGTATCGGTACTGAGATCATTGGAAAAGGAGTAAAAAGAGTGAAAAATAAATTTTTCACTCTGCAAGTTTGTGCGCGCACGCCCAAACTTGTGTGATGCGCAAAAGGCGTGCGCGCATGGAGGAAAAGATGAAACATTGTGTGATCGGCGGGGGAAATATCGGCACATTGATGGCAGCAGAAATGGCGCACAGGGGAGAGACCGTTACCATTTACACTTCCTCTCCTGGGCGTTTTTCAGATCACATCGATGTGTACGACAACCAAAATAATTTTTTGTACCGGGCAGGGGGTATTCAGGTTTCTGGCATTTTGGAGACCGCCGTTTCAGGCGTTGATTATATCTGGATCACTTTGCCAGCATTTATGTTTGAACATCTCTCCAAAGAACTTTCAACGATTGTGAAACCGGGTCAGAAAATTGGAATCGTGCCGGGGACCGGTGGTGCGGAGTATGCATTTGGAGATCTGATCCAAAAAGGGTGTACGCTGTTTGGCTTTCAGCGTACTCACAGCATCGCACGTTTGAAAGACTATGGGAAATCCGTGTTTGAGCTGGGAAGAAAAAAAGAACTGTACATTGCAGCGGTCCAAAGAGAAGATACAGAGGAGGTTTGTCAGCGTACAGAAGAGTTTTTGGGGATTCCCTGTCGGCGACTGCCCAATTATCTCTGCGTCACATTGACGCCGTCTAATGCCATCCTGCATACTTCCAGGCTGTATTCGATGTTTCGGGAGTACCGAAAGGGAAAAGTTTATAAGGAAAACTTTTTGTTTTATGAGAGCTGGGATGATTTGGCTTCCCAGGTGCTTTTTGCATGTGATGACGAGTTACAGTTACTATGCAGGAAGCTTCACGATCTGGATCTGAAGGAAGTGTTGTCATTAAAGACATATTATGAGAGTGAGGCTGCTGCGGATCTGACCAAAAAGATCCATAGTATCACTGCATTTCATGGGATCTTAAGTCCTATGAAGAGGGAAGGAGAAGGCTGGATGCCGGATTTTGACTCCCGGTATTTCCGCTCAGATTTTTGCTATGGCCTTAAGGTGATTATGGATATCGCCGATGCCGCGGAAGTAGATACTCCTGTCATGGACAAGCTTTGGAACTGGTATATTCAATTGCCAGAGAATAAAGAGACAGATAATGTTCCCTATTTTCAAATTCCGATTTCGGGGATGGATCAGTTGTATAAGATCTATGCCCAAAGATAACCTGGGAACGCTTAGAAGATATTTCCTTGTATTTCTATTATAATTATGATACCATATGAGATAATCTATGTATTATAATATAATGTGGTTCAACGATGCTGTTGAGCTGGACAAGGAGCTTGCGATGAAAAAGGTACACATTATTATGTATCATTATGTGCGCGATCTGGTGCACAGCAGATATCCGGAGATCCGGGGACTGGATCAGTCCCTGTTTATCCAGCAGATGGATCATATCATGAAACATTATAGGGTGATCACGATGGAGAGTCTGCTGGAGGCCTATTCCAAAGAAGATTTTTCCGGCATTCCGGATAATGCCCTGCTTTTGACCTTTGACGATGGTTACGTAGATCATTATACCGTGGTCTATCCGATCCTGAAAAAATATGGGGTGCAGGGATCTTTTTTTCCAAATGCCATGGCGGTAAAAGAGCATAAGCTTCTGACGGTAAACCGGATTCATTTTATACTGGCGGAGGCAGAGCGGAAGGGGAAGATGAGGGAACTGGTGTCGGACTGTTTTTGCAGTATGGACAAGTATCGTATGGCGGGCGCTGATATTGAGGAAAATCAGAAGATTTATGACCGCATAGGGGTTCCCAACCGATGGGATTCCGGTGAAGTTATTTTTGTGAAACGATTATTGCAGAATGAACTGCCGGAGGAGATGCGCAATGAAATGGCCAAAGAATTTTTTGCCAAGTATGTCGGAGTGGAGGAAGATGTATTTGCCAGGGAGTTGTATATGAATATGGACCAGATCCGCTGCATGAAGCAGGGAGGAATGTTTTTTGGCATTCATGGATACGACCATTATTGGCTGGGGAAACTACCGGTGGAGCAAATGCAAAAGGATGTAGAAAAGGCGCTTACATATTTCGATGGAATCATTGACAGAGATAGCTGGGTGATGAATTATCCCTATGGAAATTACAGTGATGACGTCATTGAATATATCAGGCAGGCTGGGTGCAGACTGGGCGTGTCAGTCGAGGCGAGAGTGGCAGAACTGGGTAAGGACCATCCCTATACACTGCCGAGACTGGATACCAATGATATTTATCCAAAAGGAGATAAGGGGTAATTAACGCCAGGTGGCGTATCATGGCTACCCAGTGATCAAACAGAAATAATTTGCACCGCAATGGAAAAAGGTGTATAATAGAGCCAATTATATTTAGGAGGAACCAACTATGCTGGACATTAAATTTTTACGTGAAAATCCGGATGTTGTGAAGGAAAATATCAAAAATAAATTTCAGGACAGAAAACTTCCGCTGGTGGATGAGGTGATCGCATTGGACAAGGAGAGCCGTGCCACGCAGCAGGAGGCGGATGAGCTTCGTGCAAACCGTAAGAAGATTTCAAAAAATATAGGTGGACTGATGGCCCAGGGCAAGAAGGAAGAGGCAGAGGCGTTAAAAGCAGAAGTGGCGAAAGGCGCTGAGAGACTTGCTGAACTGGAGAAGAGAGAAGACGAGCTGGGGAAAAAGATTCGGGAGATTATGATGACCATTCCCAATATTATCGATTCCAGTGTGCCTATCGGAAAAGATGACAGTGAAAATGTAGAGATCGAAAAATTTGGTGAGCCGGTGGTTCCGGATTTTGAAATCCCCTATCACACCGAGATTATGGAAAAATTTGATGGTATCGATCTGGATGCGGCCAGGGACGTAGCAGGCAATGGATTTTATTATCTGATGGGAGATATGGCGAGGCTTCATTCGGCGGTGATCTCTTATGCCAGAGACTTTATGATTGACCGCGGATTTACCTATTGCGTGCCGCCGTTTATGATCCGGAGTAATGTTGTGACCGGAGTTATGAGTTTTGATGAGATGGATGCTATGATGTATAAGATCGAGGGAGAGGATTTGTACCTGATCGGAACCAGTGAGCACTCCATGATCGGTAAATTTATTGATAAGATACTTCCAGAGGACAAGCTTCCCCAGACGCTGACCAGTTATTCTCCTTGCTTCCGCAAGGAAAAAGGCGCTCATGGGATAGAGGAGCGGGGAGTATACCGCATCCATCAGTTTGAGAAGCAGGAAATGATCGTTGTCTGCAAGCCTGATGAGAGTATGCAGTGGTTTGAGAAGCTTTGGCAGAACACCGTAGATCTGTTCCGCTCTCTGGATATTCCTGTGCGGACGCTGGAGTGCTGTTCCGGTGATCTGGCAGATTTAAAAGTGAAATCCATCGATGTGGAGGCATGGTCTCCGAGACAGAAGAAGTATTTTGAGGTGGGAAGCTGTTCCAATCTGGGGGATGCCCAGGCGAGACGTCTTAAAATACGTGTGGTTGGGGAAAAGGGAAAATATTTTGCCCATACATTAAACAATACGGTAGTGGCGCCGCCGCGTATGCTGATCGCATTTTTGGAGAACAATCTCAATGCAGATGGTTCAGTGAATATTCCGAAGGCATTGCAGCCATATATGGGAGGAAAAGAGAAGATCGACGTCAAATAGGTGACAGAAGCGGGATAATGGGGGGATAAGTTGAAAATCAGGGTGGCATATGACAAAGATAAAAAAACAGGTGAAGGCACAGGAATCTGTGTGATGGAGGGAAAGGTGGCGAAGGCTGGTCTGTCTGGGTGGTTTTCTGGCATAAGGCTGGGCGGACATGCGGTCGCCAATATTTCCCTTGTCATCATAAGCAGACCCCGCTGGCAGGACCAAGAGAAGATGCAGTTGCAAGATCGCCTTTTAAGGAATTTTGCACACTGGTTTTCTCACGAGTTGCCGGAGTGCCTTTCTTTTATTTATGCCAGAAAGAGCACGGGGAAGAAAAAGCTTCTGGAATCAGCTGCCATTTCCCTCCTGGTGCGGCGGTGGCAGGATCTTTTGGAGGGAGCATTGGGGGATATAACAGCTTCCGGGAAACTGCCGGTTGACTTTGCTATTCTGTTGTTCTGGGAAGAACAGTATCTATTTTGTGGCGGTGGCGACATACATATTCTAGAATACAGCAGATCCAGGGGAATGAGCCGGTGGCTTACCTGTGAGGAGCGACACAGCTTTGCCGATGTGCTGGGGGAGACGGGAGAAATCTTTTTTAAAGCTCGTAATGTGAGAGAACATTGTCTATTTATTCTTAGTCCGGAACCGATCGATCCGGAAATTCCAAAATTATTGATAGAGAAGAACATAAGAAACGGATACGGCCAGCTGCTGCATCAACTGCTGGATAAAAGCAGTAGGATTCTTTTGGCAGAGTGTATTCCGTCTGTCAAGATATCGTTTGACAGTGCACATTTGCGCCATTGAGTCAGGTTCTGGTTCATAAGGAGAGGGAAATTATGGAAAAATATACTTTGATTAAAAAATTGGGAGAGGGCGGAACCTCCGGCGTCTATCTGGGAGCGGACAGGGTGACAGGCAGGCGGGTTGCCATAAAGAAATATTCCAGGGGAGGTGATCTCTCCTGGGTAGAAAATGAGAGATGTCTATTGGAGAGTCTGGATCATCCGGCGATTCCTAAAGTCAAGGAGGTAGTATGCCAGGGTGGATATTTCTATCTGGTTATGGAGTATGTACCGGGGAAGACAATGAAGGAGTGGATCACAAGCAGAGGCAGGATTGCAGAAGAGCAGGTCAGCCGCTGGGGTTTTGAGTTGTGTGGGGTGCTTTCCTGTCTGCATGGGAGCGGAAACCGGATCTTATTCAGAGATCTAAAACCTGGAAATATCATGATATCCCCAACAGGTCAGATCCGCCTTGTCGATTTTGGAGCTGCCCTTCGGATGAGAGTAGGGGCGTATGGTACGCCGCAGGTGACGCCAAAGGAACCTCTGGGGACGCCCGGCTATGCCGCACCAGAGCAGTTTGTGAGACTGGGACAGCTGACACCGGCGGCAGATATCTATGCCCTTGGGGCCGTGTTATACCACGGGCTGAGTGGCTATCGCCCCGATCCATCTTCATTTTCCAAGCGGATTCCACTTAGGAAGCTGAACCGGAATATATCCAGAGGAATGGAATATATCGTGATGAAGTGTCTGGAGAACGAATTGGATAGAAGATACCAAACCGTGGAACAGATAAAAAGAGACCTGGAGGATACAGCTTGTTGTTATAAAAAGAACAAAAAGAAGCTGTATCTTCTCCGGTCTGAGTTACTGATATAAATGTGTCAGCCCACTAATTTCCTTTGCTGCTGAGCGGATTGGAAGCGTGCTCCCAGAAGAGGTTGTTGTCCGGTGCTGGCAGATCTTCTTCATTGTAGAGAGATTTCTGTCGGATCTGCGCGGCTCTCTGTTCTGAGATCCCATCCTTAGTGTTTTTGTTTTCTGCCTGGTTGATGTTTGTTTCGTTGTTGTTCTTGTTATCCATATTGGTCATTCCTTTCCATTTTTGGATAGTATCTGCAATTTCAGGCATAGTATTCACAGAATGCGGGAAATATGCTAAAATAAGACAGAAAAAAGGAGGGAGCAGATTTATGAGGAAATATGATACGGTGATTTTTGACCTAGATGGGACACTTTTGAATACATTGGAAGATCTTTGTGACTGCGTCAATGTTATTATGCAGCGGTTTGGATGGGATGTTCATACCCTGGAGCAGATCCGCCATTATGTCGGAAATGGCATTGGGAAGCTGATGGAGCGCTCTGTTCCAGAGGGCAGGGATAACCCCAGGTTTGAGGAAGCTTTTAAGGAATTTCGGGAATATTATACCGGGCACTGCCGGATCAAGACAAGGCCCTATGACGGCGTACTGGAACTAATGAGAACTTTAAAAGAGAATGGTTTTCATATCGCTATTGTATCCAATAAAAATGATGCCGCTGTGAAGGAACTAAATGGTATTTATTTTTCCAGGTTTACGGAGTCCGCTATTGGTGACAGGGAGGGGCAGCAGAGGAAACCTGCCCCAGATGCGGTATACGCCGCACTGGAGGAGATGGGGTGTGGCAGGGAGCGAGCTGTCTACATCGGTGATTCAGAAGTGGATTACCAGACTGCGGTAAACAGCGGTCTGGATTGTATTTTGGTGAGCTGGGGGTTTCGGGAGCGGAAGTTGCTGGAAAGTTTTGAAAAGGCAGTAGTGGTGGATGAATGCCAGGAGATTAAGAACATGTTATTATGAAAAATCTGTTCAGCGACCTTATAGTAGGATGATAAGTATGTAGTTTAACGGCGCCAATCCGAACATTGTTCGTCTTGACGCCGTCAATTTAGTGTGATGACACCCTTGAACTAATGGCAGTGCACTATATTTTAGTATCTGGTGTATACACGGAAACCACTAGAAGCAAGGGAAGAAGCCGTTATTTTCCGATCCCAGTGAACGGAAGAATTGTAATTACCCTCCACCACGGTAATATGGCTAGAAGATTTAGTGAGCACAATCACGGAATGACTGTTTCCGATGCGGATGTTATCTCCCACGCGAATCCGATCAAATGAGGCATGGGTCTGATAACTTTTCTCTGTGCCAAACACCGTATCACTGAGCTTTGCGGCAAAGCCATAACAGCCATAGCCGTTGCCAAAGCGGGGAGAATAATAGTAATAACTATTGGTAAGAGGCATTCCCTCCGGATAGGTACTGCGCAGTGAATTCAGTACGGAGTAAGCGCTGGTTTCTGTCACCGAACCGGACGGAGTGTCAGGATTTGGGACAGTTGTGGGTTTCGGAACCGAACTAGGCTTTGGCATCGTGGTGGGTTTTGGAACTGTAGTTGGCTTTGGAACCGCGGTGGGTTTTGGTGCCGGGGATATAGTAGGTTTTTGGGCAGGAGGTAAACCGGGTACAGATGGTTTTGAAGTTGCCGTAGGTTTCGTAACTGGTTTATTATTGTTTTTTACGGTTACCCTGCAGACCAGTTTTTTATTCTTTATCATAACTGTCACTTTTGCCTTTCCGGCTTTTTTTGCGGTGACTTTTCCCTGGCGGTTGACAGTGGCAATTTTCTTATTTGAGGATTTCCATCTTACATTTTTTGATTTGCGTCCCCGGATTTTCAGAGTGTAACTTTTCCCTGGGCGCAATGTCAGTTTTTTGCGGTTCAGGCTCAGAGAAGCCGCCTCTGAGTTCGCTGGCGCGGCAAGAACAGCCAGCAGTGAGAGGGAGAGAACTCCAGTTAAAAGTTTTGTATTTGTTGTATGTCTCATATAGACTCATTCCTTTCTTAATTTCATGTATTTTGTTATAACGGTTTCATCGAGCAAGCCGAATGGAACCGTCGGCCTAGCCGAACAATGCCAAGTATAGCACAAAATGTTACAAAAGTGTTACAAAAATTAAAATTGCATGAAATTACCAAAATAATTGGAATATATTCCGGTTCTTGCGAATTAGGATAACCTGTGATATGATGTGTTCAGTACACAGAAATGAGGAATAACATGAAACAGAGATTTATGGATCTTGCAAATACCTGTTATCAGCGGGGGCATTATACCTTTACACATTTTTTGACGCCGGCGCAGATCGATGAATTCTTTCAGATACGGAGTGAGCTTTCTTTTGTGGGGTACGCTCTGGAGGGTGGAAGTGAGATGGCGGAGCGCCAGATGCTTCGTCTTGGGGACGAGGAAATGTTTGGGTATGTGGAAGAGTTTCCCATCTGCTGTATCCACTGTCATCCTCTCACACCTAAATTTGCTGAGAAGCTGGGGCACCGGGACGTGCTGGGGGCGCTTATGAATCTGGGGATCGAGAGGGATGTGATCGGTGATATCTGGGTCCGGGACAAAGAGTGCTATTTTTTCTGTCTGGCGGGGATGAAAGAATTTATCTGCGATTCTCTGATCAAGATCCGGCATACCAATGTAAGATGCCAGGAGATCGGGAAACTGCCGGAAGAATTTAAGCCGGTATTGGCAGCAGAAGAGCATATCATCCCGTCGGAACGCTGTGATGCTCTGGTTGCCAAAGTCTATCATTTGTCACGCGGTAAGTGTATCCCATTGTTTCAGGAGAAAAGGGTATTTGTCAATAGTAGACAGTACGAGAATAACAGCGGAGCCCTGAAACCAGGAGACGTGGTGAGTGTTCGGGGTTATGGAAAGTTTATTTACCAGGGAGTAGTAAGAGAGACAAAAAAAGGACGTATCACAGTAAAGATAGAAAAATATATATGAAAGCAGGGGAAGAATGGATAAGAGAGAGAAGATACGCCGGGGAATTATGTTGGGGTTAGCGGGATTGATGGCATTGATCCTTGTATTTGGAAAAAATGAAAAAGAAGATAAAATGGAGACTACAAAAGTAGAAAACCATACGCCGGCGCTGGTGGGCACAGGGACAGCAATAATCTCTGCACCGCAACCCACTCCCACTCCAGAATATGCCATCTATTCCTATCTTCAGGGGCCAAAATCCTGGAAGGAAAAACGGCCATGGTCTGGCAAATGGGGGAAAGAGATTCATGACGGAGCCTCCTTTGGCAGTTTCGGTTGTGGGTTCTGCTGTATGGCAAATATTTACTCTACAATAACAGAATATAATTGTACACCACTGGATATCTATGAGAGAGCTAAAAAAGTCAGCTTCTATGGCGGCGGTGGTGCCATATCCTGGAAGCTTATGAGGAAGACCATGGCAGATATCGGCTTTACCGTGGAGTTGGGAGAGAAGCCGCCAACCTATGGAGAATTTGCAGATAAGATGAAACAGACGCAGGCGATGCTCGTGCTGGTATCCAGTTACAATGATGATTCTTACTGGAAAGATACGCCAGGGCACTATGTAACTCTTTTTATGTATGATGAGGGAAAGCAGGATGTATTTTTGGCGGATTCTGGAGACCCGGAGCATAACCGCCACCGGGTTTCGCTGAAAACGATCTACAAGGCGTTGAAAACCAGCAGTGATTTTCAGTACATGTCATTTCTTTCTTATGATGAAAATAAGGATAACTGGAAACATAAATCAACGGAGGGAAACTGGATCCTTCCTGAAACAATGAAATAAAGCGTATAGGCTTTGGAATGGAGGAAACAATGAGATTTGTGATACAACGGGTAAAAAATGCCTCGGTGGTAATCGATGGTAAAGTATTGGGTGAGATTGGAAGGGGACTGCTGGTGCTGATCGGGATTGGGCAGGACGACAATGAAGAAATTGCTGATAAGATGGTTCAAAAGCTGGTGAATATGAGAATTTTTGAGGATCTGGATGGAAAGACTAATCTGGGATTGAAGGATGTGGAAGGAGAACTTATGCTGGTATCCCAATTCACTCTTTATGCAGACTGCCGAAAAGGAAACCGTCCATCCTTTACGGCAGCAGGCGCGCCGGATATGGCAGAACAGCTCTATGAATATATCAAAGAACAGTGTGCCGAGGAGATTGTTTCTGTAAAATGTGGAGAATTTGGTGCGGACATGAAGGTACAACTGCTGAATGACGGACCTTTTACCGTGATTCTTGACAGCGCGGAGATTGGCTGTTGATGGCGCCGTTGAGTTAGTGTACTGTATCACTCACATTTCGCCAAATGACTTGTCTGAAAATGAATGATACAGCACACTAGGTTGAAAAAGATTCTAATGTATGATAAAATAATATTGTCGTGCTGACATACAAAGGGATTCCTGAGTGGGAAGGCGGCAGTGTATAAGTGAATAAAATTGAGGAATCGTTACAGTCCGGCGGTGTGCCAAAGGATCAAAAATTTATTTTGTTGTATGGATTCCTTCTGTTATTTTTATATACTGTATTCGAGAAATCCCGGCAGGTAGCCGGGATTTTTTTACGCGAAGGAGTGTGATTGTATATGAAAAAAAGACTTGCTGTCATTGGGATCATTGTGGAACAGGCAGAATCGGCGGAAGATGTCAATGATATCCTTCATTCATATCGAGAGTACATTGTGGGACGGATGGGGATTCCCTATCGCCAGCGGGATATGTCGGTGATCAGTGTGATCGTGGATGGTCCGAATGACGTGATCAGTTCTATGTCGGGAAAACTGGGAATGGTAGATGGTGTGACCAGCAAAGCAGTGTATGCTACAAAGTAGCCTGCTTCAGCAGGAATGAAAAAGTAGAAAGGAAGACAAAAAATATGTATAATCCAAAATCAGGCATAGCGACAGAATTTATTGACGATGCGGAGATCCGTAAGTCGCTGGAATATGCAGAAAAAAATAAAAGAAATAAGGAGCTGATTGACTCCATACTGAAAAAGGCATGGGAGATGAAGGGAATTTCTCACCAGGAAGCCGCCGTCTTATTGGAATGTGAGTTAGAAGAGGAAAATCAGGAGATTCAAAAGCTGGCAAAAGAGATTAAAAAGCGATTTTATGGAAACCGGATCGTGATGTTCGCACCTCTTTATCTTTCCAATTATTGTGTGAACGGCTGTACATACTGCCCGTATCACCATTGTAACGAACATATCCGAAGGAAAAAACTGAGCCAGGAGGAGATCCGTCAGGAAGTGATCGCCCTTCAGGATATGGGGCATAAACGGCTTGCCATCGAAGCCGGAGAGGATCCAGTGAATAATCCCATAGAATATATTCTGGAGAGTATTGAAACGATTTATGGCATCAAGCATAAAAATGGGGCGATCCGCCGGGTGAACGTTAATATTGCTGCTACAACTGTAGAAAACTATCGAAAACTTCACGATGCTGGCATTGGAACCTATATCCTGTTTCAGGAGACCTATAATAAGGAGAGCTATGAGCAGTTGCATCCGACGGGACCTAAGCATGATTATGCCTATCACACCGAGGCGATGGACCGTGCGATGGAGGGCGGTATCGATGATGTGGGTCTGGGGGTTTTGTTTGGTTTGAACATGTACCGCTATGAGCTGGTAGGAATTATCATGCACGCGGAACATCTGGAGGCGAAATTTGGTGTCGGTCCCCACACCATCAGTGTGCCAAGAATCTGTCCCGCAGATGATATTGATCCAGAGAGTTTTTCCAATGCCATTTCTGACGAGATATTTGAAAAGATCGTCTCAGTGATCCGTATCGCAGTTCCCTATACCGGCATGATTGTTTCCACGCGGGAATCTAAAGAAACGAGAGAAAAAGTACTGGATCTTGGCATTTCTCAGATCAGTGGCGGCTCCAGGACCAGCGTTGGCGGTTATGTGGAGGAAGAGACCATAGAAGAAAATTCCGCACAATTCGATGTAAGCGACCGCAGAACACTGGATGAAGTGGTAAACTGGCTGCTGGGGCTTGGTTATATCCCCAGCTTCTGTACGGCATGTTACCGCGAAGGAAGGACCGGGGACCGCTTTATGAAGCTTTTGAAATCCGGTCAGATCGTCAACTGCTGCCAGCCCAACGCCCTGATGACACTCAAAGAGTATCTGGAGGATTATGCCTCAGAGGACACAAAAAAGAAAGGTGAGGAAGTGATCCGCAGGGAGCTGGATATAATTACCAATCCTGTCGTGAAGGAAAAGGCAGCGGAGTATATTGATAACATTCATAAGGGAAAAAGAGATTTCAGGTTCTGATTGACATTTTTAGGTGAATTGATTATAATAAGTGCAAAGCAGTGATTCGCTACGATAGTGCGAGATGAATAAAAGCGGTGATTCGCTACGATAGTGCGAGATGAATAAAAGCAGTGATTCGCTACGATAGTGCGAGAAAGAACATTTGTGGAGAGGATATAATCCTCTCCACTTTTTCCACACAAAAGGAGGGTGTGAATGAAAAGATTAAAATTATTTTATGTAAAAGAACAATATATTTGTTATTTAAGAAAATTTGAACTCAAAATTTCAGAAAATCAAAATTCTCGACGACCATATTGCGGAGCGGTAATTTTTAATCAGAAAATTCTTTATTTTATTCCCTTTAGTTCTCCAAAAGAAAAGTATAAAAAAATGAGAAATAGTCTAGATATTGAAAAAATATGGAACGGTGATTGTGGCATATTAAATCTCAATAATATGATACCAGTTCCAGAGCAGGAAATTCAAGAGGTCAATATATCTCAGATTGAGGATGAAAAATATAGAAGACTTCTTAAAAGACAGGCGGATTATATACGTGCATATTCAGAAAAAATTCAAAATAAAGCAGAAAAATTGTATGATCTTGTTGTGAAAGGGCAGCCGCGGAATAGTCATGAAAAAAATATACTAGCACGTTGCTGTGATTTTATGAAATTAGAAAAAGAAATGCAACATTATAAAAAGAGATTCTGAGTCTCTGCCCCAGAATCCCTTCTATCTACATATCATGTTTTTACAGCATCGTCGAACTAACTTAATTCAGCGTCAGGTGCAGGGCAAATCCCCCAAACTCACCTTTCAGATAAATAAATTTCATAGCGCCCTTTTCATTATATAAGGCGGTGTCCATATCAAATTCCACACCCTGGGCGGAAAGATGGTAAACCGCGCGGTCTACGGAATTACATCCGACAGCGATATGTCCCATCGTGCCTTTCCCCTGGGACTTCATAACCTCTACGCCATCGCCGCAGAAATAAGAGCCGACAGCTTCGTTTTTATCAAAACCAAACATAGTGGCAAAGGCATTCGCAGTAGAAGCTGCCGTGGTGTCATCCGGTGAATTGATACCGATGTGTTTGATACGGAAACCGAGCATATTCTTTACTGCTTCTTTGGTCAAAGCCGTAATTTCATCAAATTTACCTGCATTTACCAGGTCTCCGCTCACCATCCAGCTGCCACCGCAGGCAACGATCCTGTCATAGGCAAGATAGTCGTTGAGATTTTTTGCATTGATGCCTCCGGTGGGCATAAATTTCATGTTTACATAGGGGGCTGCCATGGACTTAATGAGTTTCAGTCCTCCGATGGCTTCTGCCGGGAAGATCTTTACCACGTCCAGTCCGAAAGCAAGCGCCTGTTCGATGTCACTTGGGTTGGCACAGCCAGGAGTGACAGGAATGTTTTTATCGACACAGTATTTTACTACTTCTGGATTAAGTCCCGGGCTGACGATGAATTTGGCTCCTGCGCCGACAGCGCGGTCCACCTGTTCTGTTGTAAGGACAGTACCTGCACCGACAAACATCTGGGGGAATTCTGTGGTCATGACCCGGATGGCTTCCTCGGCACAGTCTGTACGGAAAGTAACTTCTGCGCAAGGCAGTCCGCCGTCGCAGAGAGCTTTGGCAAGAGGTCCTGCATCGTTGATGTCATTTAATGCCACCACGGGCACGATACCGATCTGCGAAAGTTTAACAAGAGTATCATTCATTTTGAAATCCTTCTTTCCTGAATATTAATCGTTTATATTGATGCCAGGGGAAAAGATGGTCCCCAGCGGATACCACATAAAAAGGTATACATAAGCAACACTCTGATTTACCTATTTTATTATACCCTTTTTTGTGCATAAGTCAAATAAAAAAGGTCATTTATTTATAAAGTAATTGTGTTTTACTTTTAATTAGAGTAAAATAAAAAAGAAGTTCGCCTAAAGGCGGACAGGAGGGAGTGGTGACATGTCAATGCTAAAGGATATTTATGATTCACGAGGGAATGGCAGAGCGGTTCAGGTCATATCTGAATGTTATATTCTTCCGGAGGGGACGGAAGCAGTCTGCTATCAGGAGATGAGCGGGGATTATCTGGTATATGTACTGGAAAAGCAGCAATTTCACCGGAATTATTCAAAAAGAGATGCAGGCAGGAAGGAGATGCCACAAAAGACAGAGAGAAATACAGGAAAGATCCTTCAGGCGGAGCCCAGGATGAAAAAGAGAGAGGAACACCGCTGGAAGGACGGTCGGGAAAAGAGTCAGGAAGACCATCCGATGTCTGAGCTGATCCGGTTTCTGGATGCAGATACATACCGGGAAAAAATTAAGATACTGGAGGAGATGAAAGACAGACTGGATGATCACATGTTAAATAATATGGCGGTCAGCCTGGATCTGTCACTGGAAGACGGCGTGGACGGATATTCCTATATCATGTCCGAGCTAAAGATAAGAAGCCGATTTGAGAGCAAGCGTGGAGAGCGGTTATGAATTACAGACTGAAGATACAGTATGATGGAACGAGATATAAAGGGTGGCAGAGGCAAAGAGAGACGGAGATGACCATACAGGGAAAGCTGGAGAGAGTGCTTTCGGTGTATGCTGGCAGAGAGATGGAGATCCAGGGAGCGGGGCGCACCGACGCGGGGGTACATGCGCTGGAACAGGTAGCAAACGCACATTTTCCAGATAAATGTGCCCCGGAACCCGGTAAATTAAAAGACTATCTGAACGAATATCTGCCGGAGGATATCCGTGTCTTATCGGCAGAGAGGGCGGGAGAGCGGTTTCACAGCCGGCTCAATGCCCGGGGAAAGAGGTATGGCTACCATATAATAAAGTATGGCAGAGACTGCGTGTTTCAGAGAAAATATGCCTGGAAGGTAGAGAATATTCTGGATATTGATAAAATGAAAAAGGCAGCAGGGTATCTCCTGGGAACCCATGATTTTCAGAGTTTTTGTTCCAGGGCGTCAAAGAAAAAATCTACTGTGAGAACCATCCATACAATAGATATCCAGGAGACAGACGACGAGATTTATCTGATTTATGAAGGAAATGGTTTTCTGCATAATATGGTACGGATTCTGACGGGGACACTGGTGGCTGCCGGATCAGGAAAGCTTCTGCCGAAGGAAATACCAGGGATATTGGAAAAGAAGGAGCGCCAGAATGCCGGGGAAACCGCACCGGCAAAAGGATTATTTCTGGAAAAGGTGTATTATGACTGATGTTCTACAATTGAAGAAAGGTGGCGGGACATGTGAGGGAAATGGAGTTTAAAATGGAGAGAGAAGGGCTCGTGGAACCCGGACAGTCCATTCAGGTTACAGAGGGGATACTTCCCAGTGCGTATTATTATACCATTGTGCCGGCGGTGGCAATGTCGGGAAATATCCCTTTTTCCGATCGGCTGATAAACAGGGAAGGCGTGGTAAAAGATATCATCCAGAATGAGAAGGGTTATTATGTGATCGCGGAATTTGATGAATAACCCTTTTAGATCTGGAGAAAATAAACAATTAATCAATACGTGACGTAAAGGAGGATGAATCAGAGATGGAACGGGAAAATGCGTGGAAAGCATATACGAAAAAGGAACTGAAGGAGCTGAATCAGCTGAATAAGGAATACCGCAGATTTCTGGATGAGGGAAAGACGGAGCGGGAATGCGTGGCGCTGGCGGTGCGTATGGCGGAAGAGGCCGGTTATGAGAACCTGGCGGATCTTGTGGCATCTGGCAAAAAGATCAAGGCTGGCGACAAGGTATATTCCGTGGGGATGAAGAAAATGATCTCCCTGTTTCAGATCGGCAGGCGGCCGCTGGAAGACGGAATGGCAATTCTGGGCGCCCACATCGATTCACCGAGACTGGATATCAAACAGAATCCATTGTATGAGGAGGGGGGATTTGCCTACCTGGATACCCATTATTATGGCGGCATCAAGAAATACCAGTGGGTAACGCTTCCTCTGGCTCTCCACGGTGTGGTTGTGAAAAAGGACGGCAGTGTGGTAGAAGTCAATATAGGGGAAGAAGAGAAAGACCCTGTGTTCTGTGTGACAGATCTTCTCATCCACCTTGCCGGGGAGCGGATGGAGAAAAAAGCCAATAAAGTGATCGAGGGAGAAGAGCTGGATATTCTTTTTGGCAGCATGCCTTTAAAAGGTGAAGAAAAAGAAGCGGTAAAAAAGAGCGTACTGGAGATCCTTAAGGACAAATATAGTATGGAAGAGGAAGATTTCCTCTCGGCAGAACTGGAAGTGGTACCCGCAGGAAAAGCGAGAGAATCGGGAATTGATGCCAGCATGATCATGGGGTACGGACAGGATGACAGAGTCTGCGCTTTTACATCTCTGAAAGCGATGCTGGAGGTAGAGGATACCGAATATACCACTTGCTGCCTGCTGGTGGACAAAGAAGAGATCGGAAGTGTGGGCGCTACCGGAATGCAGTCCAAAACGTTCGAGAATACTCTGGCAGAACTTATGAATGGCATGGGAGAATACAGCGATCTGGCGCTTCGGAGATGCCTCTCGAATTCTAAAATGCTCTCTTCTGATGTCAGCGCAGCTTTTGATCCAACTTTTAAGGCTGCTTATGAACCGAAAAATGCGGCATATTTTGGAAAAGGAATGGTCTTTAATAAATTTACCGGCGCCAGAGGAAAGTCTGGAAGCAACGATGCCAATGCCGAGTATTTTGCGGGGATTCGTCGTATCCTGGAGGATAAAAAAGTAGCGTATCAGACGGCAGAGCTGGGCAAGGTAGATGTGGGAGGTGGAGGAACCATCGCCTACATTATGGCACTTTATGGTATGGAAGTGATCGACTGCGGAGTGGCTGTGCTGAATATGCATGCGCCCTGGGAGATCGTGAGCAAGGCAGATGTATATGAGACGAAAAAAGGCTACGTGGTATTTCTGGAGGACATCTTTTTATCAAAGTAAATAAAAATGATTGACAACGCCCCTGTTTGGAAGTAGAATTGTTTATGGAAATTACTTTTATAAATAAGAAGTAATTTTTAAAGGAATAAGTACTTTAAACAGCGGGCGTTTTGCCGATGCTCGAAAAGAAAGGAGTTATGGTTAATGAAAAACTATATCAAGGCAATGGTAACATTTGTATTTTTGATGGCTGCGGCAGCTGTTATGCCAAATACAGCAAGCGCAGCAGAATTAACAGCGCCACAGGGGGTTCATCAAACAGCTGCTGCAAAGAGAGAAGTAAAAATTACATGGGAGGCTGTTCCAGGTGCTGACACGTACTTCTGGTCCTGGAGTTTAGATGGTTCTGCATGGTCGGATAGTGGTTACGACTGGTGTAAGAGTCCAGAAGATATCATTTATAACCTGAGTGCTGGTTCTACATATTATGTGCGTGTCAGAGCAGCAGACACCTCAGACTGGGCAAATTATGTGTATAGTGAATGGTCTCGGCCGATACAAGTGGCAACAGCGCCGGATGCCGCGCAGATGGGCCAGCTTACTCTGGCAGAGGCTACTGCTTCTTCTCTTACGATTACATGGGCACCTTGTCCAGGGGCAACTTCATATAATGTTTATGATGGATCAACAAACGTTCTGCTTGGAACGGTGACAAATTCTACATTTGTAAGGAATAGTTTAGCGCCGGGTAATGCTTATTCCATAAAAGTGGTTCCAGTGAGGACGACAGAGGCTGGATATGCTGCTTTTGACAGCTATCGTATATTATCCAATGTCTATACGAAACCAAATAAACCAGTGAAACCGTCTACGGCAAACTTTGGGCTTTCCAGTATTTACTACAATATCAATGTTGCCTATTTCGGAGCAACAGATCCATCCAAATCTGCCAACGGATACGAGATTGAAGTGTATACAATGAAGGGCAACAAGAAGGTATTTACTGCTACAAGCTCTAATAACAGATTTTCTGTAAAGAGAAACACAGCATACAAATACCGCTGCCGTTTCTATGCGACTTATGGCAATGAAAAGATTTATGGTGACTGGTCCGGCTACAGATATTTTGTATATCAGACGGTCAGCGGTAAGAAGTACAGCAACCGTATTAAGATGAGCTGGAAAAAAGTTGCCAATGCGAAGAATTACACCGTGTCTATTTCCACGAAGGAAAAGGGCGGTTACAAAAAGGTAAAAACCCTCAGCAGTAAGTCTACCAGTCTTACTATTCGCAAATGTGGCAAATCTAAGATCAAAAAGAACAAAACTTATTATGTAAAGGTTGTTGCTAATCTCAAAGATGGAAAGAAATCCGTAAAGAGTGATACTTATTATGTAGGTAAGGCGTACTAATCAGAATAGAAAAAGGGCTGTCCGCGGGGCAGCCCTTTTTTAGTAAAAGCCTGTGTTTTTTACCAGGCTTTTTTTCAAATTTTTCTGGAGAGTGGTGGCAGATATGACAATAAAATGCTATAATTATAGAGTATGATGATAGGGTCAAAAGGTCAAAATGCCGTTCATGCCTGCATGATACGCATTTGAACCTGGGACCAGTGACGGGAACCGTCGCGATTTTCCGTGTTGTCAGGAGAGGAAGAGTAATGAGAGTGAATTGGAAAAATATAATACAGACAGGAATTGCAGCAGCAGCCTTTGGGCTATTGCTGTCGGGAATGAATGCTGCTGTATCTGAGGCAGGGACGAAAAAGGTATCTTCCGTAAAATTTAAAGTTTCCGGGAAATATCTTCTTATCAATAAACGGGAAAAAAAGAAGCTTTCGGTGAAGTTTAAGCCCAAAAAAGGCGTGAATAAAAAATTAAAATGGACCAGCTCCAGAAAGAAAATTGTTTCGGTCAATCAAAAGGGAGTGATCCGTGGGAAAAAATATGGTAAAGCCACGATCACAGCCAGGGCAAAGGATGGTTCCGGCAAATTTGCGAAACTTCAGGTACGTGTAGGGAAAAAAGTGAATCAGGTAAAGATACAGGGAAATGCGATGGAGCTGGATGTTGGCTCATCCGCCAGCCTTGGAACCAAAGTATCCCCCTCCCAGGCAACGATTAAGAAGGTTAAGTACCGCACCTCCAATAAAAGTACAGCTACGGTATCTAAATCCGGAACCGTTTATGGGAAGTCCAAAGGAACAGCGACGATCACAGCTTACAGCACAGACGGTTCCGGCAAGAAGGCATCCTGTCGGGTAAACGTGCGGGTTCCATCCCAGTCTGTGCGTTTGGATGCGGAGGGGAAGATCCAGCTGGAGGCGGGAAAAACGGTGACGGTCAATGCCTCTGTCCAGCCTTCTAATGCCTCCAACCGCGATGTTCGTTATACCAGTTCCAATCCGGCGGTGGCGAAGGTGTCCCAGCTGGGAGTGGTCACAGGAGTAAACACCGGAACAGCGACGATCCAGGTAGATGCAGCCGATGGCAGAGCTTCGGCTACGGTAGAAGTGGAGGTATTTAAGGTGGAAATTCAGAATGAAAAATTGATCGCACACCGGGGTTACAGTTCGGAGGCTCCAGAAAATACGACCGCGGCATTTGAACTGGCAGTCCAAAATGGATTTTATGGGGTAGAATGTGATCTGAGAAAGACCTATGATGGAAAATTTGTTATCATGCACGATGCAGATCTGAATCGAATGTGCGGTTATAACCTGGATATCTCCAACCTGGATCTGCAGCAGCTGAAAAAATATAAAATTACCGGGGGACGTAATATTTCTCTATATCCTGATCTGACAGTGCCGACACTAGAAGAATATTTGGATATCCTTTCTACTAGCAGCACGGTGCATCCATTTATCGAGCTCAAAGTGGAATATACGGAAAGGGAGCTCAAAAAGATCGTGAGTCAGGTCAAAAAGAAGGGATTACTGGAACGTACATACTTTATCAGTGTGCACAAATCCAACCTTCTCACCCTAAAAAAGATCGAAGGGATTTTCAAAGAAGGCCTTCAATATGTATATGGGGCAGAAAGTGACAATAAGCTTGAGCCGGTCAGTAGCGATGTTATCAATTGGTGTATCGAAAACCAGATTGACCTGGATGCCAGGCACACGCTTCTCACTGCTTCCGATGTATCACTTCTTCATGACAACGGAAGAAAAGTAAATGTGTGGACCGTAAATTCTGTATCCCGTGCCTGTGAGCTTGTCAAAGACTTTAACGTTGACATGGTGACGACGGAATATTTACTGAAATCATAAAATGAAATTCCCCCTGTGGAGTTGCCTGATTCAGGCAACCCCACAGGGGGAATTTTTTTAAAATTAGATATTGACCATTAGTCATTTTTGTGCTAAACTAAGTGCGTAAATTAAAATGACTAATGGTCATTTTTGTGGAAAAGCATTAAAAAAGGAGGCTATAAGTATGAATAGGTTTGGCAAATTTGTTACGAGACACAAATATATCATACTTATCATCGGTATTCTGCTCATCATTCCGTCTGCGATCGGAATGAGTATGACGAGGGTAAACTATGATGTTCTCAGTTATCTTCCCAACACGTTGGAGACGGTGGAAGGACAGGATATCATGGTAGATGAGTTCGGCATGGGGGCATTTTCCATGATTGTGGTAGAACATATGGAAAACAAGGATGTGGTGAAACTAAAGGAAAAACTGCAGGAGGTGGAACATGTAGAGAAGATCATCTGGTATGACTCCGTGGCGGACATTTCACTGCCTACGGCAATGTTACCTGGAGATCTGAAAGAGGCACTCTTTAACGATGACGCCACCATGATGATCGCTCTGTTTGACGATACCACATCTTCTGACGATACCATGGGAGCTGTCACGGAGATGAGAGAGATCGTGAAAGATCAGGCATTTATCAGCGGTATGTCCGGCGTGGTGACAGACATCAAGAATCTGGCGCTGGCAGAGATGCCCATCTATGTGGTGATCGCGGCGACATTGTCCCTGCTGGTTCTTCTGTTGACGATGGAATCCCTTGTTACCCCTGTGATCTTTCTTCTTGGTATCGGGGTTTCCATTCTCTACAATCTGGGGAGCAATATTTTCCTTGGAGAGATTTCTTACATCACAGAGGCGTTGACTGCGGTGCTACAGCTGGGAGTGACGATGGATTATTCCATCTTCCTGCTGGAGAGCTACCAGGCAAATAAAATTCGGTTTGAGGGAGACAAAGACCGCGCCATGGCACATGCCATCGGGAATACCTTTAAGTCTGTGGTCGGAAGTTCGGTGACGACAGTAGCTGGTTTTGTGGCGCTCTGCTTTATGACCTTTGCGTTGGGGAAGGATCTGGGAATCGTGATGGCAAAGGGCGTTGTGATCGGAGTGATCGCCTGTGTGACCTTGCTGCCTTCCATGATCCTTATATTAGATAAATGGATCGAAAAGACAACCCACAAAAATATTTTCCCTAAATTTGAGAGAACGAGTAAATTTATCTCCAAACATTATATTGTGGCGCTGATTATTTTTGCCGTTGCATTTTTCCCGGCATTTTATGGAAACGATAACATTGAGGTTTATTACAACATCGACAGTTCTCTGCCCCAGACGCTGGATTCGGCAGTTGCCAATAAGAAGCTGGAAGAGAAGTTTAACATGAATAACATGCATGTGCTTCTGATGAAAAATGGAATGTCTGTCAAAGAGAAAAATGACATGCGGGAAGAGATCGAGAAGGTGGATGGTGTCAAATGGATGCTGGGGATCAATTCCTTTGTCGGCGCCAGCGTTCCCGATGACATGATCCCCTCCAAATACAGGGATATGCTGATGAGCGACAATTACGAGCTGCAGTTCATCTGCTCTAATTATAAAACGGCGACGGATGAGGTGAATGCCCAGATCGCCCAGATCAATGATATTGTGAAAAAATACAGCGAAGAGTCCATGGTGATCGGAGAGGCGCCGCTGACGAAGGATCTGGCAGATGTAACAGATGTGGATCTTGCCAGTGTCAATTATATCTCCATCGCAGCGATTTTCCTCATCATATTGCTGGTGTTTAAATCCATTTCGCTGCCGGTGATTCTTGTGAGTGTGATCGAGTTCGCGATCTTTGTCAATATGTCCTTTGCTTATTACAGTGGTACCAGCTTGCCCTTTGTGGCGAGTATCGTCATCGGGACGATTCAGCTGGGGGCTACCGTGGACTATGCGATCCTGATGACAACCCGCTATCACAAAGAACGGGTGGTAAACCGGAAGACGAAGAAGGAAGCAGTGGCTATCGCCCATAGAACTTCCATCAAGTCCATTATCATAAGCGGCATCAGTTTTTTTGCCTCTACTTTTGGTGTATGTGTGTATTCCAGTATCGACATGATCAGTTCCATCACTACGCTGCTGGCCAGGGGAGCGGTGATCAGTACCTTAGTGGTGATCTGTATCCTGCCTGCCATGCTGACATTGTTTGATAAGGTGATCTGTAAGACCACCTGGGATATGAGAAAAATAGATTATTAAGAAAATAGAAAGGAAGATGTGTTATGAATCGAAATCGTAAGTTAAGCAGAGTAGGAAAAACAATCGTATCAGGTCTTGTGGTTACCAGTTTGGTCCTCGGAAATGGTTCTATGATCCAGGCAGAGAAGGTGACGAAAGAAGAATCCGTGTATGTCAATGCCGATGCCGATGGAGATGCTGAGAAAATCACCGTATCGGACTGGTTGAAAAATGCGGGAATTAATGGTACACTTAAAGATAAATCAGAATTGAAGGACATCACCAACGTAAAAGGTGATGAAACCTTTGAACAGAGTGGAGACGGCGTAAGCTGGAATGCTGGCGCACAAGATATTTATTATCAGGGTACGACGGATAAGGAGCTGCCGGTGGGTGTAAAACTGGTCTACGAACTGGATGGCAAGGAGATATCACCGGAGGAACTGCCGGGAAAAAGCGGCGCCCTGAAAATCCGAGTGTCCTATACAAACCGGTCCAGAGTGACAAAGACCATAGACGGAAAGAATCAGAAGATGTATACACCGTTTTTTATGGCGACGGGGTTAATTCTGCCCACGGATAAGTTTACCAATGTCGAAGTAGACGGTGGCAAGGTGATCAACGAGGGTACGAACAATATCGTTGTCGGTTTTGGTGTCCCCGGCATGGCAGATAGCTTGGATGTCAGCGGTGAGCTGGCGGAGAAATTCCAGGAGGAATTTACTGTATCGGCGGATGTGACGGATTTTTCTATCGGTAATACCTTTACCTATGCCAGCGCCAGCCTTTTGTCAGACCTTGATCTGGAGGACAGCGACACCTTTGAAGAGTTGGAGGAGAAGCTGGAAACCTTGACAGATGCCACTGAAGAGCTGGTGGATGGGAGCGATTCCTTGGCTGATGGCATCGAGGAGCTGGGGGAAAAATTCGACGCCTTTGCCAAGGGGGAGAAGGACTTAAATAAGGGAATCAATACCCTGGCAAAGAGCGGGAAAAAATTGGAAAAGGGAGTCAAAGAGTACGTGACCGGAGTGGATGACCTGGCTGGGGGAGCCACTTCCTATGTGAATGGGGCGAAACAGATCACCGAAGGGAATAAACAGCTGTATCAGGCGGTGAAGGATATGCCTGGCAGTTATAGAGAATTCTCCGAAGGCATCAAGCAATATACAACAGCAGTAGATACACTGGGAGAAAAGAAGACCGGGGATGCCCTGAAGGCGGGGGCAGCCAGCGTCGCTTCCGGTATTTCTTCCCTTCATACCAATCTTTCTGCCCTGGAGAGCACCTATGATAATTACGACCAGCTGGTAAAGGGAATCCAGGCACAGGCGGAACAGTGCGGTGACGAGGTTCAGAAGCAGACCCTGCTGGCTTATGCCGAGAAATTAAAAGAACTGTCTGAGGGCCAAAAAAGCAGTGTATCGGCACTGGCGAAGGCTACTAGTGGGGAAAGTGATCTAAAAAAGGGCGCCGATCAGGTATCTGGCGGAGTGAAGAAAATGGTAGAAGGGGCACAGGTGATCTCTAATAAATCGGCCTCTTTGCGGAAAGCAGACGAAAAGATGACCTCCAGTGTCAGTGTACTGACGGCAAATATCGAGAAACTGAAAAATGGCAGTGAAAAGCTGAGTCAGAATGACCGGAAGCTGCTGGCAGGGGCGAAAAAGCTACTGAAAGCAGGAAAGTCCGTCAGAAGAGGGAGCAGACAGCTGATCTCTGGAGCCGGGGAGCTGAAAAAAGGAAGTGGCAAACTGGATAAAGCGACGGGGCAGGTTTCCGATGGAATTGGCAGACTGGGAGATGGTTCACAGGAACTTCTCGATGGCATGAAGAAGTTTGACCGAGAGGGAATCCAGGAGATCAACAGAATTTACGAGGAAGACTTTGAAGGACTGAAAGACCGGCTCTCTGCCCTGTTGGATATCTCTGAGGAATACACAAACTTTACCGGCATCGGTGATGGAATGGACGGAGAAGTAAAATTCATCATTGAGACGGAAGAGATTGGCAATGATGAAGATGAGTAACTAACAGATGACGACAGAAGGAGATGGATACCGTGGGAAAATTAGATGAAAAGAAAAAACAAAAGAGAGAGGCGCTGCTTGGCGCCGCCTATGACCTGTTCACCTCCCAGGGTATCTTCGATACCTCCATCTCGGATATCGTGAAGAAGGCAGAGATGGCGAAGGGAACATTTTATCTGTATTTTAAGGATAAATTTGATATCCGCACCGCCCTGATCACAGAAAAGGCTGGAAAGTTGTTTTCTGTGGTCCGGGAGAAGATGCGGGACAAGAGAGCAGACAGTCTGGAAGAAACGGTGATCCAGCTGGTGGATATCATCATCGATGAGCTGGAGGCCGACAAACGGATGCTGGAGTTTATATCCAAGAATCTTCGATGGGGCATCTTTCACAAGGTGATTCTGGAGGGCGGCAATGAGGTGTCTGACAGTTTTTATGACTGGTACAACGAATTGATCCAGAGCTCCGGGAGAACTTTCCGCAACCATGAGCTGATGATCTATATGATCGTGGAACTGGTAAATTCGACCTGCTACAATGTGATTCTTTATCAGGAGCCAGTGGGACTGGAAGAATTAAAAGTGGAGCTGGCCAAACTGATTCCAGTCATTATACGGAATCAGGAAATAGATGCCTAGGGTGTGTCTGAAAAAAACTGCTTTCTGTGGGCTGTGCGTCACAGAAAGCAGTTTTCAGACACGCCATGAGTGGGGTTTGTTGACTTTTTTGATCGGATGGCTTATACTGTGACATATGATATCTTACGCAGGGAGTCATCCCGGCAGATAAGCCGCCGGCGGTGTATCCGAAAGAAGAAAGGTCAGGTAGAAAGATGGTTTCAACGATTAATATGGTTCTTATGCTGGTATGTGTGGTTGTGGGCATCGCCGCAGCGGCAGTTCCCTATCTTATGATCAATAAGAGGTCCAGTGCACTTGAGACAGGGCTTCCGGGAGCGGTCGGATATGGAGTGTTAGGCTATGTCTGGCAGTATGTGTTATATATGTTTGGCGGGGTGTTCATCGCCAGATTTCCTTTTTGGGGGAGCATGAATGAGACGGCACAGGTGATTGTGCTGAATGTACTGCTTACTTTTCTTACGACTCTGTGTACAGTGGCTGCTTTGTACTGGGGGATTTACCTGACCAATCAGAAAAAGGTATCCATTTACCGCAGTGCGACAGTGGGGATTGGTTTCGGATTGGGAAGAATCGGACTGGATCTGATCTATCCCTATTGCTATAGTTTTTATCTTGCCCTTCAGATCAACGGCGGCACTTACAATGGGGATGCAAATCTGAAAAGTTCTATTTTATCTTCTACATCCGTTAGTTTAGTATCGGGTACGTATAAGTGTGTGCTGATGTTAGTAATCGTGTTTGAGATTGCCCTTGTTATGGGGAATTATTATATTTCAGGAAATAAAAAGATGGCATGGATTTATCCTCTTGTTGCATATGAAGTGATCATGCTGATGAATGCCCTGCCACGGATCTTGTTTGCAAACGGGGGGATATTGGCCGAGATTGTGGTGCTTGTATTATATACGATTGTGGCGGCAGCAGCCGGAGTGGATATCTATCGTTGGTTTAAAACAAAACAAATTCAAGGTTTTGAATGGATCTTAAAGGGCAGAGCCGGTAGGAAAACGAAGTCAATGTGATGGCACGATGGTTTCGTTTCGCGCTGACGGGGCGGCTCGATGCCGCCTGGGGCTAAGATGTGGAGGCGAAGAGTAAATGGAACGGCTGGAACAGCAGTTTGATTTTTTCCGGGAAATAGACAAAGAAAAATTGATCCAGAGGCAGAACTATCTCACCGGTGGCGAGAGGAAAGAAAATGATGCAGAGCATGCCTGGCATATGTCAGTTATGGCAGTGCTTCTCAGCGAGTATGCCAATGAAAAAATTGATGTATTAAAGGTGGTAACCATGATCCTGATCCATGATATTGTAGAGATCGATGCGGGGGATACCTATGCTTATGACGAAGATGGAAAGGCGACCCAGCGGGAACGGGAGTTGAGGGCGGCTGACCGGCTGTTTGGTATACTGCCAGAGGATCAGAGGACAAAGTTCCGTGGTTTATGGGACGAATTCGAAGCAACAGAGACACCAGAAGCGAAGTTTGCCCGTACCCTCGACCATATCCAGCCGTTGCTGCTCAATGCTGCCTCTGGGGGGCGCTCATGGAGGGAGCATGAGATTCATCTGTCCCAGGTGCTGGCGCGCAATGAAAAGACGGCGGAGGGTTCAGAGAAACTTTGGGAATATGTGCTCAAGAATCTGATACAGCCGAGTGTAGAAAAAGGAAATTTAAAAGAATGAATCTGAGACTTGATAAATATCTGGCAGATTTCACAGAGCTGACCCGTTCCCAGGCAAAAAAAGAGATCCGGGAGGGACGGGTACAGGTAAATGGTGAGACGGCGAAGACAGGGAATGACAAGGTGGCATTCTCTGATTCTGTTTTATGGGATGGCAGGGAGATCCGGGGGCAGCAGTACCAGTATATCATGCTGAATAAACCGGCGGGGATCATCTCATCCACAATGGATGACAGAGATGAGACTGTTGTAGAATACATAAGAAAGCGTTCCCCAGTGGGATCGTCTTCCGTTCCAGAGCATGGTGGAGAATCCGTTTTTCTCGCAAAAGATCTTTTTCCCATGGGGCGTTTGGATAAAGATACAGAGGGACTTTTGATCCTGACCAACGACGGAGAACTGGCGCATCGGCTGTTGTCCCCACGACATCATGTAGAGAAAAAGTACTTTGTTCATCTGGATAAGGATTTAGATTCTACAGATGTAGAGAAAATGTGGGAAGGGTTGGATATTGGAGAAAAGAGACTGACCAGTCCAGCAGTGTTGGAGATCTTAGCTCCCAGGGAGGGACTTCTGACCATAACTGAGGGAAAATTCCATCAGGTCAAAAGAATGTTTGCAAAGCTGGGAAAGACCGTGACCTATCTGAAGCGGGTCAAAATGGGGACGCTGGTGTTGGACGAGAGTCTGGCCGTGGGAGAGTGGAGGTTTCTCACGGAAGAAGAGATCCGGAATTTGGCATCGTCAGGCTAATCAATATTAGGTGAAAATGGAGATTTGAATATAATGGCTAAGAAAAAATATTATAGTGTAAAAGCAGGAAAGAAGCCCGGCGTTTATCTGACCTGGGAGGAATGTAAAAATCAGGTGGATGGTTTTTCCGGCGCCGTGTATAAAAGTTTTCCGACACTGGCGGAGGCAGAGGAATTTGCCGGAGTACATAGAAGGAATAGGGCTGTGGAGCCGGCAGAACCAGGAGTTTCAGAGTGGGGGGCAGCAGAAGCCGGGTTGCAGCCGGGAGCGAGAACAGAACCGGAATTTCCACCTGGTGGGGCAACTGCCTATGTGGACGGAAGTTACAATGCAGCGACGGGTGAATACAGCTGTGGAGTGGTGTTCTTGTACGAGGGGGAGGAGATCCAGATCGCCCAGAAGGGGGAAAGTGAGGAGCTTGCCTCCATGAGAAATGTGGCGGGAGAGATCCTCGGAGCTGAGCTGGCGATGCGAAAGGCCGTGGAGATGGGGATCCCCAGTCTAAATATTTATCACGATTATCAGGGGATCGCTTCCTGGTGCCTGGGGGAGTGGAAGACCAATAAAGAGGGAACCCGGGCGTACAAGGAATATTTTGATTCTATCAGCCAGGGTCTGAAGGTCCGGTTTGTAAAAGTGAAGGGACATTCCGGCGATGAATACAACGATCTGGCAGATGAATTGGCGAAAAGTGTGATCTTTTGATCTGCGCGGAAGGCACAAGCTGTGGCGCCGCCCGCGAACGTGAGAAACTTATACCTTTTTTACATTTCCTTTACATTATCTTGACAGATAATTCAAGATTTTCTGCTATAATCAGGTTAAAGGATGTGATATATTGAATAATATTCTAAGTCGTTTAAATACAAAAAAAGATGGGGAAGTGGAGTTCATCGATGTAGTCAGCGAAGAAGAGGCGGAGCTGCTTCTGCCTCAGATGGCGGACGATCTGGATATGGAAAAACAGTACCGGCAGATCATGTTTTTCTATGAGGCAGGGATTCAGCAGGTGACGGCAAAACTGGAGATCCTGAATAAAGAATTTCAGTACTGCAATGACCGGAATCCCATTGAAAATATCAAGAGCCGGGTAAAAACTTCCGACAGTATCATCGGAAAGATGAAGAAAAAGAGGCTGCCCCTTACCATCAGCTGCATGATGCGAAATATTTATGACGTGGCGGGAGTCCGGGTGGTGTGCCCTTTTATCTCCGATGTGTACCATGTGGCGAGGATGTTGATGAATCAGACGGATGTGGAAGTGGTTCGTGTGAAGGATTACATAGAGACGCCAAAGGAAAATGGATACCGCAGTTTACATCTGATCCTGATGGTAGATGTGTTCTTTTCCGACCAGATGCGCAAGGTGCCCATTGAAATCCAGCTGAGGACCATTGCGATGAATTTCTGGGCGAGTACGGAACATCAGCTGCGTTACAAAAAGGAAAAAGAGTTTACCCAGGAGATGCACAAACAGCTCAAACGTTGTGCGGATCTGATGGCGCGGGCGGACCGGAAGATGCAGAGGCTGGCAGAGAATCTGAGTGTGGATTAGCTCAGCGCCGTCGAGCTAGACTGGAAATAAACATGGTTTTGTTTTGATGTGTGGAACAGTTTAAAGAAGAGGAGTGTCTCAAAGTGATAAAACTTTTGGACACTCCTCTTCTTTAACGTATGGATAGGGTATAATGCTTCCATTCCTTATTTTTTGCTGTCCCCTACAGCCGGTTTTTTGCTTCTTTGCAGAACTGGATCTGAGAGCAGACCGGCGCTTTGCCCCGGCGCTCTACTTTTTTATAGATGCCGCCGTAGATATCTACCGGGCTTCCTTTTTCTTTATCGATCACGTCGTCTGGCTGGAGAAGATGGGCTTTCTGATTGTCAGCAAGCTGGACGTCCAGAACATGCACAATTTGTTCTTTGAGTTTTTTGTCCTCCACCGGGAACAGGATTTCCACCCGTTTGTCAAGATTTCTTGGCATCCAGTCCGCGCTTCCCATATAGATCTCAGGTTCTCCGTCATTTTCAAAATAATAGATTCGGGAGTGCTCCAGGAAGGTTCCTACGATGGAGCGGACGCGGATGGTCTCACTCATACCCTTGATGCCCTGTTTGAGGCAGCAGATTCCCCGGACGATCAGGTCGATCTCCACGCCGGCGGCTGAGGCATCATAGAGCGCCTTGATGATTCCCGCATCACACAGGGAATTCATCTTGGCAATGATCTTTGCCGGTTTTCCTTTCAGGGCATTGTCACGTTCCCTCTCGATCAGCGCCACAAATTTGTTTCGCAGCCAGATCGGCGCCAGGGAGAGCTTATTCCATGCCAGCGGCTCCGAGTAGCCGGAAAGCATATTAAATACAGCAGTGGCATCCTCACCGTAAGGGCGCTTGCAGGTAAAGATTCCCATGTCTGTGTACAGTTTCGCGGTGGAATCGTTATAGTTTCCGGTGCCGAGATGGACGTAGCGGCGGATGCCGTCCTCTTCCCTGCGGACCACTAAAGTGATCTTGCTGTGGGTCTTGAGTCCCACCAGACCATAAATGACATGGCATCCTGCTTTTTCCAGTTTTCTCGCCCAGACGATATTGTTTTCTTCATCAAATCGTGCCTTCAGCTCCACCAGCACCGTGACCTGTTTGCCATTTTCAGCGGCCTGGGCCAGGGAGGCGATGATTGGCGAGTGGCTGCTGACGCGGTAAAGAGTTTGTTTGATGGCGAGGACGTCCGGGTCCTTGGCGGCGAGGCGGACAAAATTCACCACGGGGTTGAAGGTCTCGTATGGGTGGTGAAGGAGGATGTCGCCCTCCCGGATCTGTTCAAAGAGATCCCTGTCCATATCGAGGTTTTTCGGGGGCTGGGGGATGTAGCGGGGTTCTTTCAGGTGGTCAAAGCCATCCATTCCGTAGACTTTCATAAGAAAGGTCAGATCCAGAGGCCCGTGGATCTTAAAAATATCTTCCTCCTGAATCATCAGTTCTTTTTTCAGTATTTTTAGAAGTCTCTTGTCGATGCCGCGCTCCACTTCCAGCCGGATCGCCTCTCCCCACTGACGTTTTTTCAGCTGCTTTTCAATCTCGATCAGAAGATCAGCTGCCTCGTCTTCATCGATGGTGAGATCGGCATTTCTCATGACCCGGTAAGGGGTGGCAGCCAGGACCTTATAATTAAGAAATAGTTTCTGTATGTTTTTTTCAATCACCTGCTCCAGCAGAAGGATCGCTGTTTCCCCTTCTTTTTCCGAGGGCACGGTTACGATTCTTGGCAGTACGGAGGGAACCTGAACTGTGGCAAAATCGTAGGTGTCTTTCTGCTTTTTGTCCATCAGAAGCGCCGCGATGTTCAGGGATTTGTTGCGAATCAGCGGAAATGGGCGGGATGAATCCACGGCCATCGGGGTAAGTACTGGATATACTTCTTTGAGAAAATAGTTATCCACATAGGCGGCCTGTTCCTTTGTCAGATTCTCGTACTGGGTGATGATTTTCAGCCCCTGGCGTTTCAGGGTTGGAAGAAAGGAACGGTTGTATATGTTGTACTGGGATTCCACCAGTTCGTGGGTTCCCTGGGAGATCGTTTCGAGCTGCTCCCTCGGGGTGAGCCCTGCGATATCTTTTTTGGTGTATTTGGCGTGAACCATATCTTTTAATGAAGCGACGCGGATCATAAAAAATTCATCCAGATTGGAAGCCGTGATACTCAAAAATTTGAGGCGCTCCATCAGTGGGATGGATTTATCTTTCGCCTCTGAGAGAACACGGTAATTAAATCCGAGCCAGCTCAGCTCTCTATTGTAAAATTTGCTCATGATCTATCCCTCTTTTCTTTTATTTTTCTTTTTCAGCACCGGACGGATCCCAAATGCTTCTTCAAACACATCGGCTTTCCGGTGGAACAGTCCTTTCTCTAAGGTAATATCTGCCATGGTGTAGGCGACGATGAGCAGGGAACTATCCTGGAGTGTGACCCCTACCTGACGGATCTTCTGGGAATTGCTCTTATCCAGAACATTTGCCAGCTTGAGGATGGCACACAATTTTACGATGGTAATGTATTCTTCCCGGGAGATGTCGTCGCCGATCTCTTCAAAAGGAGGAAAATATTCGCTGTTGTAGCGCAGGATATTTGCCACGATCACACGTTCTTTGTGGGAAATACCGATGATCTCGGTACTCATGATGATCTTATAAGAATTTTCCCTGGTCTGCTCCATATTGACATATGCGCCGCAGCTGTGGAGTATGACACCGATCTGCAGCAGCAGGCGCTCCCGCTTGCCCAGGCCATGGAGTTTTCGAATGCTGTCAAATATTTCTAGAGCTAGATAAGTGACATTTTCTACATGCTTCATGTCCGTGTGATAGCGCAGGGCGATATTTTTCGATGTGGTAAGGATGTCCCTGGTAAAGTCGTGGCCGGAATTGATCCGTTCCTTGCGCTCGGCATATTCTGCCACCATGCTGTCACAGAGGTCGATGGCGGACATGTAAATATCTTCGCATTTGGTCAGGGCGGCGATCTTTTTCAAAAGAAGGATCGTGGGCGCCATCGCCTCATTTCCTTCGATGCCCGGCAGAAAAGCAGAATTTATGCTGGCTAATTCTTTTTGCGACATAAGCCCTGTAAAATCTGCATATCTTTCCTTAAGCAGCTGTTTGATCTCAGGAATCTGATCCCCTACTGTGATGATATGGGGCAACTTCTGGTTATCCAGATACATCCGGCAGAACTCAGTCAGATCCTTGTTCATGTACTCGGAAATCAATTCATTGAAGTTAAAGATCTCCGGCTCAATGGTGTGAAGGAGTTCCCGGATCCGGGAGGAACCAAGTTTCAGGTTCTGGGTGAATTCCAGAGTTCCCCGGTGGAACAGGGACAGCTGTATACTGCCCGCCCGGATATCTACGATCAGGGCGCCTTTGTCAATGAGTTCTGAGAAGTTCTTTTCTTTCAGGAAGACAGCTTTAAAATATAAAAAACGCTCTTCGCTGTTGCTCAGGATCTTTACTTTGACATCTGCCTGCAGTTTGATCTGGTCTAACAGGACCAGCTTATTGGACGCTTCCCGCAGGGCGTCGGTGCCATAGGCATGGTAGGTGGATACCTGGTATTCCTGCATGATTTTTTTATAATCCCTTAGTACCCGGCAGATCTCTGACATGGTCCGGTAAGAAACCTGGCCATGGGAAAAAATCTCTGAGCCTAAGGACATTTTGTGCCTCAGATGAGTGAGTTCGCGGATGCCATGGGCTTTTGACACCTCATAAATCTTCATGGCAAGTTCGCCGGAACCTACATCGATGGCAGCGTAGGTATTTATCGCCATATTTTTTTCTCTCCGTTCCTTATATATAGTAATTCTATTATACGATTTTTTTGTAAAAAACACCAGTAAAAACATAGAAAAAAGTACATTTTTTTGTGGATTCTGTGACATCAGAATACTTGCAAAGATTGGGATCTTATACTACAATAGACAGGTAAGGCCGCAGAAAATGAAGCAGGTTGTCTGTGGTGGATTGGAGAACATAAGATTGAAAACAAGTGATTTTTATTTTGAACTTCCAGAAGAGCAGATCGCCCAGGATCCGCTGGCAGACCGCAGTTCATCCCGGCTGATGGTCCTTCACCGGAAGACAGGTACCATCGAGCATCGGAAATTTAAGGATATTGTGAAATATTTGAGACCGGGAGACTGCCTGGTGAGAAATAATACGAAGGTGATACCAGCCAGATTGTTCGGGACCAGGGAGGACACCGGGGCGGTTATCGAATTTTTATTGTTAAAGCGCCATGAGGATGATGTATGGGAAACCCTTGTAAAGCCAGGGAAAAAGGCGCGGACCGGAGCAAAGGTGGTCTTCGGGGAGGGGGAACTGCGGGGAGAGATTATCGGCGTCCAGGAGGATGGCAACCGTCAGATCCGCTTTTCTTATGAAGGGATTTTTGAGGAAATACTGGACCGTCTTGGGCAAATGCCCCTGCCTCCGTATATTACCCATAAGCTGGAGGATAAGAACCGTTACCAGACCGTATATGCCAGATATGACGGCTCTGCGGCGGCGCCGACGGCGGGACTGCATTTTACCGAAGAGCTGTTCCGGGAACTGGAGGAAAAGGGAGTGGCTGTGGCAAACGTTACCCTCCATGTGGGACTGGGCACCTTCCGGCCGGTAAAGGTGGAGGATGTGACAGAACACCATATGCACTCAGAGCATTATTTTATTGAGCCGGCGGAGGCGGAGAAGATCAACCGGGCGAAAAAAGCCGGTGGACGAATTATCTGCGTGGGGACTACCAGCTGCCGCACCATCGAGTCTGCTGCGGATGGGGACGGAGTTCTGCGGGCCGCAGAGGAGAATACGGAGATCTTTATTTATCCCGGCTACCGCTTTCAGATTATGGATGAGCTGATCACAAATTTCCACCTGCCGGAATCTACCCTTTTAATGCTGGTTTCAGCACTGGCGGGGAAAGAGTTTGTACTGCGTGCCTATGAAGAGGCCGTAAGAGAAGGCTATCGTTTTTTTAGTTTTGGGGATGCTATGTATATAACGGAGTAATGGAAAGGAGAATCGGGAAGTGAGGGAAAAGAAGCTGCTGTTTGTGTACAATCCGTGTGCCGGGAAGGGAACGATGAAGAATAAGCTTTCGGATGTGATCGAGACCTTTATGAAGGCGGAGTACGAGGTGACGGTTTACGCCACCCAGCGGGAGGCAGAGGCGACAGAGATCGTCGTGGAATTGGGAAAAGATTATGACCGTGTGATCTGCTCCGGTGGGGACGGAACGCTTCATGAGGTGACCCAGGGATTGATGCAGCTGCCTCCGGAGGAGCGGCCGGTGTGCGGATATATTCCCACGGGGACAGTGAACGATTTTGCCAAGGGTTTGAAACTGCCCATGCGGATCAAGCTGGCGGCCAGAGTGGCAGCAAGGGACAAGGTGAAACCGGTGGACATCGGGCTGATGAATGGGCGGTGTTTTACGTACGTGGCGGCATTTGGCGCGTTTACTTCAGTATCCTATGAGACGCCTCAGGCGTTTAAGAATCTGCTTGGAAAGACGGCTTATATCCTGCAGGGCATGGCCCAGCTTGGAAACATCAAGGCGTATCATGCGGTGATCCGGGCGGACCAGGAGACGGTTGAGGACGATTTTATCTTTGGCATGGTGAGTAATGCCAGGAGTATCGGCGGCTTTTCTTTCTTTAAGAAAGGGATGGTGTCTGTGAATGACGGGATATTTGAGGGGGTATTTATCCGGAAACCGAAAAATCCACTGGAACTTCAGGCGGTGCTGAATTCCTTTGTGACATTGAAGCCCAATGAGCAGATTCTGGGCTTTCACGGAAAGAACTTTTCTATTTTGTCAGAAGAGGAGATTCCATTTACACTGGATGGGGAGAATGGAGGAAGTTATCAGAAAACAGAGATCCAGTGCTGCCACAATGCCATTGATTATGTGTGGGGATAAAATGACTTATCTTTGCCAATAATTGGTCAAAAAACTGTCAAAATCATTTTTTATAATGTGACTTGTAAAACAGAAATATTCAGACAGGGAGGAACAATCATGATAAGAAGACATTTAAAGAAAGCATGTATTGGTGTCTGCGGCATGCTGATGGTGCAGATGATCGCAGTAACACCTGTAAATGCGGAGGTGCTTCCGACACCGACGCCTGCGCAGGTAGAAACAGATGCGGTGGTGATCCCGGAAGGAACTACGTTTAAGACGGCGATTCCGGATGATAATTTTCGTAACTATATCATCGAGAATTTTTTCGAAAAAAATGTGAAGGATGACGACAAGTTTACTGCAGAGATGGCTGAAAAGCTGGGGGATATCACAGGAGTTCTTGATATCAGCGGAAAGAAAATTGTAAATCTCAAAGGTATTGAGCATTTTACCGGTATTACAGAACTGGATGCTTCCTATAATAATCTTCAGCTTTTGGACATTACCCAGTTGACAAAACTGGAAAAGATCAATGTATCTTACAATGACCTGACTCAGTTTACTTATGGAAAAGAAAACGCTCTGAAAGAGATCAACTGCCGTAATAACAATCTTGCTATTCTGAGCCTCTCTGGCATGACCAGTCTGGAGACTCTGGACTGCAGCAACAATAAGCTGACGATGTTAAATGTGACAGGTCTTTATCAGCTGGTTTCACTGGACTGCAGCAACAATGATCTGACCAGTCTGGGACTGGACGGTCTGGTGGCGATGGAACGTCTGTATTGCGATGGCAATGCCCTTTTGACTCTCAATGTATCCAGCTTGAAAAACCTGAAGGTTCTGGAAAACCGTAGAAGCGAGATTACATTGAAGGTACAGGCGGTAGGAACGGACTGTGGTGTAGTTCTTCCGACAGGAGCAGAGGCTCCGTCTAACATCTCTAACAGCGGTGCCTATAATACGGCCAGCAGAGCTATCGTATGGGATAAGATCACAGGAGTACCGGCATCCTTTACCTATACTTATGTTATTCCAGGCACTCTTCAGAGTGTGACCGTAACGGTTAACGTGGACAAAACAGATTTTGTGGATAAATCTGTAACATTAGGCAAAGTTGATACACTTACAATCGACAGCTCCGGCTACAATAAAGTTAAGCTGACCTGGAGCGGCGTCGATGGTGCAACAGGTTACCGCATTTATCGTTCCACATCCAAGACCAGCGGATTTACAAAGATCAAATCCATCACAACCAATTCAAAAGTTACCTATACAAACTCGGGAATTTCATGCGGCACCCAGTATTATTACAAGGTGCGTGCATATCGTCTGATCGATGGCAATTATTACTTTGGGGAATACTCCAGCGTGGTTGGCGGCAAACCAGTTCCGGCAAAGCCAGGCTCTGTGTCTGTGGCTAAATACAGCCGCACCAAAGTAAAACTGTCCTGGAATAAGGTTGCAGGTGCAAGCGGATACCGCATTTACCGCTCCAAATCCAAGACCAGTGGATTTTCCAAAATCAAGACGATCACTTCTGGCTCTAAGCTGACCTACGTAAGGAGTACGACACGTAATGTAAAATATTATTACAAGATCCGTGCTTACAAGACGGTAAATGGCAAGAAAGTCTGGGGAACCTATTCAGCAGTAAAAGCTAAGACACTGAAATAAGAGAAACCATTGAACTAGTGTGCTGTATCATTCATTTTCAGGCAAATGACGTAGAATGAATTTTCAATCTGCAAGGCGGCTGAATGAGACGATGCGGTGGCATCATTGAGTGAAGCCAACGTGGCAGATGGAAATTCAGGCAAGTCATTTGGCGAAATGTGAGTGATACAGTACACTAAGTACACCAATTGCAGATAGTTAAGCTGGTGTGCCAGAAAAAAATGACAGCTTACGCAATTGCAGGGGCGTAAGGGATAGAAAAACGTGGAACATGCCATGAGAACGACAGCGGCTGGCTTTGCCTGGCCGCTGTCGTTTGTCCTGTCAACGAACGTTTTGATAGTTTCCTATTTGTCTTTGGTGGCGCTTGCCAAATTTCTGATTTCTTGGTATACTAGGGTGTATCTGAAAACTGCTTTCTGCGGGCCGTGTGTTACAATTTGTAGGAGATTTATGCCGAATGAGGGTGGTCTAGCGGGCTGCGTTGACCGAATGAGGTATAGTCTCCTACAAATTGGGGCGTGCAGAACGTAGGAATGAGTTTTCAGACACGTCCTAGCACAACAGATATTGAGTTGTTTTATGTTAACTAAATATATAATATTTTCATCTGGCCGGTACTTCGTCCGGCTGAAACAACGAGAAGGAGGAGACAGCATTGGAAAAGGAACTTGTCATCGTTTTGGATTTTGGTGGACAGTATAATCAGCTGATCGCCAGACGTGTCAGGGAATGCAATGTGTATTGTGAAGTGCATCCCCATACGCTGAGCCTGGAAAAAATCAGGGAAATGAACCCCAAGGGAATCATTTTTACCGGGGGTCCGAACAGTGCATATGGAGAGGACTCGCCGAGTTATGATAAGGAGATTTTTGAGCTTGGCATTCCGATCCTTGGCATCTGCTATGGCTCTCAGTTGATGGCGCATCTGCTTGGTGGAAAAGTGGAGACTGCCCCAGTCAGCGAGTATGGCAAGACCGAGGTAAAAGTGAATAAGTCTTCCCTGCTCTTTGGCGACGTCAGTGAAAGCACGATCTGCTGGATGAGCCATACGGATTATATCGCTAAGGCTCCGGCTGGTTTTACTGTCAGCGCCACAACGCCAGTCTGCCCAGTGGCTGCAATGGAGCTGCCAGAGAAGAATCTCTATGCGACCCAGTTCCACCCGGAGGTTTTGCACACTCAGGAAGGAATGAAAATGCTTTCCAACTTTGTATATAAGGTTTGTAACTGCAGCGGCGACTGGAAAATGTCTTCTTTTGTGGAGGATACGATAAAGTCAGTGCGTGAAAAAGTTGGCAGTGGAAAAGTACTTTGCGCTCTTTCTGGTGGTGTAGATTCTTCTGTGGCAGCCGTTCTTTTGTCAAAGGCCATCGGAAAGCAGCTGACCTGCGTCTTTGTGGACCAGGGGCTTCTGCGCAAGAATGAGGGAGATGAAGTTGAGGCAGTATTTGGCCCGGATGGCCCTTATGACCTGAATTTTATACGGGTGAACTGTCAGCAGCGCTTTTATGAAAAACTTGCCGGCATCACCGAGCCGGAGGAAAAACGTAAGATCATTGGTGAGGAATTTATCCGCGTATTTGAGGAAGAGGCAAAGAAGATTGGCGCCGTGGATTTTCTCGTACAGGGAACGATCTATCCGGACGTGATCGAGTCTGGTCTGGGCAAATCTGCAGTGATCAAGTCTCATCACAATGTAGGCGGCCTTCCTGATTGCGTGGATTTTAAGGAAATTATCGAACCTCTCCGTCTACTTTTCAAGGATGAGGTGCGAAATGCCGGCAGAGAACTTGGCATCCCAGAATATCTCGTGAGCCGTCAGCCGTTCCCTGGACCGGGTCTGGGAATCCGTATTGTTGGTGAGGTTACCGAAGAGAAAGTGCGTATCGTCCAGGATGCCGATGCGATCTACCGTGAAGAAATCGCCAATGCTGGTATCGAGGGACTTGGGCAGTATTTTGCAGCTCTTACGAATATGCGCTCCGTGGGAGTGATGGGGGATGAGAGAACCTATGATTATGCGGTGGCGCTCCGCGCCGTGAATACCACGGATTTTATGACAGCAGAGTGCTCGGAGATTCCCTTTGAGGTGCTGCAGAAGGTAATGAACCGGATCATCAATGAGGTCAAGGGGGTTAACCGGGTAATGTATGATCTGACGAGTAAACCGCCTGGGACGATAGAGTTCGAATAAGCAAAAATGCTTAGTGAATCCAGTGTTTATGCGGGTTTGCGGACTTTGGAAAGGTCTTTTGATAACAAATTGAT
>CAQOJF010000018.1:0-19730 GCA_948848225.1 uncultured Eubacterium sp.
CCCCTTGAAAATCAAGGCTTTTTCCGTTTGTCGTTATTATACCGTAACGGCATTCCCATGTGTCCCTACTGATCGAACTCGATTTCAATCCTCTTGTCATATCGGAGCGCCTTGGGCATGACAATGTAAATATAACGCTGGGTACATATGCACATCTATATCCTAACAAGCAGGATGATGTTGCAAAATGTCTTGAAGATTTAAAATAGTACCATTTCAGTCCCACAGTACGTTGGAAAAACTTCGGCTGACCTTATTTTCCTTATGGTCTTGCTGGAGTTTTTCATGTATACATACTTAACCAAATTCCTGATGTCACAAAAAATTCATTTGCCAAGTCCGGGCAGAAGAGGTATGATATATGACAGAATTACACATCAGAAAGGATAACACTATGAACGCTTTACTCGCAGCAGATAAATTCTCGGGCGCTGCCCTCAGCAGTATGATCGTTGTGGCACTGTTCTGCACCGCGGTCCCTTTTATCTTTCTTGGCTATTTTCGCGCAAAGACCGGAGCCAAACTTTCCTCATTTTTTATCGGCATGGGTTTTTATGTACTTTTTGCCTTTGTGGCGGAAGGAATTCTAAATGTCCTCCTGTTCAACCTGTTTTCTTTTAAGGACGTTTTAAACCGCTCCACGCATCCGGTGTGGTATGCGCTTTACGGCGCTGTCGCCGCTGGTGTTTTTGAGGAAATGGGAAAATATTTTGGACTACGATACTTTATGAAAGATCGCCCTGGAAAAGCAAATGCCTTGATGTTCGGCATCGGCCACGGCGGTTTTGAGACTATCGCATACGGCAGTTCCCTTTTTATGGGAAATATTATTTTAGCGCTCATGGTAAACTCTCTGGGTATGGAAGAGTACCTGGCAAAGCTGGATCTGAAGGGGGAGGCACTCACGGATTACAGAAATGCCATCGGTGAATTGATCGCAATTCCGCCAGCAGAAAACGTGGCAGCGGGCTCCGAGCGGCTGTTGGCGCTGATCTTTCAGTCCGCGCTGACCATCCTGATCTTTCTCGCCATTCAAAACATCAGGAAACGATTTCTTCTTCCGGCTGCCATCCTGCTCCATATAGCCGGCTACCTGCCCACTTACTTAACCCAGGTAGGTGTAATTCGAAATATGGCCCTCAGCCTGTGCCTTACCGGAGCTGTGGTTTTCCTGACAGCGGCTTACGCCTATCGGGAATATAAGAAGATTGAAAACATATGAAGTCTTGCTATTCTTTGTTATCATCAAAATAGGTTCATAAAGAGAACCATATATTTTCTTTGACTGAACACCTGAATTATCGTATGACCAGATAATACGACATAAAACATTATACTTTTCTGAAGCAAATACATCCAAATATGACATATGCTGTGTTGCTGTCATAAAATACATTGTACCATTTTCTGAGAGGACACGCATACATTCATCAATCCATAATTTACACCACTCTAGGTAAGCTTGTACGCTTTCCCATTTGTCACTGTTGTTACCAAAGTCTTTACCAATGTTATATGGAGCATCGGCAAATATAAGTTGCACAGACCTTTCTTTCATCTTTTTTAGAACAGAGAGACTGTCTCCGAGAATAGCCATTGAGTTATTATTGTTCATATTAATTGAACATCGAATAGTGAATTAAAGTCAAAGACTACCTCTGGGTATATTTTTTCAGTTGTTTCTACAACGGATATGTCACTATCAAATGTTAATACCATTTGTCCTTCGCCACTAATACTCATATCATTTACCTTCCTGTGTTATTTTCTGATTAAATTCAAGAACATAATCAACCTTAGACTCTAAGGTCATATATCATTTCTATGTTCTCTTACGAAACATATTGATTTTGTCTAAGGCGGGTCAATATGTTAGCACTAAAACGAGCTCTGTAAGTTCATCAGTAACTATGCCACGTTCTATGTTAGAAGACGAAATAACTTTTTTGTATAAATCAGTCCCTACTTTTGAAAATTACTTTTATTTATCATATCGCGAAAGTGTGAATATTTCAAGTGTTCGTTAAATAATTATCGTTTACAGACTGTCAACAATTGAAATTTCTCCAAGATAATTTATTTTCCCAAATATTTATAATTTCTTCACTGTCATAGCACGCGTTTGCAATAATATTTTCACGCAATCTCCCCAGTCTTTCTTGCAGGTTTGACTGTGGAATATTGTTTTTCGCTCTTCCCGCTATACTTTTTCCCTGAATTTTGTTATAATGATCCTATGAAAAAAGAAAACAACACCGTAAAAATCTCAGTGCGCAATCTGGTAGAATTTATTTTTCGGGAGGGAGATATCAATTCTACAGGCTTCGGCACCAAAAACACAGAAGCCATGGCACTGGGAAATAAGATCCACCGCAAAATACAAAAACGAATGGGCATCGGATATGAGGCAGAGGTGCCTTTATTTACGTGCGTCTCATTAACAAGCAAAACATCTGGAAGCACCTTTGAACTAAAGGTGGAGGGACGTGCCGACGGAGTACTGCGGGACGGATCGGAGATCATGGTAGATGAAATCAAGGGCGTCTATATGGACATCCATCAGCTGAAGGAACCGGTTCTGGTGCACAAAGCGCAGGCGATGTGCTACGCTTATATGATCTGTGAGCGGGAAAACCCGGCATTCATCTCCGTTCAGGTGACCTACTGCCACCTGGAGTCGGAGGAAGAGCGCCGTTTCAAAGAGACCTATACCAGTTTGGAGATACGAAGCTGGTTTGAAGATCTGATCAGCCGCTACGAACCCTGGGCTATTTATGAGTATGACTGGAAGCAGGAAAGAAATGAGACGATCCGGGATCTTGAATTTCCCTTCCCCTACCGGGAAGGGCAGAGAGATCTCGCCGCCTGTGTTTATAAAACCATTGAACATAAAAAGAAAATTTTTATTCAGGCGCCTACCGGCGTCGGGAAAACGATTTCCACCGTTTTTCCTTCGGTTAAGGCAATGGGGGAAGGACTGGCTGACCGGATCTTTTACCTGACGGCAAAGACCATCACCCGGACGGTGGCGCAGGAGTGTTTTGAACTGCTTTCCTCCCAAAATCTGAGCTTCAAATACCTCACCATTACGGCAAAGGAGAAGCTCTGTTTTCTGGAAGGACGTCCGGAGTGCAATCCCTCCTCCTGTCCCCATGCCAAAGGGCACTACGACCGGGTAAATGACTGCGTCTACGATATGCTGATCCACGAGGCGAACATGGACCGGGATACGATTCTTGCCTATGCGGAAAAACATCAGGTATGCCCCTTTGAAATGTGCCTGGATGCCTCTCTGTTTGCCGACAGCATCATCTGCGACTACAATTATGCCTTCGATCCCAATGTCTATCTCCGGCGCTTTTTTTCCGAGGGAAACAAAGAGAGTTTTATTTTTTTAATCGACGAAGCCCACAATCTGGTGGAGCGCGCCAGGGAAATGTACAGCGCCGTTCTGGTCAAGGAGGATTTTCTCAAGGTAAAACGGATTTTGAATGCGGAGGCTGCCAGTCATTATCCGCCGGAAGTAAAATATATCATGAAGATCTTCGTGGCGGCTTTGGAAAAATGCAATAAGACCATGCTGCAATGGAAACACGAATGTGATGAATTTGAGATCCTGGAAGATATCTCCTCTTTTTGCTTTCAGCTTATGCGGGTAATCAACAGTTACGAACTCTTCACTAAAGAAGTAAAAGATCTGCCGGAACGGGAGACGGTACTGAACCTGTTCTTTGATGTGCGGCATTTTCTGAATATGTATGATCTGCTGGATGACAGCTACCGGATCTATACGGATTATGATGAATCCATGAATTTCCGCATCAAACTGCAGTGCATGGATCCTTCGGCCCGGCTGGCAGAGGCTCTTGATTATGCCAGAGGAACCGTACTTTTTTCTGCCACACTGCTGCCTGTACGCTATTACAGGGAGCAGCTCTCCACAGTGGAGGACGATTATGCAGTATATGCCAGATCCTCCTTTTCCAGTGACCAGCGAAGAATCATCATCGCTAATGACGTCACTAGTAAGTACACCCGCCGAAGTACCAGTGAATATAAGAAAATTGCCGGTTATATCGAGGAATTCGCAGCAGCCAGGCAGGGAAATTATATGGTATTCTTTCCCTCCTATGCCTTTTTAAATCATGTTCTTGACCAGATGAACCAGCCAGAGGGCACAAGAATCCTTGTACAGGGCCCCTTCATGACGGAATCAGAAAAAGAAGCCTTCTTAAATGCCTTTGACTCGAAAAATGCCGATACTCTTGTTGGCTTCTGCGTGATGGGCGGCATCTTTGGAGAGGGGATCGATCTGAAGGAGGACCGGCTGATCGGAACTGCCATTGTGGGCACCGGGCTGCCCCAGGTCTGTAACGAACGGGAGTTATTCAAAAGCTATTACGATGTACACAAAGGGAGCGGCTTTCATTATGCCTATCTCTATCCCGGTATCAACAAAGTATTTCAGGCCGGCGGCAGAGTGATCCGCACGGACAAGGACAAGGGCGTGATCCTGCTGTTAGATGAACGGTTCGCCCAGAAAAGTTATCTGGAGCTTTTTCCCAAAGAATGGATTCCTTATGATATCACAAACAAAAAAGGAATGAAAGATATCCTTCATTCCTTCTGGAACTCCTAACAATTTATTAAATACAATTCTGGATGGTTTTCGGCCTACAGAAGACGGATTCCATCTTCAAGAATCTCGATGCGGTTCTGTTTCATCAGCCGGCCGATCGCCCTCTTAAAGGCATTTTTACTCATGCGGAACTCTCTTTTAATGATCTCTGGGGAAGTCTTGTCATGAAAGGGCAGGCTTCCTCCCGCCGCCTCTAATTTTTCCAGTATAACCTCTGCATCCATCCCCATCTGAACTTTTACCTTCTCCTGCAGGCTCAGTGTCAGCTTGCCATCCTCCCGGACTTCTTTGATCCTTGCCTGAAGATTGTCACCCACATGAATCTCCTGGTTCATTTCATTATGGGGGATCAGCGCAGAATACTTGTCCTGTACCGCTACAAAAGCCCCAAAGGAATCGGTGATCTGATATACCACCCCTTCCACATGGTCCCCTTTTTGAAAATCGCCGCTGGTAGAAAGATACTCATAGATGTGCATCGTCGCACAAAGCCGGCTGCTCTTGTCGATGTAGAGAGCCGCCAGCACTTCCTCTCCTTTTTTTACCCGGTGTGTCTGCTCTTTAAAAGGCAAAAATAGATCCTTCGCCAGTCCCCAATCCAAAAATGCGCCGATGTTCGTCACATCCGTCACCCGGAGTCTCGCCATTTCCCCCAGGGAAATATAGGGTTTCTCCATGGTTGCGATCAGACGGTCCTCTGAATCCCGGTAGATAAATACAAATAATATATCTCCTTTTTTTACCCCTTCCGGAACCTGGTTATTCGGCAGAAGCACGCTAAAATCCGGCTGCTCATAAGAACCCAGATAAATCCCGTTTGCCGTAAATCGAGTGACATAAAGTCTGGAGACTCTCCCCAGCAGCTTTTCCTCTAATTTCATTTTATGTTATCCTTATCCTTTCATTTACTACATTACTTTTCTTCCACCGGTGAAACAGGTGATCACATAGGGAGATTTTTCCTTATCCGTCATCACCACATAAAAGCAGCCCTCTTCTTCCTTCGTATAGATGTGAACCTCATCTCCAAGCTTAGCTGCCAGCCGGTATTCTGCCCGCAGCTCATCCACCTGGTATCCCTGTGGCAGATAATCTGCTGCGATCCGGATATATTCTCCATTGTTCACATGCCAGTTGGTGTCCAGATGATTTTCGCACATTTTTACCATGCCGACACATTCCATGCCCTCCGGGCAGGCAACTTTTCTTGATTTGTATTCCATGGGATAGGGCTCTCCCATTCCAAAAGGCTCCACTTCCTCCTGGCTGGCACGAATCGGTTTTCCTGTTTTGTGATTAAAATAAAACCACTGGGAATCCGCATAGGCGAGAGTCTCTCCCTCCATGCTCTCCATAAGAAAATTCCGCATGCCAAAAATCCCCCGGAACCGGTAAGGCCAGGTACGTACCACAAACTCTTCCCCCATAGAAGGACGCCTCTTAAATACAATATCCCAGGAGTTCACAAGCCACGCATGGGCATCCTCTCTCAGGTCCATACAGGAACGCCCCACCTCTTCACTGTGGAACAGGCAGCAGTCCTGAAGGGCATTCACCACTGCATGTACTTTGATCTTCCCCTCTGTATCTATCCTGCTGTAAGACACTCTGTCTTTATATTCATACAAAATCACCCATCTCCTTTTCCTTCCTGTCTGCTGATCCACTTCGACATGCCAGAACCATGATTGCCAAAGGGCCTCTGATGAAAACCAAGCTTCTTATAAAAGCTTTCCTTATTCATGGCGGACATGAGATTGACCATAATGGTCTCCCCATCCTCCACCTGGCTTTCCAGCCAGTTCAGAACATGTTCTATGATTTTTCTTCCCAGCCCCTGGGACTGGTACTCCGGATGCACGATCACATCACAGATAAAATATACATATCCGCCATCTCCTACCACCCGCGCCATGCCCACGGGAATTTTCCCGTCCATGGCTACGATCTTATACAGCGAATTTGCCAGGGCACACGCCGCGCGCTTGGGCGTGATCCGTATAAAATCCACGCTTCCCCGCAGCTCGTTATAATCTTCGATTTTTATCTCGTGTTTAAATGTAATATGTTCAATATCCATGTATATTATATGAACTGATTTGTCACCTCATCATAATGATAGTCCAGACTGCCAAGATTCTCTTTCAAGGTCTCCTCGTCAATATCATTTGTCTTGCAGAATTCCTCCAATGTCGCGTATTGATCCCTCAGCTGTGTGTTGGTATAACTAAGCAGAATAATGGGGTCACCCGGTATGCTCATAATTTCCTCTCTTTCTGGTGTCCTGACACCTTTTGCCACACTGCGTCATTGATCCAAAGAAAAGCAGTGTTTATTAATCCTTGTGCATTCTAATTTTATATGCCGGCTGTATATTTGTCAACTATTAACGCAGAATTGGCAGAAAGGGAACGGTCTTGTCCCCCCCTGCCTTATAGAAAACAAGAAGTTTCCCAAAAAGTAAAAACAGCGTAGCAGTCATAAAACCTGCTACGCTTAAAAAACCTAACTTTTAGAGAGCACCTCTATATCTTACATAAGTTTGGAGGTTTACATATGCTTTACCAGCTTCCCATTATTCAAAATTCCCGTACTGCTTGATTCACACTTATTCCGCAAGAATAAGATTTGTTTTCTCTATAACCTCCTGCACCTTCTGCGCTGTTTTGGAAACCTCTAACATAGAACTCTGAATAATACTGCTGTTCTCAGAAGAATTGCCCATATGGCTCACAGCTGCTTCCACGGAGTCCATCAACCCTTTGATCTCGTCATTAAAGTTATCTATAATTTTGTTGATGCTGTCGATGGCCTGGTGAATTCCCTCGTCGTTCTCCCTGGCGCTTCCCACGGCATCCTTTGAATTCTCGGACAGATCACGAATGTTGGTGGCAACCACGGAAAATCCCCTGCCGGCATCCCCTGCTCTTGCCGCCTCGATGGCTGCATTCAGGGACAGAAGGTTGATCTTTCCGGCAATATTTTCTACGTCTTCTGTCATCTGGTTGTACTTCTCCACATTCATGTTAATGTCCTGTATGGAATCAGAAATATTCTCGTTCAGTTTATTGAGCCCTGACATATGCTCTGCCACTGCCGTCATCTCTTCGGAACTGCGATAACCAGATTCACGAATGATATCAGCCTGTTCCTTGACCATCTCGATACTCTTTGTCAGCTCGCCAAAAATATCCATAAGCTCCTCGTTCATAGCTACAACTTCGTTGTTGACCTCTGCCACTCTCTGGCGTTCTTTCTTAATGCTGTTCATCATGTACTGATGGCAGTTCTCTTTCTCATTGATTCCCCTGGCAAGAGCAATCGCCATCTCACGGCATGATCTATATCCACAGGCATGGCAGTCGAAATGCTTCTCGACCTGTGTCTGCTTTTCAAGTAAAGCAAAAGCTTCTGCGATCCGCTCCTCTGATACCTCCAGCGTGTCGACACGATGTGCTTCATAGGTTCTCATAAAATCCTCAAGCACAAGGGTTTTATCAAATTCTGCAAACTGCTTGTCTTCGAAACCCTTTCTGGTTTTTTTCCTCTCAGAAACTCTTTTTTTATGAGCATAGGTCTCTACGTCATGCATGATGTCGTTCATGGCAAAACGCTGATAATCTACCCCGATCGCCGGTCCTCCATTGCAGCCGTTTTCACAATTCAGTACATCAAATAAATCTGGCAGACACCGTTGATCCTGTTCGATGTAAATATCCAGTTCGCGATACAATTTTTCTGTTCCCTCGGACGTGATGACATTCATATAGGGCTCGTGATACAACAGGTTATTCATCAGGCCGCCTGGTTTCGGATAGATCGCACCCTCTAATCCCTGGCAGTCATCAAATTCAAACTCACTATAGATCTTGATCTCCGGAAGATTTACATTCTCTCTGTCAAAATATTTTTTCAAATGATCCATGGTAACATTGTAATCCACCAGACCCGTCTCCCTGAATTCATCAATTTTCGCAATACATGGCGAAAGCGCCGCTATCCTGCCTTTAAAATTCAATACTTTCCGCATATATACTGCCAGACAAAGCATCGGACTATGTATCGGAGACAGATGAGAGATCAATTCTGGTCTGTGACGGAGTACATAATTCACTACGGCCGCACAGGGCTGAGAAATCAATTTTTCACTGGAATGTTTTTTCAAATACCTCAAATGCGCCCAAGTACAGATATCTGCTCCAAAAGATACATCATATATCTTTTTGATCCCCTGATTGCGCAGCCACTGCAAGGCATGGCGCCAGTTGCCGTCAAAGGCAACTTTTACAGACGGCGCCGCGATAACAGCGATCTCTCCCCCACTCTTCAAGTCTTTCATAAATGCCTCGATGTCATCCTCAAAGGTTCTGGCATCATGAGAACATGCTTGAATACAGGCTCCACATTTGATACATTTTTCATCGTCAATCCTAATCCTGAGATTCCCCTCGTCATCCATCTTCGCCACATTGGCATCCCCCACCGGGCAAGCCCTCACACAGGCATTGCACCCTACACACCTGATTTTATCCACCTGAATAATACTCATGCCGACAAATTCCTCCTTTGACCTCTTTTTTACATTATATAGAATTTTTACAAATAAAGCAATATTTTTCATAAACAAGTATATTTAATTTCGGGGCTGGTCATAATAAATCAGAAATACAAAATGATCAGAGGAGGCAGCGCGGATGTCTGAGACTTTTTCCAAAGATTTTAACACAAATAAAAAAATGATCGATGAACTTTTTCAGGTGGATAAAAGTTTTGATCTGATCTACAGGGTGGTGACGATCGGTGGCCGAGCGGCTTGTTTTTATTTTATTGATGGCTTCTGTAAAGATGAAGTTATGGAAAAGATACTAGAATATCTATACAAACTGACACCGGATCAGATGCCGGAGACAGCCCATGATTTTCTAAAAAATGCTCTTCCCTACGGAGAAATCGACCTGATATCAGATGAAAATGCTTTGATTCAGAGAACGCTGTCCGGTGTTCCGATTCTGGTGATCGACGGCTATGACAAATTTCTTGCGATGGACTTCCGGACATATCCGGCCAGAGGTGTGGACGAACCGGAAAAAGATAAGGTTATGCGTGGATCCAAAGATGGCTTTGTAGAGACCGTCGTGTATAATACGGCACTGATCCGGCGCCGTATCCGCTCCCCTAAGCTCGTGATGGAAATGAACACGGTGGGACACAGTTCCCGGACCGATGTAGTTCTCGCCTATATGTCAGACCGGGTGGAACCTAAGATGTTACAAGACATCAAAAACCGGCTGGGCAAAATCGATATAGACGCCCTGACCATGAATCAGGAAAGCCTGGCAGAATGTCTTTATCAGCACAAATGGTACAATCCCTTTCCCAAATTCAAATTTACGGAACGTCCAGATACCACTGCTGCCAGCATTTTAGAGGGCAGTATTGTGATCCTGGTAGACACCTCCCCGTCAGCAATGATTCTTCCAACTTCTGTTTTTGATATTATCGAAGATGCTGATGATTACTATTTCCCTCCGGTCACCGGCACGTATCTGAGGATATCCCGGATCATCATCAACATCCTTGCCGTACTGCTGACCCCAACCTTTTTACTGCTGTTTATGAGACCGGAATGGATCCCGGAATGCCTTTCCTTTATTGTTATTGAAGACCCCATCAATATACCGATCTTTATGCAGCTGCTCATACTGGAATTTGCCATTGACGGCCTGCGTCTGGCTTCCCTGAACACACCTACCATGTTCAGTACGCCTCTCAGTGTCGTAGCCGGTATTGTTCTGGGAGATTATACGGTTAGTTCCGGATGGTTCAATTCTGAGATCATGCTCTACATGGCATTTGTGGCCGTCGCGAACTACACGCAGGTAAGTTTTGAGCTCGGCTATGCCCTGAAATTTATGCGGCTTATCCTGATCTGTCTGACAGCTGCTTTCCACGTATATGGTTATGCTGCCGGCATTTTTCTCACGGTTCTCTGCATCGTGCGGAATAAGACAATTTCTGGAAAAAGTTATATTTACCCGCTGCTTCCTTTCAATTACAAGCAGTTTATGAGGCGGTTCTGCCGGATCAGCCTTCCTCATTCGGAAAAAGTAAAATAGTTATAAACTCTTAGAATTCTCTTGTTTAAAACCGCCAGATGTGCTACACTGTGTATACAATAAGCGGTAGAACAAGGAGGACATATGGAGACATTTTTCACAGATGATGATCTATTCGACCTTCTGGAAGAGCTGGATCAGGAGAACTCAGAGATTGAGATCCTCGAAACCGAAGCAGAGATGCAGGCTTCCAACCGTCGTTTTGAAGAAATCATCCTTAAACATCGTGTAGAATAGAAGAATCCCAGACCAATTCGCCGGAAACTTAATAAATACTAAGTTTCCACAGATTGGTTCGGGATTCTTTTTTCTGGCTCAACGGCGCAAGAATCGGAACTATAGACAATACACATACATATAATACAGTTTTTTTATTCCCCCCTGACCAGCATAGATCTTATGACGGATCAGGCGGCATAATTTCCAGAATCGCAGCATCTCTTCCCGGTCAAAAATTTTAGCGCTGAAACTTGCACAAAATACGATGGACACAAATTCATACGCTTCCTCCTGCTTCATTCCATAGGTTTGTGAGATCATTTCAGCAAATTCTTCTACACTCTGCCCACGGTAGCGGATTCCAGTATGATTCAATACCGGTTCCAAATGCCGGTAGTATATGATAATCTGCCTGCCATGTTTCTTCTTCTTTATATTTTTTTCAAAAATAAGGAATCTCAGCCGGCGCTGTCCCTCTGCCGCTACAGCAAATAGAACCAGTCCAAGCAGGATCCAGAGCAGAACCTTCCACCATACCATGCCGCCGGAAACATCTTCCTTTTCCTTGTCCTTCTTCTCCTCTGGTTCAGGTTTGGCATCCTCTGCCTCTTCGTCTTCCTTATCGTGATTATAATTGTCTGTCTCGATATTTTCAAATTCCATCTCGTTATCTTCCGGAGTCGGGGTAGGCATCTGGGGCGAAGCGGTGTCTGTGCCTCCCTGATTCTGGCCCTGGGAACTGCCATTATTATCATCTTCCTCCGTTACCTGGGACTCCTCTGCGTCTTCTTCGCCAATCCCCGGTGTGAATTCAAAAGGAACAAATCCATAATTCTCCTGGTATACCTCTGCCCAGGCATGGAGGTTTTTATCGGTCACCTCAATCTCTGTAGCCGCATTTCTTACATCCGCCAGCTTTTCCTTGCTGATATATACCCCCTCGGCATATCGCGTCGGAATCCCGATACTCCTCAGAAGCACCGCCGCCGCTGTGGCATAGTGATTGCTGTACCCCTTTTTATTGGTGGCTAAAAAATACTGAACTGCATCCTCATCACCCGGAGTCTTTCCTGGCGAAAGGGTATACTCTGTATCATTCATGATAAAGTTACGGGTTTCCTCAATAATCTGATACAGGGAAGCGGTTCCCTGGTTATACTGATCCAGAAGCCCATTCTGGGAATTCAGGTAATTCTTATACTGATCCACGATCCCAGATACTCCCTCTGGAACACTGGTATAATATTTCTTTGCAAAATTTTCCAGCCGCTCCCGGTTCACCTGAGAATTCACCCAGTATTCGTTTGCCGCAAGACGATAGTTGTTGGATGCCACACCGCTCTTCAACTCTGTACAAAGAAATGGAAAATACTCTGTCTCATACTGAATCCCTGGGACAGTATTTTTCATTCGACCACCTGTAGAAAAAAAGGAGGTGGCAGGAAAATATGGAATGATATAATTTCCATATCCAAAAGCCAGATTACGGATGGTAATCTTACCGGAAGACCACAACTTATCATTTCCTGTGGTCTGGCTGTCACCGATCTGATTTCTAAGAACCGTATGCCAGTTGTCCACTGATAATCCATCCGCTGCCAGCTGATCCCGTTCCTTCTCAAACTGCCCGTCCTCATCCTTGAACTGATGCCACCGATTGTCTGAATACACCGCACCGGTATATCCTTTCAGATATAAGCCATGATTTATATCAAAATCACCGCTGATTTTTAACAGCTTCTTTCCACTGCGTTTGACACTGTTCTTTTTGCCGATCTTTCCATATTCCATGACATCACCGCTAAAATATTCCCGGAACCATGTCATTAGATCTTCTTTTTCCCATGTGGTGAGGGCAAGGGCAGAATTTTTAATCTCCACAATCTGATCCATATTGGCATCGTATCTCTGCGGCGGCAAGAACAACCATGTCACCAGGCCCGCTGCCACGCCAACTCCTGTCAGAACCAGAGAAAGCTTCTGGCGCATCCGTTTATCCGTCGTATCCGAACGCAGAAAACGGGTTCCCACCACTGCCATCGAAGCAAAGATATATGTAATTACATTGGAAAAATATCCGATCTTTCCCACTGATACTGGCACCAGAAAGAAAAGTATCGTAGCTCCCATATATACGGAAGACCGTCTTTTCCGATAAAAACAGCTGCTGATCAACGCGATGAGATAGCCAGCGACAACTATTGTGACAAGCGTCGTACAATACTCCAGACCAGCACTTTCCCCGGCAAATCCTTTACTTGATAACAGAGTGATACTACTCTGGGTGTAATTCATAAATTCCTTCAAATACGTATTAATGATCGTTACAGCGCCTTTCAGCAGAACAATCCGAAAACGGAGAATTACCAGGATCACAAATACGGTAATACCGAGCATTCCATAAAGCTTTCCCCGGCGGAAGGTTTCCAACACCGTAAACAAACCATAAAATAAAAACGCGGCACTGAGAAGGACCAGCGTCGCCACCATGCGGTTCACCGGCAGTGAAAGGCTTAGTGCTGCACACATCACTGCCGAGTATACTCCTAAGAACACAAGGAACACCTGGCTAATTTCCAATACGAAATTCACTATCTTACCGTTTTTCATAATGGTACCTCCTAATCCTCCCGTAAATCAAGAACCATTAATTCTCCTATTCCAAGTCCATCCAAATCCGACTCTGGATGATCCGCAACCGTGAGATAAAGCCCGGATTCCTTGGGGCGCCCATCTTCCCATTCGATGTATGCCCGAATCAGTTCCTCTGGGTCCTTCGTAGTTCTGCACTTAAACAGATCCTCGAACATCCAGAACAATTCCTCCTCATGCTCGATCAGTTTCTCCTGAATAATCTCATTAATGCTGTCATACCAGATATAATGCTGGGGCACCCCCTGTGACATCAATTCCATGGATACGGAATATATGCCCTGCACGAGCAAATCCGCCGTCTGCTCATCCCCGGCACACAGATCCAGAAAAATATGTACCGCTTTTGCCAGAGGAAGGCTTCCATCCTTTACCATATAATGTCCCGCTTTGCTGCTGAGCTTCCAATGTATCTGCTGAATCCGGTCGCCATCCTTAAAATCCCGGATATCAAAGATCTCGGAGGGATCATCTCCTTTCTTGTACATGGAAAAACGGTCGCTGTCTTCATTTGTCTCGTTATACCAGCGGTCCTTTCCAAGGTAGATCTCTTTTAGAGGGGGCATGACAAGTACATCCTGAACCTCGTAATTTTTCCCAATAGTTGTAGCAAAAAGGTTAAGATAGTCATAGATTCTAACTTTCTCAACCTGGATCGACACATTACCACAATGATGAATCACCACCGGAATCCTTCGTCCTCTCCGTTTCCCTGTATCAACAGAAAACCGCACTTTCATATTTCCCTTTTCTCCAGAGAAAAAATTCTCATAGCGAACCCAGGCGATCCCCTTTGAAATGGGCAAAAACCGCCCATTATTTTCCACCGACAAGGCAATCGTCGCCCGCGCCGGTTTTTCCATTGAATCCTTTTCTGCCAGAGGATTTTTGCACTCGACTTCCACTGTTGTATGATAGCGCATAACAATAAGAAATGCCAGCATAAACACAGGCACGATAATCAAAGCCCCCATCACCGCCACTGTACCGTATTGCAGACACACCACTGAAATAAGGAGACCCGTCAGCAATATGAAAAAATAAATCAGAGTACCAAAAGTCATCCCGGCACCTCCTTATCTGTAAGTTTTCAAACTTAAGTACCTGAATTACAGTTTCGGTGCCTGGGTTTTCTCTACAATCTCACCTACAATATCTTCAGCCGTCACATGGCTCATGCGTGCTTTTCCATTCAAAAGAAGGCGGTGGGCAAGAACTGCTTTTGCCACCTTTTTTACATCTTCCGGCAGCACATAATCCCTTCCGCTCATAAAGGCATGCCCTTTTGACATATCCACAAAGGCAAGGGTTCCCCTGGGACTGATTCCCAGAGACAACATGGAGTGATTTCTGGTAGCAACCACGATCTTTGACAGATACTTCAGTACCTTATCATCTATGAATACCGAACGCACCTGCTCCTGCATTTCCAATAACTCCTGTTTGGTTATGATTTCCTCTATGTAATCAATGGGATTCGCCTCCTGGCGCTCCTTGATCAGACGCATCTCTTCTTCCATCTCTGGATATCCCATGGAAATCCGGATCATAAAACGATCCAGCTGGGATTCCGGCAGCATCTGGGTTCCGGCAGATCCCACCGGATTCTGGGTAGCTACGACAACAAAAGGATTTGGCAGCTGTCTCGTCACACCGTCTACCGTTACCTGTCCCTCTTCCATTACCTCCAAAAGCGCTGACTGCGTCTTGGTGGAAGTACGGTTGATCTCATCTGCCAGGAGCAGATTACATAGAATCGCTCCCGGCTTATACTGCATTTCCCCATCGGCATCCAACATATTAAATCCTACCACATCACTGGGAAGTACGTCAGGGGTAAACTGCAGACGTCTCTCCGTCAGCTCCATAGCCCGGGAAAACGCCACCGCCAAAGTTGTTTTTCCCACCCCTGGGATGTCTTCGATCAAAATATGTCCTTTGGCAAGAATCGCTGTCAGAACAAGACGGATCGCCTCATCCTTTCCACGGATTACCTTTCCCACCTCGTCCAGTATCTGCTGTACTTTTCCTTGCATTTTTCTCCTCCTTCTGTGCCCCTTTAAATCGATTACTTCAAATTACAATGTATCCTTCCACCCGTTGCCAAGCTGCATGATAATATAGAACGCCCACTCATAGAATGGACGTTTTGGTCAGTTTGGAAGCCACTTTAGGTGACTGCGCTCGGAGTATCCAACTCATAAAATCAGCCTACCTTGAGTTTAAATTTATTTACCGCCCGCTCGTCTTCGGCGTCAAATTTTTCGATAACTCCTCCCAAGCCCCTCAACTTCTCTTCAAAGTTTTCATATCCTCGCTCAATATATTGAATTTGTTCTACTGTCGTAAACCCATCTGCCACCAGCCCAGCGATCACCAGCGCCGCCCCGGCACGCAGATCCGGAGCACTCACCACAGCGCCAGTAAATCCGTCAACTCCGGTGATGATCGCGGCATTTCCCTCTACGTTGATATTGGCGCCCATCCTCCGAAGCTCACTGATATATTTGAACCGGGTCTCAAATATGGTCTCCGTTACAATGCTCACTCCCATGGAAAGGGCAAGCAGCGTCACCATCTGGGGCTGCATATCAGTAGGAAAACCTGGATATGGCATAGTTTTCACATTGGCATATCCCAGTCTGTGATCTGAATATACCCGCACACAGTCATCGTACTCCTCGACTCTTACACCGATCTCTATCAACTTGGCAGTAATGGCCTCAAGATGCTTTGGAATTACGTTTCGGATATAGACATCCCCTCCGGTGGCAGCAGCCGCCATCATATAAGTCCCCGCCTCGATCTGATCCGGTATGATAGAATATTCACTGCCATGAAGGCTCTCCACGCCACGAATACGGATGGTATCCGTACCTGCGCCTTTTATATTGGCACCCATACTGTTCAGGAAGTTTGCCACATCAACGATATGGGGTTCTTTGGCAGGATTTTCAATAATGGTCTTTCCCTCTGCCAAGCATGCCGCCATCATGATATTTATGGTAGCCCCTACACTGGGACAATCCAGATATATATGACTGCCTGTGAGTCTTTCTGCACAGGCATCGATCTTTCCATTGTGAATCGTAACTTTTGCCCCCAGTTGTTCAAATCCCTTTAAGTGCTGGTCGATGGGACGGCTGCCGATCTGACATCCCCCTGGCAGTGCCACCACCGCTTTACGGTATTTCCCTAAAAGTGCTCCTACCAGATAGTAGGATCCCCTGATTTTCCTTATATAGTCATCGTCGACATTGACGTCATTAATGAGCGCTCCATTAATACGAACGGTATGTGTGTCAAACCGCTCTACGATCGCTCCAATTCCCTCTACGGCATCCAGCAAGACCCTGACATCATCTACATCTGGAAGATTTTCGATCGTCACAGGCTCATTTGCCATAATAGCCGCTACAATGATGCCCAGCGCCGCATTTTTTGCACCGCCGATCAATACTTCTCCCTGTAATGGCTGTCCGCCTTTTATAATATATTGTTTCATATAAAAATCTCCATCCATTAAAAACAATTCTGCAACACTAATATAGTATATCACAGATCTTGATTTTGTAAAATGTCAATTTCTTTACTTTTATTAAGAAAATATTATCATTTCTTTACAGAATAACCAAATTTCCCAATTTTTTCCCCTAAAACAAAGTATTCTCCATGAGAATACGCCACAAGATCCGAGTGATTCAGCCAGAATTTTCCATTTTCATCCAAATATTTTTCACTGACCTGCACCCCGACAACCTCGGCGATAAACATGTGATGTGACCCCAGCTCTTTGATTTCCCTCACTTTACACTCAAGATTTACTGGACTCTCAACGATAATCGGTGCATAATCCAGATGACGCGCCAGCCCAGGCGTCAGCGACATTTCCCGAAATTTATCCTCGTCCCTCCCAGATTTTACGCCACACCAGTCCGCAGCCCGGGTCAAATCTCTCGTAGTAAGATTGATTACAAATTCTCCGGTTTCCTTAATCATATCATAACTATAGCGCTCCGGTCGGACGGAGATCGATACCATAACCGGATCGGAACAAATGGTCCCAGTCCATGCTACGGTTATTATATTCGGCATTTCCTTTTCATTACAGCAGCTCACCATAACTGCTGGTACCGGGTACAGCATATTTCCCGGTTTCCATTCCTGTTTGTCCATCATAATTCCCCCATTTCAGGCTGTTTGTACCAATCAAAATCCGTGATCCGCTTACAACCTGATTTTATAAGTTATCTTTTTTTCAAATTCTCTGTGATAGTTTAAAAAACTATCCATCTCATCATAACTGCCTTCCAACAGGATGACAATCTGCTTTTCATAGCGGTCCATAAGGGCAATCAGTTTTTTGACGCTGGTATCTGTAAGGGATGGCGCATCCAATATATACATACAGCCCCCGATAAACTTCTCTGCCCACTCATCCAGATTCACTTCATCCAGCTTATCGGCCTCGATCTTACCGATATTTTTTGCTTCAAAGTACTGATATTTCTTTAACTCTTTACATAGTCGCTTCGCCACTGCCAGAGACATACCCTCAGCCCCTCCTGTCAGGGCAAAGTGAACGATCCCATCGTCCTTTCGAAGGCGGTGCATCGCCCCTTTCAGCGTCAGATAACCAATCCCATTTCTGGATATATCCTCATGAATCTCCTCGTCGGATGAGAACTTTCCAAGGGGATGGCTCTTTGTTGCCTTCTTGTTCTGCTTCATCGTTTCTTCCAGACGGATTACCTGTCTGTGTTCCTGAATCTCCTGAAGCCGGTCATCCAATGATTCCACCGGAAGTTTCTTTGTCTTTTCCACATCCAGCACTTCCCGCTCCGGTACGTGCGGCGGCTGTTCCATGACGTGATCTACCCCCTCGGCGAGAACTGCCTTTACATTGATCTCAGCAGTAGACTGCTGCTTATAGGTATCCAGTTCTTCAGGAAATTCTTCCTCTTCTTCGATAAAAGTATCCAGATCTATCTTGAAATAGTTTACAATCTTATGAAATAATCCTTCTTTGGATCTGTCTTCCAAATCCTCTGTGGGTTCCGTTTCTGGTTCCAGCTTTGGTTCTGGTTTGGGTTCCGGTTTAGACTCTGTTTCTGTCACTGTCTCCTCAAAAGGCACTTCTTCCTTTACTGCCTGTGGCTCTGGAAGCTCCTCTTGCCGGACCGGAAGGACTTCCTCCGTCTCTGGCTTCGGAGTCTCCTCTTGCCGAACCGGAAGGACTTCCTCTGTCTTAACCAGGGTATCTCCTGCATCAACAACTGGTGTGCCCGCCAATGACACGGATTCCGGTTCCGGTCCCTTCACCACCTTACTATAAGGTTCTTCTTGCACCTGTATCCTGGGCTCTGGAATAATATTTTCCACAGCAACCGGGGCGTGTGCATATGATATCGGTTCTGGTTCTTCTTTTTCTGGTTCTGGAATATCCAACTGCTGGGGCTTTACCCAGAACGGATTCCTGCATTTTTTCTTCAACAGCTTCGCTTTTTCCACGATAGAACCTGTACCAAACCAGCGCTCCAGATCCTCACACTCCCGAATACAATCCTGTTTACGCCCCTCTATCTCATAGAGCTTGGCAAGCTGAAATCCCCATTCCTCGGTGTACTCATCCTCTTTGAGCTGTTCCAGTATCTCGATCAGGCGGCCTCTCGGTTCGCCTTCTGCTTTCGCCAGACGATACCGCAGCTCATAGGTATCAAGAGTCATTCCTGCGATAATCTCGTAGGCAAGATACAAGTCCTTTGCCTCTTCGATGTCGCCCATCTGAATCACCAGCATCAACAGGCGGTACAGTGCCGGGCGGGAGGCTGTTCTGCGGTAAACGGTATAATATAGCTCTTTCGCCACATCCAGCTTCTCTGCTTTCAGAAAAATGTCCGCAAATAAATATATATCTGTAATGGAGGGAATCTTTTCAAAATCCATCTGTTCAATCTCTTTCATTGCCTCCAAATACTGATTTTCTTCAATTAATTCTCTTATCTGTGCACATCTTACTGCTGAGTTATATTTACCCATAACAACCTCACTCTGCTCCGTATCAGACTGAACTCAACCTCTCAAATATTCGGATGTTTTCTGTA